>JANMLN010000094.1:0-22437 GCA_031372565.1 Gemmatimonadota bacterium | reverse complement strand
CAGCCTGCTCGACGTGGCCGCGAACACGGAGAGCGCACTGCTCGAGCGCCTCGAAGCGCGCCCCATCGTGAGCGGGCTGCACGCCATGTTCAGCGTGGGCGGCATGGCCGGGGCCGCGATCGCGGCGGGGCTGCTGCGTCTCGAGGTGGCCGCGGCGACGCAACTGATGGTGCTCGGTGCCGCACTCGGCGTCGCCCTCCTGCTGTCCGGGCGCGGGATGCTCGACGCCCATCCCGCCGTCGCACCCCCGAGCGCACACGCCGCGCGCTCGCATCGTGGTCCGCTCCTCACCATCGGCGTGCTCGTGGCTGTTGGCCTGATGGCCGAAGGGATCATGTACAACTGGAGCGTGCTCTACGCGCAGGACGTGCTCCAGCTCCCGCAGGCCGTGGCGGCGCTTGCGTATGTGAGCTTCGCATCGGCCATGGCCGCAACGCGGCTCGTGGGAGATCGCGTGCGCGCGCGCTGGTCCGCCCGGCGGATCCTCACGGCCGGGACCGGCCTCGCGGCCACCGCCGTCGGCGCAACGCTCCTGCTCGCGCACCCGTGGGCCCTGTTCGCGGGGTTCGCGTGCGCCGGCGTCGGCATGGCGACCGTCATTCCCGTGTTGTACACGACGGCGGCGCGCGTGCGCGGCGTGAGCGCGGCGGCCGCGCTCGCCTCGGTGGCGTCGGTCGGCACGGTGGGCACGCTCATTGGTCCGCCCATCGTGGGTGCGGTGGCGCACGGATGGTCGCTCACGATCGGGATGGCCGTCGTCCCGCTGGCGCTCGTGGCGCTCATGGTGGGGGCCCGCTGGGTGCCGCGCGACCCGGGCGCTGCCACCACGTGACCAGCTCCACCACCGCCACCGGGGCGAGCGAGGCCGCGGCAATGCGCCCTCAGTCGCGGGCCACGAGCGCGGTCGTCTGCAACGCGCGCGCCAGCAGCGGCACCGTGACGGCCGCCACTTGCAGCGCGATGCACGTCGCGATCGCGCCCCAGAGCCACGCGTTGGTGAAGAAGCGCCGCGTGAACGTCGAGCCATCGCGCGAGCGGACGTTGAGCGTGTGCGCGCGCTTCATGGATCCGGTCGTGGCGTGGTGACAGCGTGTCTCGTGCGTCCGACCGTGATTCCGTAGACCACAGACGCCGCCGCCGCCTCTCGTGCTATCTTCTGGCAAGGACGTCCATCGCGGGAACCCCTACGCATACCGGAATCAACCATGACTCGTCCTCAGTGGCTCTCGAAGCGGATCCCGGTTGGCGTCTTCGCGATCGGCCTGGCCGTGTTCCCTCACGTCGCTGGTGCAAGGCCCCACGACCCCCGCTTGATCGTGTCCGGCCTTCGAGGTTCGGCGCCCCAAGACGCTTGGGACTTGGCCGGCACCTGGACTGCCGTTGACATGCGCGGCGTGCGGGTGTCGTCCGCACCCATTCAGGTGCGCCAGACAGGCGCCACCTGGGTGCTGGACAACGGTCAGGGGAGCCGCTCGACCGCTCGCCTCGAGGGGAATCGCATCATCGCGGCCGAGTGGAATGTGACGGGGACGCTCTCGCGGCAACCCGCGGGGCTTCGGATCGACTGGTCGAATCGCAGCTTCTGGACAAAGCCGGGCGCCCCAGCGCCGTCGCCCGCTGCCACGCTGCCTGCGTCGCCGGCGCCCGCGGCTCCCGTTCAGACGCCCTCGCGCACGCCCGATGCGGCGATGCGGGCCGGCGACAGTCCGGACTACGTCCGCTACTTCGGCGCCTTCGACAGCCAGGGGCGGCGTGCCGCGATCACGTGGGGGATGCGGCGCACCGACACGTACGTCACGATGGAAAGCTCAACCGGCGCCAAGGCCTCGGGGCGGTGGGTCGGCAACCGGATCACGGTGGACGCGTGGAACCAGTCGGGCACGGTCTCGAGCACCACGCGCGGCCTCCGCGTGGACTGGAGCAACGGATCGTCGTGGTTGCAGGAAGGGGACGGCGTGGTGACGGGCTCGAACCCGCTGCGCGCCCCCGCGGCCGATGGACCGACCGGCGCCGTCGCGCCCCCCGCTCCCGTGGTCGCGCCTCCGGCGGCGGTGGACCCGAACAGCCTGATGGGCCGCTGGGCCTGGATGTCGAGCGGCAGTGGGAGCTTTGTGCAGGCGGACGTTCGCGTGCGTCCGTCCAATCAAGGCTCGGACCTCAGTGCGGACTTGCTCGAGATCAGTCTGGCGGACCCGCCGGGTACTCCCGCGAAGCAACGCACTGTGAACTTCCGCGTGATCGGGCAGGAGTTGTTCTTCAGCAATGCGTCGCCCGGACGGGGCCGTCTGGAAGAAGGCGAGTTCGTGCGCTTCGCCGATGGCACCTACTGGCGGCGACGTGTGGACCTCGACCGCACACCGTTCGGCACACTCGTGGGCGGTGCGAACGCCGCGCCGGCCCCGCCGGCGTCCGCACCACAGGCAACGCCCCCCGCGGCGCGCCCGAACGTGCCGGCCGGCCGAACCGCCACGCGCGCCGAGGTGGGACCGATCGGATCGGGCAGCGTCGCGTCGGTGTTCGAGAAGATTCGCCCCAACGCGTGGGTGGAGCGCAGCGTGCCCGATGGCCAGGTGCGTTTCCAGTTCCGCGAGACCGCGCGTGACGACTGGTCGGTGTATCTGCGCGACGACAGTCGCAACGTCTCCATTCAGGTGGACCTGTATCGTCGCAAAGTGCTGTACTCCGACGGATCGGGACCGATGCGCGACTTGTACGACGTCCTGCGTTTCCAATAGCGACCACGAACCGCGCTCGCTGACGGACGAGCCGTTGCGCATGCTCGAGCTGCTGGCGCAGTAGCTGGTGCTCCTGCTCAAGAAGCGGCGCTCCCGGCTGCAAGCCGTGGGCGACGCGCGTCAGGCGCGGGAGGTGGCCGAGCGCGTGCGCGCGACCTTCGACGTCATGGCCGAAGGGATCGTGGTGCAGGATGGCACGGGCGCGATCACCGCCGCCGCGAGGAAGGCAGCGAGCGAAAGGGATCGACGTCCACTGGTTTCTGTGGCTTCGGGGCGCGCAGTTTCACACCGATCTGTGTCGGCGAGCGTGCAACACGGACCGGCCCGAGGCGGCCTGCTTTCCCTTGACGCCGAGCGCGTGCGCTGGGCCTTGCGGAACGAGGGGTTGCCTCCGTTCTTACGTGCGGCGCACTGTCACGGGCGCTGACCCGACACCCGCCAGCATGAACGATCTCTTCGCGCCGCTGAACGCCGCCCTCGCCGGCCGCTATCCCATAGAGAGGGAGCTGGGCGCCGGTGGCATGGCGACGGTGTACCTCGCGCACGACGTGCGTCACGATCGCAAGGTCGCGCTCAAGGTGATGCGCCCCGAGCTGAGCGCGATCCTCGGCGCCGAGCGGTTCCTGGCCGAGATCAAGACGACCGCAAACCTGCAGCACCCGCACATCCTCTCGCTGTTCGATTCGGGCGAGGCGGACGGCACGGTGTTCTACGTGATGCCGTACATCGAGGGCGAGACGCTGCGCGACCGGATTGCGCGCGAGCATCAGCTGCCGATCGAGGACGCGGTGCGCATCGCGCGCGAGGTGGCCGACGCGCTGGAGTACGCGCACCAGCACGGCGTCGTGCACCGCGACATCAAGCCGGAAAACATCCTGCTGCACGGCGGGCACGCGATGGTGGCGGACTTCGGCATTGCCCTCGCCGCCTCGCGCGTGGACGGCGGCGCGCGCATGACCGAGACCGGCATGTCGCTCGGCACGCCGCACTACATGTCGCCCGAGCAGGCGATGGGGGAGCGCGAGATCACTCCCAAGGCGGACATCTACGCGCTGGGTGCAGTGCTCTACGAGATGCTGACAGCCGAGCCGCCGTTTGTGGGCGCCACGGCGCAGGCGATCGTCGCGCGGGTGCTGACGGACGAACCGCGCTCGCTCACGGTGCAGCGCAAGACGATCCCGCCGAACGTCGCCGACGCGGTCCGCGTCGCGCTGCAAAAGCTGCCGGCCGATCGATTTGCAAGCGCGGCCCAGTTCGCCGAGGCATTGGCGAAACCGGACTTCGCGTCACCCGGGACGCGGGAGGGAACCGTGGCGGGTGCGCGACCGGTGACCGTGCGCCAGCGCGCGATGCGGGTGGCTCCCTGGGCCCTGTTCGTGGTGGCCGCCGCGGTGGGCGCGTACGGCTGGATGCGCACCAAGCCCGCGCCGGTGTCCCGGCAACGCGTGGCGCTCTGGAATCATGCGATGCCGGCGAACACCATCTCCTTTGGCTTGGCGATCGCGCGGGACGGTGGCATCGTGTTCATCGACACCACCGGTGGCACACGGCAGTTGTGGGGCAAGGAACGCGACCAACTGGAGCCGAGACCGTTGACCGGAACCTCCGGCGCGCTCAAGCCGGTCTTCTCACCCGATGGTGAATGGATCGCGTTTGTGGCCGACGGCAAGCTCAAGAAGGTGCCGCGGCTTGGCGGTTCGCCGACAACGATTGCCGACTCGGTGAACATGAGGCCTCCGGCCATCGCGTGGCTGGACAACGGCCTCGTGGCGTACGCGGACGCGAGCTTCAACGTGCGCACGGTGAGTCAGGACGGCGGGACCCCGCGCAGGTGGATCCGGGCGGATTCGACCGGTCACGGTGCGGTGAACATCACCGCGCTGCCCGGCGGGCGCGGGCTCCTCGTGACGTCATGCTCGGGTGGCTGCGTCCAGGCGGAGCTCGTGGCGCTGGATTTCAACTCCGGCACGGTTCGGGTGCTGGGTGACAACATCCTCAAGGGTTGGTACACGCCGCTGGGTCAGGTCGTGTACGTCCGGAACGACGGCGGCGTCTTCGCCGCCCCGTTCGACATGGGCACGATGGCATTCAGCGCCGCCCCGGTGCCGGTGCTGGAAGGCGTCCGCTCCACCGCGAGCGGCGCCGAATTCGCCATGTCCCCCGACGGGGTGCTGCTGTATGAGCCTGGCAACTCAATCGGAGGCAATGTGCGCACCGAGATGGTCTGGGTCGCGCGCGACGGAAAGGCGACGCCCGTGGACAGCGGCTGGTCGTTCGCCAGGTCCACCAACTTCACCCCGGCGCTGTCGCCCGATGGACGTCGCCTCGCCGTCAGCATCCAGAGCGGCGCGACGTCGGACATCTGGATCAAGGAGGTGGACAAAGGTCCGCTGACACGACTGACGTTCGTGGGCGACAACGAAAAGCCGACCTAGGCCCCGGACGGGCGCACCATCCTGTACATATCCATTCCCCCGGGCGGGAAGGGAAACCAGGACCTGCATGCGCGCCGGGCCGACGGCACCGGCGTTGACGAGCTGCTGCTGGACCTGCCCCGGCTCGTTGCCGAGGTCGCCTTCACGCGCGATACGAGCCGGATGATCGTGCGCGTCGGCGCTCCGGGAACGCGCGACATCATGCTCTGGCAGCGTGGCGCGAAGGACGTCACGCCACTCGTTGCCGACGCGAAGGCGTCGGAAGCCGAGGTCACCCTGTCACCGGATGGGCATTGGATGGCGTACGTCTCGGACGAATCCGGACGAGCGGAAGTGTACGTGCGGCCATTCCCCAACGTGGATTCCGGCAAGTGGCAGGTGTCGCGCACCGGCGGCCAGGAGCCGCTGTGGGCGCACAGCGGGCGCGAGTTGTACTATCGCGATGCGAAGCTGGACTTGGTCGCCGTGACCATACGGCCTGGGGTGGCGTTCGAGGCGGCCGAGCAGCGCACGCTGTTCTCGACGAAGGGTTTCCAGGCGGATGCCCTTTCACGCCGGGTGTACGACATCGCGCCCGACGACCGCCGTTTCCTGTTTGCGCGCACGTTCGGCGAGACGGGCGGGTCACTCGGACCGCCGCAGCTCGTGCGCGTGGACAACTGGTTCACGGAGCTCGGCGCGTCGCGCCGGCGTCCGTAGCGCGCGGCGGATTGCCGGGCCGACGCCGGGTTGTGCTGCGGCTGCTTGCATGATGCAGCAGCGGAGCGTCCGCCATCACTAGCGCGGCCGTCGGTACCGAGCACCGTTCAGGCGCGTGCATTCGCATAGTGAGTGCAACAACTGCCGCACCCCCGGAAGTGGGTGGGGTGACCTGAGGTAGGCTGGGCTTCAATCCTCCGCCAAGAGAAAGGAAGCCATGACCTACGCCCAGATCAGCCTCGAGGAGGGGTACGCCATTTCCGCTGACAGTCGGGGCCGTCTCGCCGGCAAGCGGCAGATCTCGACGCGCCCCGCCACGGCTGACGGGGCCGTGCAGCGTGTTCGCGGGGTGCGCGGGGTCGCCCACGGTCTGCCCTCGCGCCACGGGGGGACTCGGAGTATCATCGTCGCACTCAACCGCCGCCCCCGATCGAAGATCGCTTCCCGCGATCCTCATCCTGCCCGACCTTCCGGCGGCAGGTCGCCGGGATGAACGCTTCCCGGATCGTGACCGTGATCGCGAGCTCCCCGACGGAGCAAGGACCGTGCTCCGCGTAGAATCATCCGAGCTCGCCCGTTTCGCCATGTCATCGTTGGTCGTCCCACCGCGCGGTCTCGCGATCTGCGAACGTCGCGATACGTGCCGTGCGCTCCTGAAGGAGCGTGCCCGTTCCCCCGTCCTTCTGGAGTTGTCTGGTGCGTCTTCCCGTCGCCGTAAGCGTTCGTTTCGCCTGTCTGTCCCTTGCGATTGCCGCCTGTGAGCGTTCGCCACTCGCCGCGCCGAACAGTCAGACCATGGCCGTCGACCCCTCCGCGGCTGCGGCCGTTCAGGCGTCGCCACTGATCGTGCGGCTCGCGGCGGAGGAGCTTCCGACGGGTTGTTCCCTCCAACTGCAAACCAGTGGCCAGGGCGGAGGACCCGTGACGTGGAGTTCGTCCAATCCCGCGGCCGCGCAGGTGAACGCCGCCACCGGCGCCCTGACCTGCCTCTCGGTGGGTCGGACGTGGATCCGCGCCGTCGGTGGCAGCGCGCGGGACAGCATCAATGTGCGCGTCCGTGCGCGCTGGGCGATCACCCTCTCGCCGACGGCGCTCTCGATGATGAGTGGTGCCACCTCGCGCGTCGGAAGCAACGTGCCGGGCACGTGGACCAGCGCGGACACGCTGGCCGCGCGTGTGAGCGCGACGGGCGCCGTGATCGCGGGCCGGGCGGGCACCACGACGCTGACCTTCACGACACTCTTCGACGGCAGCGCGATGGTCATCGTGAAGGTCCGGCCCTCGCCGGTCGCCCGGGTGACCGTGAGCCCTGCGTCCGTGACGGTCATGGTTGGCGGCACCCAGCAGCTCGCCGCCGTCGCGCTGGACGCGGGTAACCGCCCGGTGGCCGGCCTGCCGACGTTCTACGCGACCAATGCGGCGCAAGTGGCGACGGTGAGCACGACGGGGGTGGTGTACGGGGTCAAGAGCGGCATGGCGAGCGTCACGGCCTCGATCGGAGGCGTGAGCGCCAATGTGCCCGTGATGGTGAATGCGTACGCGCCCAGCGCCACACGGGCCGATCCCCTGTCGCTCCCGGACGCCAAGCGACAGGACAAGAACGTGGCGGCGTACGCCGCGCTCAATGTGCCCCGGCTTCCCGCCGGCGCCTCGTACCTCGATCCGGTCTCGGGGCTGCGGGTCTGGAAGATGACGAGCGCGACCGTGCCGGCCGCGAACGCGTACATGCACCACAACTATTCGGAGGGGCCGTCACAGATTTCGCGAGAGTACGGTGGCAAGCACACGATCTGGATCGACGGAATGGCGGGCGGCGTGATCTTCGTGGACTTCAAGCGCGGCGTTGGCTTCTCCAACTATCGCTCCGCGCCCGGGGGCACCTCCAGCGCCACGTTCTCCAAGGACCCGCCGACCCCGAGCATCGTCTACTTGGTATCGGGAACCGGTCAGATGCGCAGGTATGACGTCGCAACCAATGCCTACGCGGACGTCGCCCCCTTCCCCGTTTCGCTCGGCGGGGCAAGCTGGTTCCAGAATGACAGGAATGACGAGCGATTCGCCGTCCTCTCGGGCACCGTGTCCGGCGGAGTCACGGTCTACACGCGCTCGACGAACAGTTCGGTCACCAAGGCATTCGCTGGTCTGGATGAGCCGTATCTCGAGCGCAACGGCAACTACGTGTTAGCCAACAACTCGCTCTCGGCGCCGCAGCTCTGGGACCTCGCGACAAACACGACGGTGACCCTCCCCGCGCCCGGGAACTCGTCGTTCGGGCACGCGGGCATTTTGCGCGGCTATTTCGTCATTTCAGACGTGAATACGGGGAAAACGACGCCGCAGTGGGCGGTGGACCCGAGCCCTGCCCGCGCGCACGTCTCTTACGGAAACCTCGGCGGATACTACCCAGACGCCCACAGCTCGGGCCTGTGGGTCATGAGTGACGCTGAACTCGGGGGGAACCTCAAGAAGCAGTGGGTGCTCCGCGAGAGCTACGACTTCGGATTTGTGGCGTACGGGTCGGACGGGGTGAAAGAAGGGCTCGCCATGCTCACCCTCGACGGCCTCAACTTCAAGCTTGTGGCGCACCACTACTCGGTGAGGCCGACCTCCACGGACCAGAACTTCAACTACTACTCGCAGCCGCGCACCTGTATCGGGACCGATGGCAAGCTCGTGATGTTCACCTCGAACATGAACGGCAGCCCGCGGACGGACGTCTTCGTGATCGAGATGCCAGTCAAGTAGGTCAGCAGTTCGCGTAGACATGGCGGGGCGCGGCGAGAGCCGCGCCCCGTCGTGCTTCAGGTTGAACAATCCGCGCGGGAGACGCACGACCGGGGTGGAGCGTACCGCGGGAGCGGGCCACTTCTACCGAGGCGAGCAAGCGAGGGAGCAGCGCGGCTTCGTTGCGCGCCGGAACCACGAGAGAGCGGCGAAGGTCGCCGGTCATCCGGGCGCTTCCTCCCCTGGTCGCCGCGCTTCGGCCAGCGGCACCGGTGCCGTTGGTAGAGCGGTTGCCCGCGCTGCCGACGCACGCGATGCGGCATCGCCCCGGTCAAGGCGACACGCGAACCAGCTCACGCCTGCCGCCGCGACGCCGACCGCCGCCGCACCCAACCAGATCGACCGCTGCGCGTCTGCGTCCATGGGCGCGAACAGGGGTTGTACGGCGAGCAGCGCGACGGTTGCAACGCCCCAGACGGCAACGAACCACGCGGCCCAACGCGCGCGCTTCACCAGGCCAATGGCCGCTGCCACCGCCGATGTGCCGATCACCAGCTGCAGCGCACCGAAGAGCGGCGAGCCGGGTTGCGTTTGGCGGAACTCACTCAGCGCTTGACGAAAGGCACTCGTGCTGAGAAGCAGGAGCGCGCCTGCGAAGAAGTACGCGGCAACCGATCGAAGCACGGCGAGCCTCCAGCTGCGACAGTGGGTATGGTGTCCGTACGAGCAATGTCGCAAACGGTTTCGTGGTGCACATGGCGCCGATGGAACTGCGCGTTCTGCTGCAGGACCCTTCAACAAGTCGCGGCCACCGAGCGCAACGAGCAATTGGCCGCAATCTTCGAAAGCCCTGTCAGCAGCAACGCATAGGTGGACGGCAACGGGCGCGCAAATCGCCGCGTGCCGCTGCTGCCGCAGCTGGGACGTTACGGTTCGGGCTCGGCAAGGCGACCCCCATCGTTCCAGTTGCCAAACTGCACATTCCGCGCGGTGTTGCGGACCAGGTTCGCGAGGCGCCGCCCAAACTCTACCGGCTGACGGCGAACTTCCTCCACGTAGCTCAGCCGCACGGCGCGATACAGGGTCGGCATCGCCTGCCAGTGCGTCCACGCGGCGCCGGTGGCCCGGAGCGCCGCCTCAATGTCCGGCGCCACGTCCGTGCGCGGCGCGAGGTCCGGCAGCGTCGCGCGCCCCGCGTCCGTCATCTGTCCCAGCGCCATCAGGCGGCGCGCCCGCGCCTTGTTCAGTTCCGTCCATCGGCTGCGAGCGCGTCGGGGACTGAATCGCTGCGCCAACACGCCCGGCGCATGGCGTTTGGCGAGACTGTCGATCCAGCCGAAGCACAAGGCCTCTTCGACAGCCTCGAGGTAGGACAGCCGGTCCGGCGCGTGCAACGGGCCGAGCAGCACCCAAACGCCAGACGCCTCCGAATGATGCGCCCGCAACCAGGCGCGCCACGTCGGGCGATCGGGAAGGTCGAGGGGCGTGGTGATGTCCATACCGGGCGGTCCAGAAGGTCGACGGACGTCGTGCGCTTGAGGGTAAGACGTGATGCGTTCAAACGTCAAGTTGTGCTGCGGGCACTCCACGAAATGCGTCGGCGCAGCTGCCGCTTCCATACCGCGACCGTCAGCACCACCTCCCGTCATGCGGCCGATCATGCGCCTACGAGGAGAGCTGACCGCGCGTCGCCCCGATGGTCTACCGCCGCGAGAGTTGAGACAACGCCGACTTCGGCAGCCGCGCCGTGACGCCGAAGCCCGGTGGCACTACATCTGGGATATCGAAGCGGAGCCCGAAGCCCATCACGAGAGCCGCCTCGGTGCTCGTGAGCTTGTACTCGCGCTCGAGCCAGCGCGCCATGTCGCTGGTCGCGCGTCGCATCGCTTCGTCGAGCGAGCCGCCCACGCCGACACTCATGATCTGCTCGGCGTCTTCCACCCGCACGATGTCATTGAAGCCCCAGCGCTTGATCTCCACGCTGAAGGTGACGTCGAGACTGGTCTCCATCGCGTCCCCGGTGAGTTCGCCGTCGCCCTGTGCGGCGTGGCCATCGCCAAGGTAGAGCAACGCGCCGCGCGTCCGCACCGGCAGCATGACCGTCGCCCCCTCGCGGATGAAGCGGTTCTCCATGTTGCCCCCGTACGCCCCCGACTCGCGAGCACTCGGCGTGAACTCCGTGCCGGGCGCCGCCGCGATGACGCCGAGGAACGGAGTGAGCGGCACGGCAAAGTTGGCGAGCGCGGTGGGTGGCGCGGCGAGGCGTGCCGTTCCGGTGAGCGTGTCGAGCAGCCACTGGTTGTTCTGCGGCGCACCTGGTGGCGTGCCCTTGCGCTCGGTGGCATATGACACGTCGATGGCGTTATCCATCAGCCAGGTGCCGCTGAAGGCCCAGCCGCGATTGAGTCGCACGCGATGGAGCTTGACGATCAGCACGTCGCCGGGGAGCGCGCCTTCCACGTAGATCGGCCCGGTCAACGGGTTGCCGCCCATCGTCAGCTTGTTCGCTCGGTCCCCGTACGCGCCGCGCCCCCACCCGCCGGCGTCCACGGTGGTCGTGCGCACGGTGTCACCGGCCGCGATGCGTAGCGCCGGCGTGGCGGTGGCACTGACGCCGCGCCACCATGTCGTGGGCTCGAGTCGCACACTGCGCGGAACCGGGGGACGCGTATCTCGCACGCCGAACCAGCGCGAACTATCCGGCGCAATGCCGAGGAAGCCGACGAGCGAGTCCCCGCGCACCGTGGCCCGCCAGCGAAAGTCGCCGACCGCAAACGCGAGGCGCGTGCCGGTGAACGACGCGGCGAAGTTCTGCCCATACACCTGCCCGCGCAACGAGTCGCCGCTCGCTGTCAGCGTGACGCGCTGCGGTTGTCCGTCCCCTTCCATCTCGAAAATCCATTCCCCGGCGAGACGAGCGAGGTTCGTCGTCGGCGGCGCCGGACGGGATTGCGCGGCGAGCGGCACACTCGCTCCAACGATCGCGGCGAGGAGGCAGAACGGACGGAACATGCGGTGGTGGCTGGGGAGTGGGCGTGGCGTTCGACTCGCGAATATTCGCATGGTTGGTCTATCTGGATGCACCTGCCCGTCGGCCGTCGCCACCGCCGCTCCCTGCGAGAATCAAGCCCGCCTATTGGCTGCGACGATCGCGCCAACACCGCGCGGTTGGTGCGTCGTCCTGCGGTGGGGCGTGCGCAGCTGATCCCTCCCGGCTATGGCTGCGCGCCCGCCGTCGTCGGCAACTTCCGCAGCCGCCAGTCCTGGTACGACCCGTCATAGAACTTCGTCTCGTAGCCGAGCAGCCGCGCGGCGAACCAGGTGGCGCTGGCACGATATCCGATCCAGCAGTACGTCACGACCGTATCGCCGGCATGACTCCGGTCGGCGAATAGCTGGCGCAGCGTCGCGCGATCCTTGAGCCGCAGGCCGTTGCCGCCGTCGAGATCGAACAGCGCCTCCCACTCCAACTGTCGCGCGCCCTGAAGATGCCCCGCGCTGGGCATGCCGCTCCGATTGCCGGTGCCGTTGTACTCACCGGTGGTGCGCGTGTCGATGAACGCCGTGCCGGGCTTGCCGAGCCGCGCGGTGATCCAGTCGGCGTTCGCGATCATGTCGGGGCGCAGCGTGACGGTGAACGAGCCGCGTGCCACGGTCGGCTCATCCTCCGAGAGTGCACGCTTCTCGGCCATCCACTTCGGCAAGCCGCCATCGAGGTACGAGATCCGCTGGTGGCCGAGGTAGTCGAGCGTCATCAGCATGCGCGTCGCCATCGGCGCCTCGCTGGCATACACCACCACGCGCGACGCATTCGAGATGCCAAGGCCCTCGAAGAGCGCACGCAGCGAATCCGGTGCGGGCAGTTCGGTACTCAGTCCGTCGCGGGAGACGGTCATGTGCCCGTAGAACAGCGCGCGCGATCCCGCGACATGCGGGCCACGCTTGCCCTGCTCGTGCACCACCTCGACGACGACCACGTTCGGGTCGCTCAGGTGGGAGGCGAGCCAGTCGGTCGTCACAACCATGGCGTCGGTGGCCGCCGACGCAGGTGACGAGGCGCGCGGCGACGGCTGACCATCGAGAGCGAGCGGAAGCGCGAGGCCAAGGCCGGCGACGAGCTGGTGCGCGAGGCGCATGGGTCCGTCCGGTATGCAGGGTGAGGAAGGCTGCCTCGAACATTGCGCCGTGCGTGGGCGAACACCATTGGCAGGACTGCCACTATTCGACATGTTTCGGCCATGTCCGTTCAACCGCACCGAGTCGCCATCCTGGTCATGCCATCGGTCGTGCCGTTCGATCTCGGTGTGCCGACGCAGGTGTTCGGCTATCCCCGTCCGGATCTTGGCGCGCAACGCTACCGCGTCACGCTCTGCACACCGGAGCCTGGAATCGTGACCAGCTGTACCGGCTTCGGCATCGTCGTCGAACACGGGCTCGGCGCGCTGCGGCGCGCGCAGACGATCGTTGTGCCGGGCATCGATGATCTCGACCGGCCGTTTGCGCCTGCCGCGCTGCGCGCACTCCGGGCAGCGCACCGGCGCGGCGCACGTATCGTCTCGATCTGCACGGGTGCATTCGTGCTGGCGGAGGCCGGGCTGCTGAATGGCAGGCGCGCGACAACGCACTGGCTCGACGTGCCGGAGTTCCGGCGCCGATATCCACAGGTCGAGTGTGATCCGGATGTGCTGTACGTCGACGAGGGAGACGTGCTCACCTCAGCCGGCATTGCGTCGGGCATCGATCTCTGCCTGCACATCGTGCGCAGGGACTACGGCGCGGCCGTGTCGAATGCCGTGGCACGGCGCATGGTGGTTGCTCCACATCGCAGTGGCGGACAGGCGCAGTTCGTCCAGCTGGTGGTGCCGGACGGCCCCGCCCTGCAGCTCGATGCCACGCGCGCATGGATGCGCGAGCGCATCGCCCGTCCGCTCACCATTGCCCAGATGGCGCAGCAGGCCAACATGAGCGCGCGAAGCTTTGCCCGTCACTTCCGCCTTGAAACAGGAACCACGCCATTGAAGTGGATGCTCGAGCAACGACTGAACGCGGCGCGTGCACGACTCGAGACCACGGACCTCAGTGTCGAGCGCATCGCCGACGCGTGCGGCTTTGGCTCGGCAGTCAGCATGCGCGTGCACTTCCGGCGGGAGCTGCACACCAGTCCGCTCGCGTACCGCCGGTCATTCCGCGAGACGGTGCTGCGTTCTACCTGACCTGATCCTCGCGCACGACCGCGCCAGGAACGGGCTGCACCGGCATCGCGGCATCCTCTGCGTCGACAGCAGCAGGCTTCGTCGGGATGGTAGACTCGCCACGCTCGCGGTCTTCGCGTCGCGATCACCGCGCTGCTGACGGGTCTGCAGGCGCCGCGACGGGCCGTTCGCGTGGCGTCCACCGCGGTGCCGACTTCCTCATCGTCAGCACGTGCTTCCGGAACACCAGGGCCGCGCTCTTCAACGCGTCGGGATCTGGGACAACGAAGCCGAGCGCGGCGTCCGGATCGCCCATCTGCGCGAGCATGTCGGCGTGCGGGAAGTTGATGATCGTCCCGTTGGTGAAGACCGTGCGGTCGACCTGGTCTGAGTCGATGCGGAAGCGCACCGCAACGGGTGGCGATCCCGCGCCAGACTGAAGGCCCAGAGCAGCACGAGTAACACAACGACCAGGCCGGTCACGAAGATGCCATTCGGCATGACGATCGAGCCGTTCAGGAGGTCCTCGTGGTTCACTCCTCCTGGTTGGGGTGTAGTGCCAGTGGGAGATGCAGCCGAACGACACGTCAGGCTACGTCGCTGGTGGCTTCGCGTGAGCGGACGGCCAGGGAAGCTGCAAGGACAACGCCGGTGCTGAGCGTCAGCGCCCAGGCCGCCCATTCGAGCAAGAGCCAGCGCGCCGCCTTCATCCGCAATGCCTCGTCAACGGTATCGCTGTATCCGACCCCGACGACTGCCTCTTGGACCGGGACCATGACGAATACGGTGAAGCTGCCGGCGGCGATGAACAGGGCAAGGGCGACCAGAAGAAGACGACGCCTCGGCGTCCGCCAGTTGCCCGCTAACGCGGCGAGGAGGAAGCCGAGCGTCACCGTCGGCATCATCTCCCAGAACGGGCCGCTGTTGTACCCGTAGTCGCCAGCGTACATCGCCAGTGACCGGGGTGGCGCCGCCGTCACCGTGCTCACGATGACGACGATGGCGAAGAGCTGGGCGCCGGCCTGGAGGAGGGCGCTGGCGACGGCTGCGCTCAGCGACAGGTTGGCGACAGTCGGTGTTCTCACGAGAGATACCACGCATCGGTGATCGAACGAAACCACAGGGAGACGATCAGAGTTCGGACCGCAGCTAACTCGGACCGCTGAGGGTTCATGCGCGTATGCCTTCCTTGGCCGCAACCTGCTTCGCCCGTTCGCCTGGAGCGAAGCTCCACGCCACCCACAGCAAGGCCCCGAAAATCACCAAGCTCGCGCCGAAGGCAGGCGCTCTGCCGGGAGACGCGACGAGCAGAGTGAGGGACTTTGTTCGGCCTGAGCTGTCGAGGTATTGCTGCAAGAACCCGTTCAGGGTGAAGAGCGCGGCGGCAATGATCCACGGCCACCCTGTTCGCCAGTTCTTGAGGAAGAAGAGCAGGCCAATGAGAAGGAGGATCATCGAAATCGTCTGGCCGGCTTCGGCAAAGCGCGAGAACGTCTCGGGCCCCTCGATCTTGAACCGTGGGACGTAGCTGATGAAGGTGAAGAAGAGTGCGATCCCCATGAACACAAGCGCCGTACTCATGAGGAACGACGCGTGCAGGTCCCGGTTTCGCCTCAACATGAATGCCAGAAAGATGAGCAGCGCCACTTCCAATGTGGTCACTGCGTTCTGGACCAAGAGGTCATCCGCCAGCCCCGCGGCGGCTTCCTTCGCCGCCGAGTGCACGGACAGGAGCATCAGGCTCGCCACGAGCAATGGTCCGGCGACGAAGATGGCCTTTCCGATGGCCCGATGGCGTCGGAAGCCGTTCTGCCTGATCAAGACGAGTTGGATCAATAGCAGCAGCAACCACGCGAGGCTGGTGCTGATGTGCAGTAGATGGTATGGAGTGAGTTCCGTCTTGTGGCCGACCAAGAGGCTCGAGAAGCCGATCAGGCTCACCGCAATGACCGCCAGCAGAAAGACGAACTCCAACGTGTACTTCTGCTTCATTAGGTCCTCTCGGCAATCGACGTGCACAGCGGGAATGGAGAAACGGTCACTCGAAACCGGACGTTCGGCGAGGATGCGGAACGAACCGACTGCCACGAGTGCAAGCTCCAACGCCGCGTGGCAACGTCCGGGGCCCAACGATTGCGTTCTGCGGCGAACGCCCGCACGGCGGTGAGCAGGGCATTCGCACGTGCCGTTGATGCTACAGCGAACGCCCCGCGCTCGCCACGCGGATTTTCGCCGCGTGTGACCGACGCAACGCAAGGTGAGGCGGTCGACAGAGGCCGCGGGACATCGGGGAGTACTCCTCCGATGCAGCGCTGGAGGCTCCACCGCAACGGCGCGCGTTCAGGTGCAGGCGAGCTTCTCGAAAGCCCGCTGCCCCAGCGGAGGCGGTGCGCCGTCCTGTCGTGGCGAAGGTGATGCGCGGGGCACTACCGCGGCGGCAGGGCCGCGATCCGCTGCCGGCGACGTGCTGCTGGCGAAGCTCTACGAGCGGGATGACATCATCCGGAATTGACCGGGCACCTTCACCAGGTGTTACCCATGTCCCCGGTTTGACGTGTTACCAATCGCCCCGGCTGTTCATTCGGGGATGCCAACGGTGACCGTTGCGCTCCGACACGCGGGGCCGCATTGCCGGCCATTCGGATAGTAGGTTTGATATGCGACCGGTCCGACATCGTGCGTTACGGTCCCGAGCGTGGTGGTGACGCGCACGCGCGCGCGCTCGATGATGAGATCCGGGAAGAAGACCTGCGAGAGACACGCTGGCGCAGTCCCCCCGCAGTCGACGCGATAGCTCGGCGGATTCCCGAGCGGGGGATCAGGCAGGATCTCGACGGAAAACGCGCCGACGGGTAACCTCGTGAGCTGTACAGTAAGACCGCTACTGCAACCGATGAGGCTGCAGACCCTCGTGGGAGAGTCGCACGCGTACAGGCTGCCGACGACAGCGAGGGTCGCGGTAACTCGGCGGAAGGTCGCGAAGGCCATAGCAAATAATGGCACGGCACGAAGGGTCGTGCCACGCTCCCTTCCCGACGCGGCCGACGTGATCAACATCGCGACCCGCCTCCAGCGCATCGAACTCGGCCGCGGTTGGCGTCACCCCTCCTCACCGACGCAGGAGCCTGGCTCCACCATACACCGCCCCACCCAACAGCAACCCTCCCCCCAGCATCGACAACTTCGCCACGCGCGACAGCTTCAACTTCGGCCGGAACGTCATCGGCTCATAGCGAAAGCCGGTCGTATCGACCGCGCCGGTCGCAAAGAACCCCCCGACCAAGGCGCCGTAGGCCGCGCCTTGGAACTCCATCAGGTTCGCGTGCCCCGCGTCGCGGAAGATCACCTGGTGCCCGCGCGAGAGTCGGGGCAAGAGCTCGCGCGTCGCATTCACCACCGGTGTCGAGACATCGAGGTTGCCGCCGATCAGCAGCGTCTCCACCGACGACGGTGCCGCGTCGCGGGCCGGCCCGGCGACGCGATGGATGGGCCATCCCGCAGCGTCGCCGACCGGCCCCCACAGCAGCGCGGCCGCAGGCGCTCCCATGATCGTCCCTGGTGGATCGAACGCGGCGGCGTAGTCGCGCGACGCGTCATGGTCGGTGCTCCCCTTCGCGAACAGGTCGCCAAACACCTGCCCCGAGCTGATGGACGAGCGCGCGAGGCGCGAGAGGACCGCGAGCCCGCTCGCGTCGCCGTGATCGGCATCGAGGAACGCATCGAGCGCCATGGCCGCCGTCCCGCGATCGTACAGCATGCCGAAGGCCGCGACGAGAACCACTCCACGGTCAATGGAGAACGGCCCCCAGCGCGTGGGCATGTTGTGCGCCACCCGCTGGATGGTGGCGGCCAAGTCGGGCGTCTGCGCGTGACACCACGCGTCGAGCGCACACAGGCGACTGAACTCCTGCGTGAGGATGGTGTCCAACTGCCCCGCCTCGAAGACGAACCGCCCCGGCGGGTTCACCCCCACCTGCACGGACCGGGCGACGCGACCCGGGTACGCGGCGGCATAGCGCTGCGCGACCCGAGTGCCGTAGCTGACGCTGTACAGGTTGATGCGCTCATGGCCCAGGGCCGCGCGAACGGCGTCGATGTCCTCGACGACCTCGTCCATGGTGAAGCCGCGCAGATCGATCCCGCCCCGCTGCAGGCGCTCGGCGCAGCCACGAAGGGCGGCACGCCGGAGCGCGAGCCCCTCGCTCTTCAGCAGGTCGCCGGTGGGTTGATTGAGCGCCTCGCTCATCTCGGGGCAGTCCAGCCGCTCGCTGCCGTCAACGCCCCGGTACCCCACCAGGACGAGGTCATGATCGGCGCGCGACCATCGGGGAGGTGCCAGGCGCATGTTGGTGGCGCCAGGCCCGCCGTTCAGGAAGAAGATCGGGTCGCGCGGTGCCGGTCCCGACGCGCGCACGCGAATGACCGGGATGGAGATCAGTCGTGACGCGTCGTTGCCCGGCCGTTCGCGCACCGTCAACGTGCCGCACTCGGCGGGAATGCTGTCGCGGTGCATGCACGCGCGCATGACCAGCCCGCCCGGGGCCGCGCCGATTGCGGTGCGCTCCGGCACCGGCGCGGACTGGCACCCCCAGAGCAGCAGGAGCATGGCGGTCGTCCATGCCGGCGCGGTGCGGTGATACCGGTGTCGTGGTCGCACGACGAGGGGGCAACGAGCTGACTGGGGCGACATGGAGCGCAGGGTGCGGGAGGACGGCAGGGCAGGGGCGGTCGGGTTGCCCGCGTTATGTTACCAATGGTAACTCCTGACGAAGAGTTCGGGAAGCCGACGCGGATGCGGGAGCCACCGGCTGCGCCCTCCGCGTCCGGGGCATCCGGCTCGCGCGCATGTTGCCGCAGGTTACATTGCGCCGCATGGCAGCGAAGCGGACCTACCACCACGGCCACCTCCGCGACGCCGTGCTCGATGCGGCGCGGCGCATGGTGTCAACGGCGGGCACCGACGGCGTCAGCCTCCGGGCGCTGGCGCGCGCCACCGGCGTGTCGCACGCCGCCATCTACAAGCACTTCGTCGACCGCGAGGCGCTCCTGGCCGAGCTCAGCACCGAGGCGCTGCTCGCCCTCGCCCGCTCACAGCGCCTGGCGCTGTCCAGGGCCACGTCGACCGTCGACGGACTGTGCCGGTTGGGGGTGGCCTACCTGCGCTTCGGCATGGACGATCCGGCGAGGCTGCGTTTGGCGTTCGCGCCCGAGTTCGCCCGGTCCGCGGGCTATCCGCTGTTGCGGGCCGCAGCCGACGCGGCCGAGGCACCGGCCATCGAGGCGGTGACCCGCGCGGCGGACGACGGGCTGCTCCCCCACCGCGCGATTCGTGAGCGCGCGGTGGCGCACTGGGCGATGGTGCATGGCTACACCCTGCTCGCGATTGATGGCCGCCTGACGGAAGGGCGCCTCTCCGTGGCCGGCACGCGGGTCGATCCGTTGGCGCGAGCGCTCAGCCGCGCCATTCGGCTCAGCTACGGTGCCGGCTGATTGATGCCCGCGCCACAGAGTCGTTGCGTCGAAGCAGCCCGTCGCGCAAAGGAACGGTGACACGCGGCGCGGTCGGTGAGGGTCAGATCATCTGTCCACGGAGGCACCACTCCCCAGACCCGGACCCGCGATCAGCGCCCTGATTGCGGGGAAGCCATCGCGCCCTCTATCGCGCTGTCTCCGCATAGCGCGCGAGAAGCTCTGTCGGTGGCCTGGTCGGTTTGCCCAGAAGTCGATCCCACATGCCCGAATGCGACAGTTGGGGGCCGCCCTTGCGGCCCGGTCGTGAGCGGGTGTAGCCTGCCGCCATCGTGCCCGTGCGACTGCCGTCGCGTCTCCAGCGAGAACACCCATGCGCCGACTGTCTGCCACGCTGTTGGCGTTGCTGTGCATCGCCGCCGCGCCGCTGCGCTCGCAGGTCATCGAGACGCCGGTGGCATTCGACTCGGCCGGCCGCTTACGCGTCCTCACGCCGGGACTCGTTGGCCGCCTGCAGCTGGGGCCTCCGGAGTGGCCGGTGCGCGGCGACTTCGACGAGGCGCGCCTCTTCCGAACCGGTGACGCGTGGGTGTTGGTCGTCAAGCGCGGCGAGGGGGTGGAGCGCTATGCGCTCACACCGTCTGAGCGCGCGGCACTCGGCGCTCGGGTCTCGGCCGCGGCCGCCGAACAGGGCATGCCAGCGCAAGACGTTGGCACCTCGGCCGTTGCCGAAGAATCTGCTCGCGGCGCGTTCATTACGGGGCAGAGCCTACGGGGATTCTTCAACTACGGCATCCCTTTGGGCGTCATCACGCGCGAGGCCGGCGCCTCGGTGGTCACCGGGCTCGCCGCCTTCCTCATCAGCACGGGGGTGGCGAACTCGTCGTTCGTGAGTGCCCCCATGGCGCAACTCGCCAACGACCTTGCACATCGCGGAACCGCCGTGGGACTGCTCGTGGGGCCCTACGGTGACAGGTCGGAAAAGGCCCTCGCGTTCACGGCGCTGGCAGCGTCGGTGGCGGGTGCAATCGTGGGCTTCAACTACGGACGCGGCCTGACCTCGGCCGAGGCGGAAGCGGCCACATGGGGCTCGACGACGCTCGCGTTGACCACCACCGGGCTGACGCTCACGGCCGCCCCCGATGGCGACTGGCCGCGATACGTGATCGCGGGCGCGCTGGTGATTGGCGTGCCGCTGGGGCTCGAGTATCCGCGCCGCGTGTCGTACGTGCTCACCCCTGGCGACCTGCTGGCGGCGCGCGTGGTGCAGGGCATCGGGGCCGCGGCCGGCGGGAGCATCTCGGCGGCATCCAGCTCGAGCGACCGCGGAACGGCGGCGCTCGTGACCGCCGGGTACCTGGCGGGGGTGATCGTGGGCGATCGACTGGTTGCGCGACGGTATGACTATACGGTATCGCAAGCCCGGCTACTCGCACTCGGCACGGGTCTGGCCGCGACAGCTGCCGCGCAGCTGTCGAATGCGGGAAGCGACGCCACGAGGGCGTTCGTGAGCTACACGATCGGCGCCGGGCTCGGCGCCCTGCTCACGCACAACCTGTTGAACATTCCCGAAGCCCGCGGCCGTACCTCACGCGCCCGTGCGCCCGAGCGCGATGCCTTCGCGGAGCACGTCTCGTTCGAGCCCTCAGGGTTGCTCGCCGCGGCCATGCGCTCGCCGGGCATGCACCCGGTGCTCAGCATCCGGTTCTGAGCACGCCGAACCCGCACAGTGCGCCGGCTCGGCGCGCCGCGTCGGCACCTGCCAGCGCACGGCGCCGGACTCGGCCGAGAGCATGCGCCCGTCGGTGCACCAGCGTGCCCGAGCGGTCGGTACGCAGCACCTGCGCGCCGCTGCTTGCCAGCGCGCCGATCGTGATCGGACTGGGATGTCCGTACGTGTTCACACGCCCCACGGAAATCACCGCCAGACGCGGTCGCACCGCATCGAGGAGCGCGGGTGTCGTGCTCGTGCGGGATCCGTGGTGCCCCACATTGAGCACATCGGCGCGGAGCAGCGTGTCCGCGTGGGCGCGCACCCACGCCTCCTCGCCCCCTTCGGCGTCGCCGGTCAGCAGCATCGTGACGTCGCCGTATTACACCCGCAGCTCGACGCCCGCCTCGTTGGAGTCCTGCTGCGCGGTCACCCACGCGGAGTCAGGCGCGAGCACGGTGAACTCCACCCCAGCAATGCGGCGCGTGTCGCCGGGCTGCACCCGACGCCACGCGATACCCATCCGGCACGACGTCTCCAGAAGGCGCCGGTCGCCGGGGGTTCCGTCGTCCCACGCGCCGTCCCACAGCTCGTCGGCACCGAACGCCCGCAGCACCGATGCTCCGCCCCCCACGTGATCGGCATGCGCGCGTGAGAGCACGAACAACGACAGCCGCTCGGCACCGCGCCGCTTGAGATACGAGACCACGGTGCGCGCGCCAGCATCGCCGCCGGACCACTCGCGCCCCGCGTCCATCACCACCCAGTGTCCCTGCGGCGTGCGCAACACCAGCGCGTCGCCCTGCCCCACGACCATCAGGTGGAGGGTGAGTTCGCCAGATGGGACCGCTGGGGCGGCTCACCTACGACCGAGCCACCAACGCAGTGACGTACCGGTCCGACAAGGCCGAGGGGCCCACGGCCGGCACCGCGACCGGCGACCCGCTGGAGCTCCTGGCGCGCTCAGCCGCGCATCGCGCCGTTCCAGTCCCGCCACTCGAACCCGCGCGCGAGCGACACCTCGGCAAGGCGCTGCACCACCCCCTCGGCCGCCTCGGTGACCGTGTGCTGGAAGGCCGGGCCCTCCATCGCGATCTTGTAGGGCCCTGGATTGCAGGCGCTCACGGCAATGCCGGTGACGGACAGGTCATGCGCCAGCGCGCGGGTCACCATCAGGCGCGCCGCGAGCGAGGCACAGTACGCGTAGTCGCCTCCCCGCATCTTGACGCTCGTTGACGCCAGCCACGGGACCAGCACCACGACCTGCGGGTGAGCGGCGGCGGCAAGGTTGGAGGCCGCAGCCCGGAGCCACGCCACGGTGGCCCATGCGTTCGCCGCGTTGAGCAGGGCAAACCCGCCCTCGTCAACAGCGTCGAGTGCGTCCACGGCGTCGAGGTCCACCAGCCCGTCGGCCGCCTGCCGCCGAAGGGCCGCATGCAGGAGCACGTCGGCCGCACCCACCGCATCGAGGG
>JANMLN010000079.1:0-8710 GCA_031372565.1 Gemmatimonadota bacterium | reverse complement strand
GCGCGGGCGCGGTGGGGGGGGGCGGCGGGCCCCCCGGCGCCTTGCCCTGCGGCGCCGGCGGCCCGTCGTGGCCCCGCCGGCGCAACGTCTCGGTGCGCGCCTGCTCGAGCGAGACCTGTGCATCGGTCAGCACCTGCGCGGCGATCCCCTTCTCCTCGCGCAGCAACCCGAGCAGCAGATGCTCGGTGCCCACGTAGCTGTGCGTCAGCTCGCGGGCCTCGGCCATCGCGAGTTCCAGCACCTTCTTGGCGCGCGACGTGTAGGGCAGATCCGGCCCGGTCGTCTGTGCCGCTTTCCCCTTCTTGACCGTCTCCTCGATCTTCTGCGTGATCTCGTCGAGGTCGACGTTGAGGTTCTGCAGCACGGCGGCTGCGACCCCCTCGCCCTCTCGGATGAGGCCGAGCAGGATGTGCTCCGTGCCCACGTACTCGTGGTGGAGGCGGGCCGCTTCCTCGCGCGCCATGGCGAGAACCTTGCGAACCCGTTCGGTGAAGTTGTACCCGTTCATGCTTGGCCCTCGATCGGTGAGCCCTGCGTCTACCCGGCCAGCGGCGCCTCGGCGGCCAGCATTTGCCGCACGTATCGCGCCCGTGCCAGGAGTCCTTCACTCTCGCTCAGCGTCCGACCCTCGAGACGTTCGAGATGCGCCGGTTGGCTGAAGATCAGGAGCTTGTTGAGCGTGTATACACTGAGACCGGTGATCAGTTTCAGCCCGACCGCGAGCCGGACACCGGACAGCAGGTTCATGGCCTCGTCGAACGACAGCATCCGTGCATGCCGCAATGTGGCGAACGCGCGCCACACCTTGTCCTCGATAATATAGCCAGCGTCACGCAGCAACACGCGCCGCGCCTCCGCCTCCCGCTCCACCACATGGCGCACCACCCGCGTCAGGTGGTCGAGCAGTTCGTCCTCGCTGCGCCCGAGCGTCGTCTGGTTGGAAATCTGGAAGAAGTTCCCCACCACTTCACTCCCTTCGCCGTACAGACCGCGATACGTGAGCCCCATCTGCTGCAACCCGGCCAGCACCTTGGAAATCTCCTTGGTGAGGACGAGCCCCGGCAGGTGAATGAGCACCGACGCCCGCATGCCGGTTCCCGTGTTCGTCGGGCACGCCGTCAGGAAGCCGAACTCGCTGTCGAACGAGAACGGGACGCGCGTGCCCAGCTCCCGGTCCAGCGCCAGCGCCGCCTCCCAGGCCCGCTCGGGAGCGAAGCCCGCCACCAACGCCTGCAGCCGGATGTGGTCCTCCTCGTTCACCATCACGCTCACGTCGCGCCCGACCAGCACCGCGGCACCGGCCCGGAGCGGATGCTGCGCGTCGAGGCCCGCCAACTCCTTGCTCACCAGGTGACGCTCGTGCAGCAACAGCCGGTCGATGTCGGCCAGCTCGTCGACCCGCACCGTCACCGCGTCATGCAGCGACGGGATGAGCGTCGCGGCCTCGCGCACCTGTGCCAGCACGCGCAACCGCTCGCCGTCGCGCGCACGCGTGGTGAACGCGAACCCTTCGACGTTTCGCGCCAATCGCACGCGCGTCGACAACACGATATCGGGCGTCTCGCCCGAACCGTCGAGCCAGCCCACCCCGCCGTCGGGCAACAGCGCCAGATCGAGGCTCATTCCATCCCCCGCAATTCGTCGCGAATCGTGGCGGCCTCTTCGAAGGCCTCCGTGTCGATGGCCCGCTTGAGCCGATCGTGAAGCTCGCGCACCGAGTTGGCCCGCTGCCATGGGGCCGGTTGCGGGCCATTGTAGCTGCGCCCGGCGTGCGTCGCACTCCCGTGCACCCGGCGCAACAGTTCGCGCAGGCTCACCTGGAACGTGCCGTAGCAGCGCGCACAGCCCAGCCGACCGGTCGCCCGGAAGTCCTTGAGCGACATGCCGCAGGCCGCGCAGCGCGTCGCCTCGGCCGACGGCACCATCGCCTGCTGCTGCACCGCCTTGAGGAAATCGCCCAGTGGATGTTTCGGGGTCGCGATCGTGGTCTCGACGCCACGCTCCGCCGCGCACTGCTCGCACAGGTGGAGTTGCGTCACCGCATTCTCCACGATCTGCGTCAGGTGCACCACCGCATCGCGCTCCTTGCACTGGTCGCAGAGCATCAGCCGACCTCGTGACGCGCGCCCGCGTCCGTCAGCCGCCCATTCTCCAGCAGCAGCACCCGGTCGGCGCGGGCTGCCAGCGAGCGATTGTGCGTCACGATCACCATGCCGATCTCCAGGTCCCGGGCCAGGGCGGTCAGCAGATCGTGCAACACCTCCGCCGTCCCATGGTCCAGATTACCTGACGGTTCGTCCGCGAGGAAGACCGCCGGGTCCGTTGCCAGGGCGCGGGCCACCGCGGTGCGCTGCTGCTCGCCGCCCGACAGCGCCGCCGGTCGGTGCTGCGCCCGGCTCGACAGCCCGACCCGGTCCAGCAGCCTGGACGCCCGCGCGCGCGCGTCGTCCTCGTCTGCGCCGCCGATCAGCAGCGGCATCATCACGTTCTCGAGCGCGCTGAACTCGCGCAGCAGGTGGTGGAACTGGAAGACGAAACCCACCGTCCGGTTGCGCAGCGATGCGAGCGCGAGATCATCAAGCCCGGCGAGCGCCTGTCCGCCGATGCGCACCGTCCCGCTCGTCGGAACGTCGAGGGCACCGAGGACATGCAGCAGGGTGCTCTTGCCTGCGCCACTGGCACCCACGATGGCGATGATCTCGCCGCGCGACACGGACAGCGACACGCCGTCGAGCACATGCACGGTGTTCCCGTCCCCGCCCACGTACGTCTTCACCAACCCCTCGCCCGCGAGCACTTCCGTCGCGTCGCTCATTCGTGGCGAATCGCCTCCACGGGGTAGAGCCGCGCCGCCTGCGCCGACGGATACACCGTCGCGAGCGCCGCAATCGCGACGCTCGCCACCACGATCCACGCCACGTCGCCCACCTGCGTGACGACCGGCAGGTGGTCGATGAAGTACACGCTCGGATCGAGTTCGATCAGCTTCCACCGGCCCAGCGCGAGCGACCCCAGCAGCCCGCCCGCGAGGCCGAGCCCGGTGCCCACGAACCCGATGAAGATCCCCTGCCACACGAAGACCCGGCGAATCGAGCGCGCCGGCAGTCCCATCGCCTTGAGGATCCCGATCTCGCGCGTCTTGTCCGAGACCACCATCGTCAACGTGCTCACGATGTTCGCGGCCGCCACGAACACGATCAGCAGCAGGATGACGCCCATCCCGAGCTTCTCGAGCTTGAGCGCCTGGAACAGCGAACGGTTCTGCTCCTGCCAGTCCACCGTGCGAAACGGAAAGCCGAGCGCGAGCGAGAGTTGCTCGGCCACCGCGCTGGCGCGCCACCGGTCCGTCGTCTTCACCTCGATCCCCGTCACCGCCTCACCGAGGCTCGCGAACTCCTGCGCGGACGCGAGCGACATGTACACGTACGCATTGTCGTACTCGTACATCCCGGTGTTGAAGATCCCGGTCACCTCCACCGGAAACACCCCCGGCACGACGTTGCCCGTCACCGCATTCATGCGCGCCCCGGCGAACGACACCAGCCGCACCGTATCGCCCGGGAAGGCGTTCAACCGGAGCGCCAGCAGCCGCCCCAGCACCACGCCCCGCCCCTTCCCGTCGCTGGACTTGAAGGCGAAGTCGCCCGACGTCGCGTGCCGACGGATCGTCGTCACTTCCGCCGCCCCGGGCGCCGCCGGTTCGATGCCGTACACGTAGGCCCCCTCGGCGTAGTCGTGCCCGGCCGTGATCCCGCCCTGCGTGATCACGAACGGGGCCGCCGCCACCACGCCATCGACGCGCTTCACCTTGGCGAGCGTCTCGCGCCAATCCTTGACCTTCAGGTCCTCGCCGTACGTGAGCACGCGCACGTCGGGCGACCCGACGAGGATCTTCTCGCGCAGGTCCGTCTGCAGCCCGTTCATCACGCCCATGATGATGATCAACGCACTCACGCCGACCACCACGCCGCCGATCGCGATCATGCTGATGAACGACAACAGGCGGGACCCGCGCCGGCTGCGCAGGTACCGCCACGCGATCTGCATCTCGAGGCGCGTCGGCGTCACCGGCTACTCGGGACGCATCGTCGGAAAGAGGATCGCATCGCGAATGTGTGAGGTGCCCGTCAGGTACATGAAGAGCCGGTCGATGCCGATGCCGACGCCACCCGTCGGCGGCATGCCGTACTCCATCGCGCGCAAATAGTCCTCATCGAGGCTGCTCGCCTCCTCGTCGCCGGCGGCCTGTTGCGCCGTCATCGCCTCGAACCGCTGCCGTTGATCGATGGGGTCGTTCAGCTCGCTGAACGCGTTCGCCAGCTCCTTCCCCTTCGCGAACAGCTCGAACCGCTCCGTCATCCCCGCCACGGTGCGATGGGGCTTGGCGAACGGCGAGAGCTCCTTCGGATAGTCCACCACGAACGTGGGACGGTCGATCAGCCGCTCGACGTGGTGCTGGAACAGCTCATCCAGCAGCTTGGGCCGCGAGAGCGTGCCCACGAGCGCGACGCCGATCCGGTCCGCCGCCGTGCGCAGCTCGTCGTGCGAGAGCGCCAGAACGTCTACGCACCCCATCCCGTCGCCCAGCGCTCGTCTCCATGACAGACGCGGGAACGGCGAATCGAGCTCGGGCAGGAAGCGATCCTCGGGCGCGAGCGATCGTTCAGATGCCGGCCAGTTCTCCGGATTGAGTTCTGAGTCGACTGCATGCCAGGCGGCTCGAAGAATCGACTGGACCCGCTCCATCATGGTTTCGTAGTCAGCAAACGCCTCATAGAACTCGAGCATGGTGAACTCGGGATTGTGAGTTCGATCGATACCCTCGTTGCGGAAATCATGGCCGATCTCGTACACACGATCCATCCCGCCCACAATCAGCCGCTTCAAGTAGAGCTCGTCAGCGATCCGAAGGAACAGCGGCAGGTTGAGTGCGTTGTGATGGGTGACGAAAGGCTTCGCAGCAGCTCCACCGTAAAGTGTCTGGAGAACTGGAGTCTCGACTTCGAGATATCCCAAGTCATCAAGCGTGCGACGAATCGCCGTCGTCATTCGCGATCGCGCGCGGAAGTGCCTTCGCACTTCTAGATGCACGGCAAGATCTGCGTATCGTTGCCGAGCTCTGAACTCGCCGTCGCGAAGCTCGGAGTGTCGCTCGGTTCTTCCATCAACGACCTTCTCTTTCGGAATCGGCAGCGGACGCAGCGACTTCGCCAGCAACTCAACTCTGCTGGCCTGCAGTGTCGGTTCGTCGGACCGCGTCTTGATGAGCTTTCCGTAGAAGCCCACCCAATCTCCAAGATCGAGCAGATCTAGTAGTCGCCGCTCGTTGACTTCGAGCGCAGCGACGACCACGTAAATCTGAATTCGACCTTGCGCACCCAACAAGTTGAAGAACACCGACTTGGCCTTGTTTCGTCTCGAGACGATGCGCCCGGCGAGCGCACACTGCGGACCAGTTTCGTCGTCGCCCTTGACTAGCTGCGACGCCGACTCGTAAGCAGCCGCGACCGTCATCGTCGGCGAATAGCTGTAGGCGAACGGTTGAAATCCCTCTTGAACCAGGGCCGACAGCTTGATTCGTCGGGACTCTTCAAGAAGGTTCAGGTCTTCGTTGTCATTCGAGAAAGCCTTCACTGGTCGAACCTCTCGTGATGAATTGGCGATTCGGGCAGCGTGTTGCCACGCTGCGCAGCGAGGAGCGACTCGTCCGTCACGTCGCCGCCTCCGCCCCCTGCTTGAGATACGCCTCGATGAACGGGTCGATCGCCCCGTCCATCACCTTCTGCACATCCGTGATCTTGAGCTCCGTGCGATGGTCGTTGACCATCGTGTACGGCTGGAACACGTACGAGCGGATCTGACTGCCGAAGCTCACGTCCGCCTTCGTCGAGTCGAGTGCCGCCTTGGCGGCGGCCTGCTTTTCGGCCTCGAGGTTGTAGAGCCGGTTCTTGAGCTGCTTGAGCGCATGCTCCTTGTTCTTGTGCTGCGAGCGCTGCGCCTGGCACGAGACCACGATCCCCGACGGCAAGTGCGTGAGCCGAACCGCGGAACTCGTCTTGTTCACGTGCTGCCCGCCGGCCCCCGAGGCGCGGAAGACGTCCATCTTGATGTCTTCGTCGCGGATCTCGATGTTGATTTCCTCGTTCACCACCGGGTACACGAACAGCGAGGCAAAGCTCGTGTGCCGCCGCGCCTGCGAGTCAAAGGGCGAGATGCGCACCAGGCGATGCACGCCGGTCTCCGCCCGCAGGAATCCGAAGGCGTACGGCCCCTTGATCTCGAGCACGGCGCCCTTGATGCCGGCCTCTTCGCCCTCGGAAATGTCGAGGATCTCCACCGAGAAACCGCGGCGCTCTGCCCAACGCGTGTAGAGGCGCATCAGCATCTGCGCCCAGTCCTGCGCCTCCGTGCCTCCGGCGCCGGCCGAGATCTCGACCTGCGCGTCGCGGAAGTCGTCCCGACCGCGCATCAGCGACTTGAGCTCGAAGTCGTCGACTTCGCTGCTCAACGCGCCAAGCTCACGCCCGAGCTCGCTCTCCATCTCGGCGTCCGGCTCGACCGTGAGCAGTTCGTCGAGCTCCAGCGCCCCCGCGACGCGACCCGTCAGGCGCTCGTACGGCTCAACCCAGCCCTTGAGCGTCTTGACCTCCTGCACCACCACCTGCGCCTGCTCCTGGTTGTTCCAGAAGACGGCGTCGGACATCCGTGTCTCGAGCGCCGTCAGGCGGTCCCGCTTGGCATCCAGGTCAAAGATACCTCCGCACGTCGGCGAGTCGTTCCTCGAGCCGTCGGACGGTCTTCGTGCGTTCAGTGTCCGCCATCGCGGGGAAATCCGGAAACGGGACGAGAGAGACACGGAGGGCCGCCTCCCGGCGGGAAGCGGCCCTGCGCGTGGCGCACGGGTCCGTGCGCTGCGCTGCAATCTACGCGGCGTACGCGCGGTCTAGAAGAGCTTCTTGCCCCCGGCAAGCACGTCGTTCAATGCGTCCTGGAAGTGCGTCGTGCTGTCGGCGAACTCCTTGCCAATCTGGTCCGTGTACTCCTCGTAGCTCTTCTTGATCTCCTCGCGGAGCAGCTGCTTCAGGGTGCCGTTCCTGAGCCCCTCGTCACGCTTCTGCGGATGGTACGCCACGATGTCGGAGACGAGCGCACGGGCGAGCCGCTTCGCCTTCTGGTTCGGATCGTTCGACAGGAACGGATTGATCGGCCGCCGCCCTTCCGCCTGCGGCGCCGTGGACCGACCCGGGCCTGGACCCGCCGCCGGAAACGCGCCCGGTGTCGGTGCCCGCGGCGGCATCATCGGTGCCGGGGCTGACGGCGCAGGGGCCACGGGAGCCGCGGCCGCGGCCGGCGGTGAAGCCGCAGGAGGCGCCGGCGGTGCAATCGGTGCGCGCGCCACCGGTGGCATGGCGAACGGAACCGACGGCCCCGCCGCAGGGGTCCCCAAGCTGGAGGGACGCGGTGCAAGCGGTGGCACGCCAACGGGCGCGCCAGGCACGGGCGGGCGCGGTGGTACGAGCGGCACACCCAACGGTCCCGTCGCGAATGGGGCGGTGGATCGCGGATTCGGCGTCGGCGTGGCCGGCGGGACGAGCGGCCCGCTCGGCGCAGGCGGACGCGCAGCCGGGAAGACGATCGTGGGAATGCGCGGCGGTTCCGGCTTGGGCGCCGCTGGCGGCATCACCGGCGCTGCGGCCGACGGAGGCGTGGCGGGGGTGGTCGGCACCACCTGGAGCGCCGGAGGCTCGGCAACGGGCAGCGGCGGCGCCGCCACCGGCACCTCCATGGCCATCGGCGGCGCCGGCGGCTCGATCGGTGCGACGGGTGCCTCGACCGGTAGGCTGATGCGAGCCACCGGCGCTTCGATCACCGGCTCTGCCGCCACGACGGGGGTGGGCACACTGACGCGCGCCGGCACCGGCATCTCGACCGGAATACTGACGCGCGGCGGCTCGACATGCAGCGCTGGCACCTCGGGCATGGCGACGGCGGGGGTCGGCACGCTGACACGCGTCGGCGTCGGCATCTCGACCGGTGCACTCACGCGCGGCGTCTCCGGCGGCGCCGCCGGCTCCACCACCGGCTCGTGCTCCGGGATCGCCGGAGCAGCCGGAGCGCTCACCCGAGGCATCGGCACTGGCTCCGGCGCCGGTGCCGGCGCGGCCACAGGTGCGCTCACCCGGGGCGGCTCGGGCGGGGCCATCGTCGCGGTCCCGCCGCCGCTCGCGAAGAGCGGCGACTTGACGGGAGCGGCGAAGTCGGCGTTCGCCTGTGCCGTACCCGCCACCTGCATCACGCCACCGCACACCGAGCAGCGTGCACGCACGCCGCCATCGGGGACGCGCATCGGGTCCACTCGGAACACCGAACGGCATTCTGGGCATGTGACGTTCATGCATCCTCCTTGGAACCGAACCCGTCGGCGGCTCGGGCGCCCTGCGGCGCGGGATCGCTGGTCATGTCCTGTCGGCGATCCACCGTGAACACCGAGCCGGGCAGTGTCTTCGCGTAGGTCTTCATTTCCGTCGCCAATTCGCTGATCTGGGCCGCGTGCGTGAAGTGGCGACGCTCGTTCGTCACCACGCCGATGGAGACCGTCATGAGCGGCACGCGGTGCAGCTGCCCACGCCGGTCCTTGCCGAAAAAGTAGCCCGCGCGCCGATCCTGTTCCGAGTACTGGTACGGGACCAACGCGTCGAACACGCTGCGC
>JANMLN010000067.1:0-2696 GCA_031372565.1 Gemmatimonadota bacterium | reverse complement strand
CCCTGCGCTGTCCGGGTGGCATGCGTCGCTCGTGGGCGCGTAGCCCGTAGGATCTCGCGGATGCGCGCGAGGGCAGTGATGTGCGCAGAGTCTCTGACCTCCTGACACATGGTCGGGAATCTGCAACGAGGCGCGCCCCGTCGGCTCAGCGCTGGCCGGGGAGGTCGGCGCGGGTGGCGCGCCGGGCGAGGCGAAACCGGTAGCGGCGTCCGTTGCCGTCGCGCAGGGGGCTACCGTCCAGGGCGACCAGCGCCTCGGACAGGCGCTGGTGAGCGGTCGGCGCCAGTTGTAGGTCGATCGTCACCTCCACCCGCGTCGCCGTGAAACGCACCTCGCCGGGGGCCTTGAGCAGCGCGTCCAGCGTTCGGGCGCGCGTGTCCTGGTCGTAGTCGTGCGCGGTGGGTGACAGCCCCGACGAGAGCCGGGCCAGCAGCCAACGACGCGCGTTGTCCGTCGCGTTCTTCAGCGGCAGCAGCAGCTGACGGTTGCGCTCGTCCAGCTCCGCTCGCTCGGCGCCTGCCTTCACCGTGTGCCGCGGCACATGCTCGGGGGCCGACCCGATCTGCTCCGCCACCACCCGCTGGTGCAGCGCGTTGACCCTCAGGTCGAGGTTGATCTCGCGCTGCGGGCGCTCCCCGCGCACGGGCTGCTCTCGATGCAGATCGCGCTCTACCCGCTCCAGAAGCTGGAGCAGCCGCTTCCGTTCGACGCGGACCGGGTTGCTCGCCGGTCGGTCATCAGGGCGATGGTTCAGGGCCCCGCGATCGTCCAGGTGGTCGATCGACACGAAGGCACGCGCCGCCTTGATCGCGTTCTCCTCCATGCCCCGAGCCGCGCGCAGGAGACCCATCGCCTCCCGCGCGTCGATCCACGGCGGCAGGTTGGTCGCCGCGGGCACCAGCGCCGCGCCGTCGCGCTGCACCAGCAGGCGGGAGACGTGCTTGAAGCGCGGGTGCCGCTCCACCTTCACGCGCGAGGCGTCGTCTCCCGCCGCCGCGCCCTCGGTGGCCCACGTCGCGGCGAGCTCGGGGGAGGTCCAGATCGCCTCACCCACGCCATCTTCGCCGGGCGCGATCGTGCGCAGGTCCGGCAGCTTCACCGAGCTCGGGACCCAGGCCAGGTACCAGTGCCCCTGCGCCGCGAGCGCGTTGAGCTCCTCGAGGTCGAAGCCCCCACGGTCGAAGGCCAGGACCACCGGGCGCAGCGGACCCGACGGCGACGCGCTCACCTGGGCCTCTCGCAGCGCGTTTGCGCACGCCACGATGTGCGCGTGGATCCCATCGTGGGCGCGCACGGGGACGTCGCTCCAGGTCACGCCCGTCAGGTCCGACACCCGCACCGTCTCGAGCCCGCGCTCGGCGATCCGGCGCTTGGTGTTCCAGCCCTTGTCGATGGGCTCGTCCCCGGCGTAGGCCTTGAAGTGCCCGTCGACGCCCCACACCGGCAGCTCGGGCGGACAGCTCGCCATCAGCGAGACCATCCACCCGGCCCACCACTGCATGGGGTCGTAGCGCTCGGTCATCTGGTCGATCGCGCGCCACAGCGTCCGAACGCTCGGGCTGCGCTCCAGCCCCATCACCACGCCGAGCGCGCGCGGGTCGCGCTCGTGCATCGCCACGATCGAGCCGAAGCCCGCCGCCCACGCCGCCGACAGCGCCGTCAGCGCCTGCGCGGCGGAGTAGGTCGCGACCTTCGAGCGCTGGACCGTCGCCCGCGCCATCGCCGACTCCAGGCCCAGCACCCGCAGCGCGCTGATGGCGAGCAGCGTCCCCGCGTAGCGGCTCTGGTGGGGGGCGCCGTCGGGGGCCAGGGGCGCGCCAGCGCGAAGCTCCTCCGCCCCGTCGTCCTCCGCCACCGCCGCGCCCCGGAGCGGGGGCTCGCTCGGGCGCTCCATCGTGCACGAGTCCGCCTCGCTCGAAGAAGCCGCGGGGATCACCACCGTCGGCGACGCCTCGCTCCCCGCCACCACCTCGTCGACGCTCGTCGCGGCCCCATCCTCTTCGCCGAGCGCGGCATCGTCGGCCCTCGGCAAGACCTCATCGGCGTCCGCGACGAGGGCTGTCCCACCGACGCTCGAACACTCCAGATCACCCGCCGTCGGCGCGGCGGCGACCCCCGTCAGATCCGGCTGGACCGGACGCGCCAGAGCGCCGGGCTTGACGCCCGCGAGTGCGCCGACGAGGGTCGAGTAGGCAGCTCCGATCGTCTTGGCGATCTCTCGGACCGTGTGTCCGCGGAGTCGGAGTTGTCGGGCCCGTGCCAGCGCCTTGGGGTCGATGGCGGACTTGCGGCCAGGTTTGCCGCGGTGAAGGATCGCCTCCGCGCCGTCCCGTTGGTATCGCTGCAACACACGGGTCACGTAGGAGGGCGTGACGGAGGCGAGCGCAGCGAGCGTGACGCCTCGTATGCCGTTGAGGCCCCCGGCGACGATGAAGGAATCGCGGGTCGAGATGTCCCCCTTGCACCACCGCGCGAGGACGAACACCCCCACGGTCACCACGACCGTATCCCCGTCCTGGTGCGAGCGCAGCGTCGCTCCGAATCCGTCCCCCGGCAGGCTGTGCTCTACGACTTCCATCGAAGCTTCAACGCGCGAGCTCGCGCGGAAATTCACTCGAAATCGACACGCACGGAACGATGCGAACCGCTGGAATTTCCGTGGGAACGACCGGGACGTGTCAGGAGGTCAGAGCCTG
>JANMLN010000051.1:0-54792 GCA_031372565.1 Gemmatimonadota bacterium | reverse complement strand
CTTGCAGGTGGCGGCCGCCGTCGCGCGCCCTGACAGCTCGGTGCCGGTGACGTTCCGCGAGTTCCAGGGGCTGGTGGCCGCGTACCATCCGGTCGCTCGCGCCGCGCGGGCTGCGCTCGACGCCTCCGAACAGGATGTGCGCGTCGCGCGCGGCGCGTTCGATCCGACACTCACCGCCGAGTGGGACCGCAAGCGCGTTGACGGCAAGACGTACTACGATGAAGTGGCCGCCGAGCTCAAGATTCCGACGCCGATCGGTGCGGATTTCAAGGTGGCCCTCGAGCGCTCCCTCGGCACGAACGTGAACCCGCAGCTGTCGACGCCGTCGGCGGGCCTCCTGACGATGGGGGTGAGCATCCCGTTCGGGCAGCGCATCCTGACCGATGAGCGCAGAGCCGCGTTGCAGCAGGCCCGCGCGGTGCGCGACGGCGCGGAGGGGGAGCGCACCTCGGCGGTGAACCGGCTGCTGCTCGCCTCGGCGCGCGAGTACGGACGATGGTTCGAGGCGTGGCAGCGCGAGCGGATTGCGCGCGAGGGGATGGCGCTGGCGGCCTTCCGTCTCGAGGGGGTGCGGCGCCGTTTCCAGAGTGGCGAGGTGCCCGGGATCGACACGCTTGAAGCGCGGCTCGAGGTGCAGCGACGCGACGGGCAACTCGTCGATGCGCAGCAGGGGCTCGTCACCGCGCGCATCGCCGCGGGCGCCTACCTGTGGGATCAGGCGGTACGCCCGGTGGAACTCGCTCCGGTCTCGGTGCCGGTCATCGATGTGTTGCCCGACGCGCCAGTCGACTCTGTCCGTTTTGCGGCATGGCTCGCCAACGCCGAGCGGGACCATCCCGAAATCGTCCGTGCGAGTGCGCGAGTGCGGGCGCTCGAGGCGCAGGAACGGCTCCTGGCGCAGCAGCTGATCCCGCTGGCCGGGATCGACCTGGCGGCGGTGCGCGCGACGGACGGCGGGCAGAAGGGGATGCTCGAGGACAACTACAAGGCGGGCGTCTTTCTCAAGTCGCCGCTGCTCTTCCTCAAGGAGCGCGGGCGCGCCGGGGCCGTGAACCAGCGGCTCGATGGGCTGCGCTTCGACCTCGCGCGGGTGCGCCGGGAGGTGACCAATGCCGTGCGGATCGCGGCCAACGACCTGGGAGCGGCGGAACGCCTGCTCGCCCTGCAACGCGTGACGGTCGTGCAGGCGCGACGGTTGCTCTCGGGCGAACAGCGACGCTTCGACTCCGGAGAGAGCTCGCTGCTGATCGTGAACCTGCGCGAGCGGTTGGTGCTGGACGAGGAAGTCCGGTTCGCGCAGTTGCAGGCGCGCCAACTGGCGGTGCGCGCCGAGCTGGCCGTGTCCCTGGGCTTTCCCGCGCAGCTGCCGTAAGCGCGGCGGGCTGACCGTCGGTGCGGCGCGCTACCGCGAGCGGCGGATCGCGAGTTCGGTCAGCAGCGTGCCGGCGGTGAGCAACACGGTGGCGACCACGGTCAGGGCCACGAAGAGCAACCCGAAACCGATCGGATTGGGATTCGCATCGCGCGACCAGCCAAACTCGGATGCGATGATCACGCTCATCAGCGGGAGCGGCGCCAGCACCATCAGCGCGATGCCGATGCGCACCAGCCAGGAGCGCAGAAAGCGCGTGCGGTCCGGGCCACCCAAGCCGATCCACACGAGCGGGGCGAGCGGGGGTACCAGCAGCACGCACACCATCGTCGCCGTCTGGCGGTGGGGAGACTCGACGAGTGGCCTCACGGGGCGCGGGGAGTGATGTCCGGGCGTTCGCCCTCACCGCCGGGTCGGAAGATGAAGTCGACCGCGAGCCAGGTAATGCGCGTGAACGGATAGAGGGCGATCGGGAGTACGGCCATGAACACGACGCTCACATAGGTCAGCGCGTCCCACGCGGGATTCGGCCAGGTGAGGATGAGGTAGGTGGTGAAGCCCGCGGCCCACAGCAATTCGGCCGCGAGGAAGTTCACCAGCGTCGTGCCGACAAAATGATCGTGCGGTCCATGGTGCAGGCGCAGGCCGCAGGCAGGGCAGGCGGCGGCGAGCGTGAACCAGGTGGCAAACAGGTGCCCCCCACCGCAAGCGGGGCAGTGCCGCATGACCGCGCGCGCGAGGATGCGGGCGGCGAGTCGCGCGGTGCGACGGTCAGACGGCGCGATCGGACGGACATGCATGCGGTGCAATCTAGCCGTGGCTTCTGCAGCGGGCGGTCCAATACGATGCGCGCGCAGCGCGCTTCCGAAAACGCCCGTCTGCAGCGAGCACGGTGAGGCCCGCGCCAAGCAGACGTTGCGTCGAAGCAGTCCGTCGCGCAACGGAACGATGACAGGCGGCACGGTCGTTGGGTGTATGCTCGGCGCTCCCCGGTCCCGGAGCGCGGATGACCGACGCGGCCTCGGCGGCGCTCGGCGTCTACAAGCCCCGACGCCCGCAGGCGTCGCCGCTCTTTCGGTTGGTGTCAGATCATCTGCATCGCCTGCAGACGGTCCATGACGACCGCTTCGCGGGCGCGCGGAGCCCGCCATCGAAGCGGGCCCCCGCGAGCCGGAGCACCGCACGCGCCCCACGCCCTTCCGCCAACGCCCCGCCACCACTGGGGGACCTGTGGCGCGGGCGGCCGTTCCACCGATGCTTCCGATTGGTCCCCGCCGGTATCGTCCCCCCAAGGTGACCGCCGCTCGCACCGCACTCACGGCGCCCACGCGAGACACAGGGCGCGCCCCGTCCCGTCACGCGGCGCTGGCGAGGTCGGCCATCGCGCCGTCTACTCGGCGGATAGTCGACCCATCTCGATTGAATTTCCTATTCCCACCTGCGCGCGCGTCACGGACCCACGTAGAACGGCGCCGAGCCCAGACGCGGGCTGCCCCAGGGAGCGCTCCAACTTTCGGCGCGGTACAGTAGGAGGGTGAAGCGATACCAGCCGGACCGCGGGAAGTAGCTGCTCGTGAGTTGAACACTGTTTACGATCGAATCGCCCGCGGCTACGGGAAAGAACTGCTGACCGCCCTGGAGGCATCCGTCCTGGAAGTACTCGACCTTCCAGCCATCGCGGTAGTACTCGATTCCCATGAACGGGCACGACGTGAAGACTGGCACACCATCAGGGTTGCTGACCGTGTACCGGACGGCGCTATCCCTCGTCCACGACAGCTGCGTGGCGCTCACGCTGATCACGGGTGCCGGGCGCAGCGGATCCGGGGCGGCGGGCGGCGTGAGGTCGACGCTGCAGCCAAGCAACATGGCGCCGAGCGCGAGTTGGAGGAATCGCCGAATCAGCATCGGGTGCAGGCTCCGGTGCGAAGTTCTCGCCGCGTCCGCATCTCGGCGCGGCGCCAGCTGTCAGGGCCTGATTCGGTGCGTGGCTGTAGTGGACGGTCTGGTAACCTTACGCGGGTTGCGGATCGCTCGCCAGTCGCGACCGCGCGTGGCCCGGTCTGGCTCCGTGCAACGACGGCACGCCAGCGTCGTGCCGACAAAATGATCGTGCGGTCCCTAGTCCAGGCGCAGGCCGCAGGCAGGGCAGGCGGCGGCGAGCGTGAACCAGGTGGCAAACAGGTGCCCCCCGCCGCAGGCGGGGCAGTGCCGCATGACCGCGCGCGCGAGGATGCGGGCGGCGAGTCGCGCGGTGCGACGGTCAGACGGCGCGATCGGACGGACATGCATGCGGTGCAATCTAGCGGTGGCTTCTGCAGCGGGCGGTCCAATACGATGCGCGCGCAGCGCGCTTCCGAAAACGCCCGTCTGCAGCGAGCACGGTGAGGCCCGCGCCAAGCAGACGTTGCGTCGAAGCAGCCCGTCGCGCAGCGGAACGATGACAGGCGGCACGGTCGGTGGGTGCGAGCCGTGCGTCGCTGTCGTCCGTCACGAAAGCAGTACACACGGCACATATACGCCCGTCAAGGTGGCGAACCTGCCGGGCGGCCCGGCCTACTCGCCGTCCGCGCCGTCGTTCTTCGCCACTTCGCCCAGCGCCTCGACCGCCGCCCGCCGCACCTCGGCGTTGGCGTCGCGCGACGCCTTCATCAGTACCGGCGCCGCCTTGGCCGACCCGATGTGGCCCAGCGCCTCGATCACGCGCATCCGCACGTGCGTGTCGTCGATGCTGACGAGCGCCATCAGCGTTTCCACCGTATTCGGATCGCCAATCGACGCCAGCGACCGGGCCGCGATCCTGCGCAGCGGGCCGTCGGCCGAGCGCGCCGCTTCCACGAGCGCGCTCGGCGCTCGCTCGAGGTCGTGCAGCTCACCGATGGCCGCAGCGGCGGCGAGCTTCACCTGCGCGTCCCCCTCGGCCAGTGCGGCCACGAAGACGGGGAGTGACACCGGGTCGCCGAACTCGCCCAGGGCCCACACCGCCATGGCGGCATCGGGGCCGCGATGGCCGCGGGCCAGCCGCTCGAGCGGGCCACGCGCCTCGCCACGCTCCTCGCCGCCAATGGCGTACGCCGCCGCTTCGCGCACCGTGATGGACGGGTCGGCGAGCAGCGCCGAGAGCATGGCCGTGGTGGCCGCCGAGCGACCGAGCAGCTTGGCCGCCACGCGTCGCGTGCACGGATTCGTGGAGCGCAGCGAGCTCGACAGCAGGGCGATGGCGCCGGGCTGGCGCACGCGACCGTGCAACGAATCCTTGGCCGCGAGTACCACCGCACTGGCATCGCTCAGGCGGCCAATGCCATAGCGCCCCGCATCGGTCCAGAAGTTGCCGATCTGGTCGGCCAGCATGTCGCACACGAGCGGGTCGGCCTGTCCGAGCGAGGTGAGCAGCGTGGCCACACGCGCCGAATCGGGGCCGGGCTGGCTGTCGTCGTCTCCGCCACCGCCGCCGTTCCGGAAGTGGAATCCCTGCGCGCCCCAGGCAAAGGCGCTGCCGGCCGTGAGCACCACGCCAATGGCGATCCCCGCGATGAGTCCCATGCGACGCGCATTCACGGGCGGTTCCCCAGCGCTTCGGCCGCGGCGCGCCGCACGCGCGCATGGGGCGAGTTCAGCGCCGCCTTGATCGCGTCACGCGCGGCCGGGTTGCGCGCTTCGGCCAGCGCGCCCACGGCCGACTCTCGCACGTCCGCACTCGGATCGTCGGTCACCAACTTCGCGAGCGCACCCACCACGGCGGGCGACAGCGGCTGGTCGCGGAGGAACTCCACGGCGTGCTGGCGCAACTCGCGCGAGTTGTCGGCGAGCAGCTTGAGCAGCGTCGCCTCGGGCACTGCCACGTTCGCTTCGTGCATCGCGTTGAGCGCGGCCACGCGTACCTCGATCTGTTGGTCGGCGAGGGCGGCCGTGGCGATCGGTCCGAGCGACGCGTCCTTGAATTGCGTCAGCGACTGGAGCGCTTCGCGTCGCACCTCCGGCGACCCATCCTTCATCAACTTGCCGAGCGGCGCGATCGCCGCACGATCTCCGATATTGCCGAGCATCGCTGCGGCCCGGGCGCGCACATCCGGACGCGCGTCGCCCAGAAGGGCGATGATCGGTGCGGCGGGCACGTCGCTCTCGAAGTTCGAGAGCGCATTGAGCGCCTGCTCGCGCACCTCGGCACTCTCGTCGCCGAGCAGCTTCACGAGGGCCGTGATCGCCTTGGGATCGTCGATGTTGCCGAGCGCGCCCGCTGCAGCGGCGCGCACCTCACGGCTCTTGTCGCCAAGCGCGGTGGTCAGCGCCGACACGGCGCGTCGAGCGCGCAGGTTGCCGAGCGATTGCGCGGCGGCGCGACGGACGCTCGCGTTGGCATCGGCGAGGCGCTCGATGAGCGCCGTCACGACGGCGGGGTCCTGCTCCACCTCGTCCGTGTCGCGGCCGGCGAGCATGCCGAGCGCGCTTGCCTGGCCGCGCACGCTGCGGCGGAGGCTGGCCAAGGCGCCCGTCTCGAGCCGGTCGACTGGCCCGTCGCGGTGGCCCGCGAGACGCGCCATCGCCTCGTGTTCGGCGAGCGACTCGACCTTGGGCTCGCTCGAGAGGCTCGACGCCGCCTCGCGTTCGGCCAGCGACTCGACACGCGGCTCACCGCGCGAACCGCCGCGCGACGGCCCGCGTGGCTCACGAGCCGTGGGCGACGGCTTGGCGCTGTCGGCCTGCTGCATGGGCGCGGTGGCGTGGACCGCGGGCACGGCGGCCACGACGGCGATCACGGCCACCAGGGTGGCGGCGATCATGGACAAGCGGGAGAGCGAAAAGCGCACGGGGGTATCCTCAAGGAGGCGGGAGATGCGGGTGACGAGGAGCGAGCGCTGCTCCGCCATGCCGGCCACCGGCACGCCGAGCGGGCTCGCCTCGATCCATTCGGCCACGCGGGCCAGGCAGCGCGCCAGCGGCTCACCGGAGCCGGTGTGGGTGGCGGCCCAGTCGTCGCAGATGTACTCGGCGTTGTGCTGCAGCTCGCGCCGGGCCAGCCGGTTGAGGGGCTGGAAGAAGAAGACGCGCTCGATGAGCGAGGCGGCGTCGAGCCAGAGCGGATCGCGGCGGTGGAGATGGGCGAGCTCGTGGGCGAGGAGCCCGCGCTGCTGGTCTTCGTCGAGGTCGGTGATGGCCGCCTCGGGCACGCAGATCTCGGCGAGGCCGAGCGCGACCGGGCTGGCGATGGTGCTCGCAGCGGTGAGGAAGACCGGTGCGTCATGACCGACTTCGAGGCGGAGCGCGTCGAGGAGGGCGCGCATGCGCCCCTCGGTGACGGTGCGGCGCGTGACGAGGCGGCCGGCGAGCATGAGCCGGCGGGCGATGTAGATGAGGGCGAGGAGGAGCGCGACGGCGCCCCAGGCGACGACCATGAGGGTCGTGACGGTGCTGGAGACGGGCGACGGCGTCTCGGTGGGGACGGGGACGCTCGCGCGCTCGATCGCGGGATCGGTCGCGTCGAGGGAGTTCGTGGGCGCCGAACCGGGCGCAGCGGCGGCGCGCTCGCGCGTCGGCTTCGCGTCGGCGACGCGAACGCCCGGCAGTTCGGCGCCGGTCAGGATCATGTCGTTCGGGCGTTCGGCGACGGATCCCAGAGGAAGCGTGGCGGCACCGCCTGTCACGAGCCGCTCGCTGGTGCCCGTGCGAACGAAGGCCAGCGAACCGACCGGCCGCAGGTTGCCGGCCTGCTGGATGGTGCTCGTGGCGATGGCGCCCACGAGGGCCAGCTTCCAGGCGAAGTCGCGCACGGCGGCGTTGGGCGCGCGGAGCCGCACGAAGAGGGCGACGGCGGCGATCAGCAGCGTGCTGTGGATGGCGTAGGTGGCCAGCCAGGCGGCGAGGTGGGTGAGGATGGTCGCGTTCACGGGGTCTTCCTCCGCTTGGTGGCCGCGTCATCGAGCATGGCGCGAATCCGGGTGAGGTCGCCCGGGCTGATGTCGCGCTCGGCGAGCAGGTGGCTGACGAGGGCCGGGACGTCGCCCTCGAAGAGCCGTTCCGTCAGCTCGCTCACCATGGAGTGCCGCGCGTCGGCCTCGGTGATGAGGGCGCGGTAGATGAACTGGCGCGCCACCGTGCGGTGCGTGACCACGCCGCGCCGTTCGAGGCGCGAGAGGAGCGTGGCGAGGGTGGACTGGGCCAGACCGCGCTCGTCGTGCAGCGCGTCCCAGATGTCGGCCACGGTGGCCTCCCCCTTGGTCCAGAGGAGGCGGAGGATGGCGAGTTGCAGCTCGGTGAGCTGGTGGGTCTTGGTCACGGGCAGGGCTCCTGGAGAACTTCGACATGTGTAGAATTACACGTGTAGAAGTTTTGCGCAAGTCCCCCCGGGTGGGTTGAGCGGAGGGGCCGCTGTCGTCCTGATCGGAGGGGACCGAAGGGCCAACGGCCGGCACCGAGACTGTGGACCCGCTGGCGTTCTTGGCCCGGGTGCTGGTCCATATCCCCGACAAAGGGCACGGCACGACGCGGTTCTACGGCTGGTACGCCAATCGCCCCCGCGGCCTGCGGGAGAAGGCGGCGCTGCTCCAGCAGCTCTTCGAGGTTGCCCCCCTCGCGTGTCCCGCCTGCCACGGCGTCATGTGCCTCGGCTACGGCTTTCGTGCCGGCACGTTGGGCCGGGACAGACGCCGAGCTTCCGCGAGCAGCTCCTGGCGGCGCTCGGGCGTCACCAGTCGCCCATCGGCGATCACCGTGTTCACCTTTGTCGTGTTGCGGATGTTCTCGAGCGGATTGGCGTCGAGCAGCACCAAGTCGGCCCACTTGCCCATGGCGATCGTGCCGGTGGAGTCGGCCTTGCCGAGGAAGCGCGCCGGGTTGATGGTGGCGGTGCGCAGCGCGTCAGCGGTGGAGAGTCCCGCCTCGACGTAATACGCGAGTTCATCGTGCAGCGACCAGCCCGGAAAGACCCACGGATTCAACATGTCCGTGCCGGCGATGAGGCCGACCCCCTGCTCGTGCATGTAGCGCACGAGCTCCTGGTTGCGCTTGAACTCGCGCTTGCGGCGCGCCCACGCTTCCGGCGTCATCGACTTGAGGCGGAAGTCGTTCTTCGGGTTCCACCCTGCCGTCAGGAACCGGGGAAGGTACGGCAGCCGCGGGTCGCTGAGCTGGGTGGTGTCGTCGGCCCAGCCCATGCCGTGCAGCACGGTGAGGGTCGGCGAGAGCCAGGTGCCGTTCTTGCGCAGCGTTGCCGCGAGGCGCGCGCAGGCCGCCGGGTCCTGTGAATCGAGCAACGCCTCGTTCTGCACGCGGCCCGCGCTCACGATCGAGTCGAAGCCGAAGCCACGCTCGACGATATCGCGCACCACCGGCCGGAACTCGGCGTCGCGCGCCGAGCAGGCGCGGATCACGCCGTCCATGTGCTCGATGGACTTCTGGCCGAGGTCGCTCGCCTCGAGGACAGTCATGCTGTAGCTGACGTGGCCCGCGAACGGGATGCCGACTTCCCTGGCGCGCCTCGCCACCCCCAGGTACGCCGCGCGCGGGAGCAACGAGTACACCTTGATGAAGTCGGCGCCCGCCGCCTTGAGCGAATCCACGGCGCGACGACCGTCGGCCTCGGTCACCGCGACAACCGAGGTCGGCCAGATGGGCGGCTTGCCGTCCACGATGTGGCCCGACGCCACGATGCGCGGCCAGACCGTGTCGGCCGACGCCCGCGTGGCGCGCCACTGCTTCACGACCACGAGGTCGCCGAACATCTCGCGCACGCCGGTCACGCCATTGACGACGTATTGCGGCGCCATGAGCGCGGGAAAGAGTGGATAGGCGCTGTGGATGTGCATGTCCCAGAGCCCCGGCATGAGGTACTTGCCCGCGCCGTCAATGACGATCGGGCCCGTGCTCCGCATACCGGCGCTGGCCTCCTTGCCGACGAAGCGGATGTACCCACCGGCAACCTCGACGCGCATGTCCGGTAGGATCTTGCCGCTCACCACATCCACGACGTTGACGTGCGAGAAGACGATGGCCGGGCGCGCGGCGGTGGCGTCCTGCGCGCGCGCGGTGGGCGCGGCCGCGGAAACGATGAGCACGAGGAAGAGAACAACGAAGGCGAGCGCCGCCAGGACGGAGTGTCGGGGCGCGGACGTCTCGTCAGCGGGGATGGCGCTCTCGAAGGTCTCGGTCATCGTCTGACGGCTCTTCCGGAGTGATTGGGCAGGGTAGAGTACGGAATAGCAAGCATCGGTTTCGAGCTTGGCCAAGCGTGGCGATCCTTCGCGCGTCCCCCAAGTGGAGCCTGATATCATGGTGCGTCCCGCCTGCACCAGCGATCGATCAGGACCCCATGACCGCGCGCACGAGGATGCGAGCGGCGAGTCGCGCGGTGCGACGGTCAGACGGCGCGATCGGACGGACATGCATGCCGTGCAAGCTAGCGGTGCGATAGGGGCAGATTGCCTCTGCACCTTGCGAGGAGCGCCCCCAGCGGCCGACTTTTCCGCATGCGCCGCCTGTTGGTCCATCGCCCTCGGTCATGAACGCCGCGTCCAGCAATTCCCTGATCCAACTGATCGGCCAGTGGACCCAGCTCGGCGCGACCGGCTTGCTGGTCGGGCTGTTCGTGGTCATGCGGCGCTACAGCCCTCGGCGCACCTATTTCTCGACGTGGGGTGAAGCCTGGGGCGCACTGTGTGCGGCGGTCGGCGCCGTCGTGGTCGAGACGCTGTACCAGATGGCGCCACCCGCCCTGATTGCCGAAACGGGTGGAGCGGACTCGCCGGTGATCCGCGCGTTGCTCGCGCTGTCCGCCTTCGGTCGGTTGCTCTTTCTCGCGCTGCTGATCGCTGGCACGGCCATGTACACGCGGGGGTTCAACCACCAGCGATTCTTCCGGATCGTGACCCTGCTGTCGGCGGTGTGGGCCGCGCTGGCGGTTGGTGGCGGCGACGGCTCGATGAGCGTGACGCGCTGGCTGACCGGACCGGCCGTGCTCGCATACGGCTGGTGTGCATGGCTTCTGCTCACGCTGCCAGGCTCGCGCGCGGGCCTTGGTACGCGCATGACGGGTGCGGTCTTCGTGGCGCAGGCGCTCCTCTGGCTCGCCTACGCGGCCGCCTACGGCGCGCTGCCCATGTTCCGTCCGTCGAGTCACGGCTTCTGGAATGACCTCGCCACCTACCATGGCTACATCGATCTGCTCGCCTTGATGCTGCTCGGGTTCGGCATGATGGTCATCCAGCTCGAAGACGCCCGGCGTGAAGTCGATGACGCCCGCGCCGAGCTGAGCGTGACCAACGACCGCCTGCGGCGCATGGCGCTGTATGACCCGCTGACGGGATGCCTGAATCGCCGCGCGTACGACGAGGGCATCGGGCTCGAGTTCGCCAAGTCGACGTTCGGCACGGTCGTCATGCTCGACATGGACAACCTCAAGTGGGTGAACGATCGCTACGGCCATGCGGTCGGCGATGAACTGCTGGCCTATTTCGCCAGCGTGCTGCGCGAGCAGATCCGGCCGCTCGACCGCCTCTATCGCTGGGGTGGCGACGAGTTCCTGCTCGTGATGCCAGGTGCGAAGGTGGACGGCGTGGCGGGCCGCTTGTCGGCGGTCATCGAGGCGGCGCCCCCCCTCACGCTGAGCGAGACCCACGGCGGCGAGCAGGTCCCGCTGGCGCTGTCGTTGGGCGCCGAATCGTACAGTCGCGCGGACCAGCTGCCCGACACCATCGAGCGCGCCGATGCGACCATGTATGCCGACAAGCGGCATCGGAAGCGCACGATGACCCCCGCGAACGTTCCGACCATCCGGTAATGGCCCGGGCGCGATGCCACGCGCCCGCCGTATCCGGCTCCATACAGGCCTGAGGCCCATGACCCGCATTCACCACGTCGTTGCGCTCGTTGCTGCCCTGATCGTCGTGCCGCCGCTGGCCGCCCAGCAGCCGGCTGCTGCTCCCACGGGCATCGCCGCCAGGACCGCGGGCTTCGCCCGTGTGGACGGCTTCCTGCCGATCTATCTCGACGACAAGTCGGGCAAGGTGTACCTCGAAATTCCCCGCGACTCGTTGCGCGCGCTGCACTTCGTGAACCAGGCCACGGGACTCGGCTCCAATCCCATCGGCGTCGACCGTGGGGGGGGCCAGCTCGACAACCTCGTGCGTTTCGAGCGGCTGGCCGATCGCGTGCTCGTGGTGTTCGAGAACACGCGGTATCGCTCGAGCGGAACCCCCGACAACGCTCGCAGCGTGCGCGAGAGCTTCCCGAACTCCGTGGTGGCGGCGCTGCCGATCGTGGCCGAGGAAGGGGGACGCTTCCTGGTGGATGCGACCGACTTCGCGCTGCGCGACTGGCTCGACGTCGCCGGGACACTGCAGGAGACGGGGCAGGGGAGTTACCAGGTCGCGCGGGACCGCTCGGGCGCGCTGCGCGCGAACACGCGCGGCTTTGCCGACAACAGTGAACTCGACGTGGCGCTCACCTACGTGGCGCAGGGGCGCGCCGGACCGATCCTGTCGCAGGTCGCGCCGGACGGACGCGCCGTGCAGGTCCGGATGCACCACTCGTTCGTGCGGCTGCCCGATGATCGCTTCCGTCCGCGTGAAGGCGATGCGCGCGTCGGCTTCTTCGGGCCGAGCTTCAAGGATTACGCGCGCGACGTGCAGCGGCCGCTCGACGTCCGCTACATCGCGCGGCACCGCATCGAGCGCGTCGATCCGAACGACGGCCGGTCGCCGATCGTGAAGCCGATAACGTACTACATCGACCGTGGCATCCCCGAACCGATACGCTCCGCCACCCTGGAAGGCGCACGCTTCTGGGTGCAGGCCTTCGATCGTGCGGGACTCGTGGGCGGGTTCCGCGTCGAGCTGCTGCCCGAGGGCGCCGATCCCATGGACGCGCGCTACAACGTGGTGCAGTGGGTCAATCGCAACGAACGTGGCTGGTCGATCGGTGGCAGTGTGGGCGACCCGCGCTCGGGCGAGATCCTCAAGGCGATGGCGCGCATGGACTCGCATCGGGCGCGCACGGACTACAACCTCTACGCCGCGCTCGTGGGCGCCGCTCCGGCGGCGGCCGACACCGCGTTCATCCTCGCCCGCGTGCGGCAGGTGACCGCGCACGAGATCGGCCACACGCTCGGGATCGCGCACAACTACCTCGCGAGCACCTACGAGCGCGGATCGGTCATGGACTACCCGGCGCCGCGCGTACGGCTCGATGCCGCGGGACGCATCGATCTGAGTCAGGCGTACACCGCGGGCCCGGGCACCTATGACGTGTGGGCCATCCGCTGGGGGTACGGCGTCTATCCGCCCGCGAGCGAAACCGATTCACTCCGCGCCATCGTGAAGGACGGACTCGCCAAGGGATATCTCTTCCTGACCGATGGCGATGCGCGCCCCGAGTTCGCGAGCGATCCCCGCGTCACGCTCTGGGACGACGCCGGCACTCCCGAGGAGTTCTTGCGTCACCAGACCGAGGTACGGCGCGTAGCCATGCGGCAGTTCGGGCTCGGCAACCTGCGCGCTGGCGAGCCGGTGGCGCTGCTGCAGGACCGGTTCGTCCCGCTCTACTTCTGGCATCGCTTCGCCCTCAACGGCGTGACCAAGGCCATCGGCGGCATGGAGTACGCCAACGCGGTCGTCGGCGACGGACAGCAGGCGACCCGCGTGGTCCCGGCCGTACGACAGCGCGCCGCGCTGCAGCTGTTGCTCGCGCAGCTGGCCCCCGCCGAGCTCGCCATTCCCGATACCGTGGTCACGCTCCTTGCGCCGCGTGCCTTCGGTCTCGAGTCGAACTCGGTGGAGCTCTTCCGGTCGCGCACCACGCCGTCGTTCGATGAGTTCGGTGCGGCGCGCACGCTCGCCCAGATGATCGTCGACGGCGTCCTGCAACCGCAGCGCGCGGGGCGACTTGCCCAACAGGGCGCGCGCGACGCTGGCCAGCTCTCGCTCGCCGAAACGATCGACGCACTGGTTGCCGCGACGTGGAACGCACCAGCGCCGTCGGGCCCTCGCAAGCACGCCGCGATTCAGATGGCCGCGCAGCGCGCGGTGGCGGAGCGGCTGGTCCAACTCGCGGCGGATGCAACGGCCGCGAGCGTCGTGCGCGCCATGGCCGAATACAAGCTCGCGGCGCTGCGCACCGTGGCGCTCGCACGGGCCAAGGCGGCTGGTGCGGCCGAACGCGGGGCGACAGCGGCGCACTGGCAATCAGTGGCTGCGGACATCGCTCGCTGGCAGGATCGACGCGAGCTGCCGCCGCTCACGCGCGCGCTGGTCGCGCCCCCGGGTGACCCGTTCGGGGAGGAGCCGTAAGCCGGCGCCCCCCTCGCGGCGTCTACTCGACCTTCACGTTCCGGAACCGCACGGTGCGCGTGAGGTCCTCACCGAGCAAGTTCTTGGTCCACTCGCCCGTGGGCGTCCGGTCGAACAGCGAGATGCTGAGCTCGAGCACGCGGAGGCGCTCGCCGATGTCGCGCGAGTTGGCGAAATCCACCTCGAACTTCATCGGCACGCCGTTCTGCAGGATGTAGTTCACTTCCTGGACCATGGTGCCGCCGAACCGGATCTGCGCGATCGGCAGCTCGACACCATCGGCGACGGCGCGCACATCCTTGCGCTCGAGGAAGAGCTTGGCGTCCCGTGCCTCGTTGGCCACCATGAACGTGCACGTGAGGATGTCGCGTCGGCGGACGCAGCTCTTGAACTCGAACGAGACCTCGGCCTGGCGCACCGTGGTCACCACTTCGTCGCCGACGCGCCGGCCGGTCAGGCAGGCGCTGGAGACAAACGTCAGCGCAACCAGGGCCAGCGTGCGGGTCGCAGGTGGGAAGACGGTCGAAAGTCGCATCGTTCGCTCGGTGTCGAGTGGAGGTGAGACTGCAAGCTGCTTACCCGGATACCCGGGCTCAAGGTTCCCGATCGCGGGGAGGGTTGCCGAGAACGGCTTGGGGAACGAGCATTCCGGCATGCGGCTCCCCGAACCCCCGACCGACCGTCCCGAAGACTTCCGGCGTCCGCCGCCGTCACCGGCGTCGCTGCTCCCCCCCCGGTCCAAGTATCGGCGCGGGTTGACGGATCGCTTCGGGGACGATGGGTCGATCGCCCCGACGGCGATCTACGCGTTCTTCACGCTGACGCCGATGATGTGCATCCTCGGCTTTCTGATGGCCTACCAGCGCGGGCTGGGACCACTCGCCACGATCGGCGTGACCTTCGGGTTCGGGTTGACGGCCGGGCTCGTGATCCTCTTCGGATCCATGGCCTTCGCGCGCGGCACCGGCAAGTCGGTGGGGAGCTTCGTCGTGCCGAGCGGAAGCACGACGCCGTACCAGCGCCAGTTCTCGTCGTACGAGGCGCTCGTCGCCGGCGGCCGGATTGACGAAGCGATCATGGCATTCGAATCCGAACTCACCGTGCATCCCGAGGACATCGAGCTGATCGTTCGTGCGGCCAACGTCTACCTCGACCACAAGCGTGAACCGTCTCGTGCGGCGGAGTTGCTGCGGCGGCTCCGCGCACTGCCGCAGACGCCGCCCGAGAAGGTGCTCTACGCCAGCCACCGCTTGGTGGACCTCTACCTGGGCCCACTCAACGACCGCGGGCGCGCGATCGTGGAGTTGCGCGTGATCATCGATCGATTCCCGGGCTCGCAGGCGGCCACCTTCGCGCGAGACGGGCTCGCCAAGCTCAAGAAGGAGCATCACGAGAGCGCCTGACGCTCCGTCTGGCCGCTCCTCGGTTGCTGCTCGGTAGCTACTCGTCCTCGCGTCGCCGGCGGTCCCGCTTCCGCTCGCCCTGCTTCTTCTTCTCGCCGATGCGCCGTTCCTTGCTCGAGCGCGTCGGTTTCGTCGCGCGGCGCACCTTCGGCACGACCAGCGCAGCCCGCACCAGCTCGGCCAGTCGCCCTTCGGCCAGTTCGCGGTTCTGCGACTGACTGCGCGTGTCGGAGGCCACCACGCGGATCGCCCCGCTCGCGTCGAGGCGGGTGGCCAGCTTCTCGAGCACGCGCGCGCGCTGCGCCTCGCTCAGCGCCGCCGACTGACCGGGCCGCCAGGTGACTTCCACGCGCGTACTCGACGTGTTCACGTGCTGTCCGCCGGGACCGCCCGCGCGCGAGGCGCGCACGTCGAGTTCGCTGCGCGGGATGGTCACATGCCCGTTGACCCGCAGGACACGCGCGTCATCGTCGTGACCGTGCCTCATGGCCGGCAGGGCGCGCGCGCCAAGGCGGCGCGGAGTGCCTCGGGTGAGGGGCGTTGTGCGACCGTCGGCGCCCGGAACACCGCCACGTACTCCTCGGGGCTCCGCCGCCAGACGGTGTCGCGCACGTAGCCGACCGCCGCGAACTCGCACGTGAGCACGGGCAGCGGCGTCCCGTGGTACGCGGTCGGACGCTCGAGATCGAGCACCGCGATGCGCGCCCCGGCTGTCATGGACGGCACCAGGTTCCACAACAAGGCGTACGGCGCCGAGATCTCGTGGTACATGTGGATCATGAGCGCCAACTCGACGCGCCCCGCCGGCAGCAACGGGTCGTGCGGCTGCGCCGTGATGACGCGGACGTTTGCCAGGCGCTCCTCGCGCACCCGCGCGCGGAGCGACGCGAGGTAGTCGGGCATGATGTCTTGCGCATAGACCACGCCGCGTGCGCCCACCCGCTCGGCGAGGCGGACGACGTAGTAGCCGAGTCCGGCGCCGATGTCCGCGACCCGTTGCCCGGGGCCGATCTTCAGCCGGTCCATCACGTCCTGCGCTTCGCCCGCGTCGTCGCGCTCATCCTCGTTGCTCCACTGCGGCGCGACGATCGACGCGACCGGGCGCACCGGATCGGGAAAGCGGGAGGCCGGCAGTCCGGGGAGGGCGGCTGGTTCCGTGTCGGGCGCGGCGGCCACGACGGACGCGGCCGCGGGGGGGCGCCGCTCCGCGGCATCGCTCCGGGCGTGGCATCCGGCCGCTCCGAGCGCCGCGATGATGGCTGGTACGAGCGCGACGCAGCGCGTCGCGGTGCCGACGTGCCGTTGACGGGTCATGCGGCCCCTCCGGGTCGCGTACGGTTCACACGCACGGCCGCCACGCGCCGCGCGTCCATGGCGACGACCTCGAGGTCGCCGCCGGGAAAGAGCACCCGATCGCCGACGCGCGGGAGCCGCCCGAGCGTCGAGAAGGTGTAGCCGCCGACGGTGGTCCACTCGCCTTCGGGAATGGCGAGCTTGTGATCGCTGCGGGCATCGACGAGCGACAGCGATCCCGAGAGTTCCAGCACGCCGTCGAGCTCGAGGGAGTCGCGCGTGGCGGCGTCGTATTCATCCGCAATGTCGCCCACGACCTCCTCGACCAGGTCTTCCATCGTCACGATCCCGGCCGTGCCACCGTACTCATCCAGCACGACCGCCAGATGGGCCCGCGTTCGACGCAGGTCGTCGAGCACCCGCTCCGCCGGTCGCGTGTCCGGGATGAGCAGGGGTTCGCGCATCATCGCCGCGAGCGACCAGGGGGCCGCGTCATCGCGCAGGAAGAGGTCCTTGGCCAGCAGGACCCCGGCGACATCATCGAGCGTGTCGCGATACACGGGGTAGCGCGAGTAGCGCTCGCGACGCACCAGCGTCCAGACCTCGTCCTCGGTCGCGTCGATCGGGATGCCGACGACCGCCGTGCGCGGTCGCATCACGTCGCGGGCCTTCTTCTCGTGGAAGTCGAAGACGCCCGCCAGCATGGCGCTGTCGCTCTCGTCGAGCGTGCCCTGCGCGCGTGCCTGCATCACGATCAAGCGCAGTTCCTCGGGTGAATGCACATGCTGCATGCCGTGCGAGTCCTGCACGCCGACCAGCCGCAGCAGGGAGGTCGACGAACGATCGATCACCCAGACGACCGGCGCGGTGAGCTTGCCGAACACGATGAGGGGTAGTGCCACCCATCGGGCGAGGGCCTCCGGCGCGCGGAGCGCAACTGTCTTCGGCAGCACTTCGCCGATCACCAGGTGCAGGTAGGTGATGATGACGAAGGCCGTGGCCACGGCGGCCGTCGAATGGACCAGCGCCGGTGGCGGATTGAGGCCCGCGAGGTGCAGCGCGCGATCGAGCAAGGTCGCCAGTGCCGGCTCGCCGATCCATCCGAGGGCGAGCGAGGCGAGCGTGATCCCGACCTGCGTGCCCGCGATCATGCGGTCGAGGTCGTCGAGCACGAGGAGCGCTCGCCGCGCCTTCCGGTCGCCGGCGTCGGCCATCTGTTGCAGCTTGCTCCGGCGGGCGCCCACGAAGGCGAACTCCGCGGCGACGAAGAACCCGTTGGCCAGCACGAGCAGCAGCGTGAGTGCGAGCCGGAGCCAGGAACTGTCCGACCCTGAAGTTGCGTCGAGCGGCACGTACATGAGTCCTTGGGGAGCGTCCGGGGAGAAATATAGGGCCCCCTCACGCCCCTGTTGCCCCGGCGTGCGCCGTCCCGGCATCTTGCGCGCACGGTGACCCTCTCTCCCAACGAGCCTCCGATGGTGCGCGTGAGCACGCCGACGCCGCGCGACAGCGATCCGTCGCTGCTGCGGCTCCGCGATCCGCGCATCATCATCCGCTGGGTCTACGTCGGTCGGCTCACGCTCGCCTTCGCGATCTTCCTCGCGGCGGTGTTGGCGTGGCTGCGGGCGTCGTCGACGAACACGCTGATCGCGTCGCTCGCCTTCACCGGCGCGCTGGTGTTCACGGTCCTCTCGGCCATCTGGACCGAGATCTGGGAGCGACCGCTCGGGCGCACCTTCCTCTACCTGCAGAGTGTCATCGACCTGCTGCTCGTGACAGCGGTCGTGCACGTCACGGGCGGGCCGACCTCCACGTTCACCGGCATCTACGTGTTGGTGATCGCCGTGGCCGCGCTGCTGCTGCCCACCGGCGGCGGTTTCCTCGTGGCCGTCCTTGGCAACGTGCTCTATGTCGCCGACTCGCTCGGGCAGGTCGAGACGCTGGGCGACCGCGGGCTCTGGCTGCAGCTCTTCGTCTTCGCCGTCGTGGCCGTGGGGTCCGCGCTCATCTCCGAGCGACTGCGGCGCGCGGGCTCGGGCTCCGAGCGCCTCGCCGCGGAACTGGTGCAGGTGCGCCTGCAGGCGGAGGACATCCTGCGCGCGATCGAGAGCGGCATCCTGACCATCGACCGTGAGGGGCACCTGTTGTATGCCAACCCGGCGGCCAGCCGCCTGCTCGGGTTCAACCTCTCGCGGTTCGTGGGCCGCGCGGTGATGCCGGAGATCGCCCAGCGCGCGCCTGCCCTGGCGGCAGCCCTGGAGCGCACGGCGCGGGACCAGTCGCGCGTGTTGCGCGCCGAAGGGACGATCAGCCACGACGGACTCGCGCACCCGGTCGGGGTGACCACCACCTTCGCCGGTGGCGATGACTCCGAGGCGCAGCTGTCCGCCACCGCGATCTTCCAGGACATCTCGGATCAGAAGCGGATGGAACAGCTGCAGGTCCGGGCGCAGCGGCTCGAGGCCGTCACCGCGCTCGGCGCGTCGTTGGCGCACGAGATCAAGAATCCGCTGGCGGTGATCCGGAGCGCGGTCGAACAGCTGGCGCGCCGCAGCGCGGCCGACGCCGATGAGCGCACGCTGGCCGGACTGATCACCCGCGAGACCGATCGCGTCTCGCGTATCCTCTCGGAGTTCCTCGATTTCACCCGCGTGCGCGCGGCGCGCTTCACGCGCCTCGACGCCGTCGCCGTGGCCCGGAACGCCGGCGAACTGGCGGCCGCGCATCCCGAGCGCGCAGACGGGGTGCGCGTCACGGTGTCGTCGCCCGAGCACCCGCTCTGGATTGACGGGGACGAGGATCTGCTGCACCGGGCCGTGTTCAACCTGAGCCTCAACGCCGTGCAAGCCTCGCCCCCGGGGGGCGACGTGCACATCGACGTCGCGCTGCTGGATGTGGACGCACTGCCGCGCGACCTCGCCCTGCGCGTGCCGCATGCACGCGTGCTCGTCGCCGATCACGGACCGGGCCTGCCGGCGAGTGTGCGTGAGCGGCTCTTCGAACCGTTCCAGACGACGCGCCCGAGCGGGACGGGCCTCGGCTTGCCGATGGTGCATCGAGCGGTCGAAGCGCATCGAGGGCTCGTGCTCGTCGACAGCGACGAGACGGGGACGCGGATCTCGCTCTATCTTCCCGCGACCCAGCGCGATCGCGACACCACGCCCGCCTCATGACTGCCCCCACGTCGACGGAACGCCGCCCGTCCGTCCTCATCGGTGACGATGAGGCCGGCATCCTGGAGTCGCTGCGCATCCTGCTCAAGGGCGAGGGGTTCGAGCCGCGCGTGGCGCTCGGCGGCAAGCAGGGCCTCGCCCTGCTCGAGGCGGATCGTCCCGACGTGGTGCTCACCGACATCCGCATGCCGCTGATCACGGGCGTGGAGTTGCTCGCGCGCGCCCGCGCGATGGACGCCGAACTGCCCGTGGTGCTCATGACGGCAGAGGCCGACTTGCAGAGCGCGATTCGTGCCGTCAACGATGGGGCGTTCCACTACATCCAGAAGCCGTTTCGCAACGACGAGATGGTGTCGATCCTGCGCCGCGCGATCGAGCATCGGCAGTTGCGCGTGGAGAACCGGGCGCTGCGTCAGCAAGTGGCGCGCGCCGTCGGCGCGGATCGCCCGACGGGGCGGAGCAAGGCGTGGATGGACGTCCTGCGCGTCGCGGAAACCGTCGCGCCGACCGAGGCCACCGTGCTCATCACCGGGGAGTCGGGTACAGGCAAGGAAGTCGTGGCGCGCTACATCCATTCGTTGTCGGCACGGCAGGCTCGTGCCTTCCAGTCGATCAACTGTGGCGCGCTTCCGGAAGGGCTGCTCGAGAGCGAACTGTTCGGCCACGTGAAGGGCTCCTTCACCGGCGCGGTACGCGACAAGGCGGGGCTGTTCACGGCGGCCGCTGGCGGCACCTTCTTTCTCGATGAGATCGGTGAAACGACCCCTGCGACGCAGGTCAAGCTGCTGCGCGTCCTGCAACACCGCGAAGTGATCCCGGTCGGGGCGACGGAAGCGGAGCCGATCGATGTGCGGCTCGTGGCGGCCACCAATCGCGACCTCGAACTGGAGATGCAGCAAGGCCGCTTCCGGAGCGACCTGTTCTATCGGCTGAACGTGATCGCGATCGGCCTGCCGCCACTCCGGCAGCGGACCGAGGACATCATGCCCCTGACCGACGGCGAACTCGCGCGACTGGCCGCCGACCGGAAGGAAGCGCCCAAGGTGCTCTCTCCTGCCACGCGGGAGGCACTCGAGAGTTATCTCTGGCCTGGGAACGTCCGCGAGTTGTTCCACGCCCTCGAACGCGCGGTCCTGATGTCATCGGGATCGGTCATCGAGCCGTCCGCCCTCCCGGCGCGCGTCACTGAGCGGCGCAGCGAACCGCTGGTCGCGCCCGAGACCCCCGCGAATCCGACCCTCGAGACAATTGAGAGGGCCTACATCCTGTGGGTCCTGGGCAGCGAAGGGGGGAACAAGACACGTGCGGCCGAGGTGCTCGGCATCGATCCGTCGACGCTGCACCGCAAGCTGGCACGGTACGGAGTCAGTTGATCACTTTCGGGTTTTGTTCGGGCTTATACTCTCGCAAGGTGCAATCGTGGGGCGCAATCCGCCCCGTCGAACTGCAGGACGCTGGCCCACCGGTCGATGCTAGGTCGTTGTGAGCGCGTGACTTGGCCTGACGCGGGTCGTCTGGTGCGAGCATTGCTCTACGTAGAGGTGGCCGGCGTCGTCGGCTAGCCGCACCGTTCCATTCACCCCGGAGTACCTGTTTATGAAGGTTCAAGCGAAGAAGGGCTTCACGCTCATCGAGCTTCTGATCGTGGTCGTCATCATCGGCATTCTCGCCGCGATCGCGATTCCGAAGTTCGCCAACACGAAGGAGAAGGCGTACATCGCCGCGATGCGCTCGGATCTGCGCAACCTCGCGACGGCTCAGGAGACGTACTTCGGCGACTACCAGACCTACGCCGCGGCGTCGGCGGCCGGTCTGTTCGCCAAGGGCGGCTCCAACATCTGGAAGGCCTCCACGGGTGTGAACGTCGTGGCAGCCGGTTCGGCCGGCAACACCAATGGCTGGAACGCGCAGGTGTCGCGCTCTGGCACGACCCAGACCTGCTCGATCTACGTCGGCGCGGGCGGCACGGGCGTGTTCATCGGTTCGGGCCAGCAGGAAGGCGAGCCGACCTGCTTCTAAAGGGAAGGCGTTCGTTGGGGCCGGTCGGGGCAGTGATGCTCAGGCCGGCCCTTGCCGTTGCAATGAAGCGATGAGTGGACACTGCTCTTGGTGTGCATTAAGATTTCGTCCATCCGTGCGGTCTTTTTGGCCGCCAGCGCAACGCACAGTCACACTGTCTTCGTAAGGAGTCGAACCCTATGTCGTCCAAGCGCACCGGCTTTACGCTGATCGAGCTCCTCATCGTGGTCGTCATCATCGGTATCCTCGCGGCCATCGCGATCCCGAAGTTTGCGAACACCAAGGAGAAGGCCTACATCGCCGCGATGCGGTCGGATCTCCGCAATCTGGCCACGGCGCAGGAGACCTACTTCGGTGATTACCAGACTTACGCGACCGCCGCGCAGGCTGGCATCTTCTCCAAGGGCGGACAGAACATCTGGCAGCCGTCGTCGGGCGTGAACGTCGTCAGCGCCGGTACGACGGGAAACACGAACGGCTGGAATGCGCAGACGTCGCGCTCTGGCACCACGCAGACGTGTTCGATCTACGTTGGCGCAGGTGGAACCGGTCAGTTCATCGGCTCGGGTCAGCAGGAAGGCGAGCCGACCTGCTTCTAGGTCGCCGCGAGTGGTTCGATGCGGGCCAAGGGACACTCCCTTGGCCCGCCGTCGTTTCTGGGCTGCAAGCTTTGCATGGGTGGCGCAAGCATCGGGTTACCGCGCCGGACGCGCCGCGGGCGATGATGCGTCATGCAGACCGTCTCATCCTTCCGTCGCCCGCGCCGAGGATTCTCGCTGGTCGAGCCCCTCGTGGCGCTCCTCGTGTTTGCGGTGGGCGCCTTGGGCGCCGCCGCGCTCTTCGCCCATGCCGCGCGCCGGCTCAACCGTGCCGCGCAGATCACCCACACGCGTGACGCGGCGCTGTCGCGTCTCGCACGCGATGCGAGTCGCCCGTGCGACGCATTCGCCCGCGGCGTGCAACCGTTGCACCTGTCGTGGAACGACTCGGCCTCCTTCGCGCCCACCGCCCGACCAACGGGGGCGCCATGCACAGAGTGACGCGCGCCGTGGGCATGGGGTTCACCCTCGCGGAATCGTTGGTCGGCATGGTCCTCGCCGGGATGATCGCGATCATGCTGGTGACGGTCTGTGTGAGGCAGGGCGCCGCAGGGACGGCCGCGCTCCTCCGAGCGGCGGCGCGATCGCAGTGGGCTGATTCGCGCGGTGTGCTCGCGGGGGATCTTGCGGCGCTCAGCCAGGGCGCCGGACGCCTGCTGATCGCCGATGACACGCTGATCGAGCTCGACGCGCACGTCGGCGCCGCGCTGCTCTGCAAACCAACCACGGGTGGGAGCGCAGCGCTCACGGTCACCGCGCTCGGGTTGACCGGCCTCGTCGTGGCCGATGGATGGACGCGCGCGATCGCCTCCGGTGATTCGGTGCTCGCGTTCGACCCGGCCCAGGGCCTGTGGGTGGGAGGGGTGCTCGTGGACGCGCAGCCCGGGCTCTGTCCGCCGGGACCGCTGGGCGGTGTCGGTCGCACCTTGACCGTGGCGGCGCTCGGCGCGTCGCTCTCGCTGCCCATCGGCGCCCCCGTGCAACTCCGTCGACGGGTTAGGTGGAGCGCGTATCGGGCCGCCGATGGCCGATGGTATCTGGGGCTGCGCGAACGAGCGGGACACGCGTGGGCCACCGTCCAGCCGGTGGCAGGGCCGCTCGACACGCGCGGTGGGCGGCCGCTCCCATTCTCCCTCGCCGACGCGACGGGGCAGCCGATCTCGACCCCGGGGGGATGGGCCACCGCGGCGCAGCTTGAGGTCCGTTTGGCGATGCTTGGTGACAGTCCAGCGGATCGCGTGCCGCTCGTGGCCGCTCTTCGTCGACGTCCCTGAACCATGCCACGGCGCCGAGGTGGCACGCTGCTCGCCGTGATGCTCACGGTCATCGTCCTCGCGGCCATGGGCGCCGCGCTCGCGCAACGGGCGGTGGCGCACGTGGAGGTGGCGCGCGCGCACGCACGCACCGACGCAGCCCGCGCCGCGGCCGATGGTGCCATTGTGGCGGCCTGGCACGGATGGGATGGAGTGCAGCGGGGCAACGACGCGGTCGGCGCCGTGGCGACACAGCTGGCGTCGGCCGACTCCGCCGCGGTCGTCGTCAGCATCGTGCATCCCTCGGCCCGTCTATGGTGGGTGTCCGCGGCAGCGTGGACCCCCGGGGGTGCGGGCGGGCGACTTGTCGCGCGCTCATCGGGCATGGCGCTCTGGATCCGCGTCGCGGCCCCCGTACCGCTCGCCGCCATCAGTGGAGCAGGCGAGGTGGACCTTGCCCCGCTTGCTCGACTCGTCGGTCCGGCGCTCCCGCCTTCGGGCTGGAATTGTCCATTGGCTCCGGCGCTCGAAGCGATTGTCTTCGCTCCGCCCGCCACCCTGCGGAGTCCGCCGGGCGCCGTCGTCGGTGGCATCGCGCTGCCGAGTTCGAGCCTCACCGACGTGCCGGCCGCATGGGCCGCCGAGCGGTCCGTGATCGCGGGTCAGGCGGATGTGGTGCTGCCGGGTGACACGACGCTGGAGACGCCAACCCTCGCCGACTCGACGCTGTGTGCGTCCGGATGGGGGTCCCCAGATCGGACGGGGCGTGGTCCCCCGTGTCCACGCCGGTTTGTCGTGGCGCACGCGCGTGGGGCGCTGACACTCCGAGGCGTCGGTCAAGGGGTCCTGCAAGTGGACGGCCCGCTGGTGCTCGACGATGGTGCGAGGCTCACCGGCCTGGTGATCGCGCGGGGACCGGTGACGCTGCGCGGTTCAGCCCGACTGACCGGAGCACTCGTGCTGGTGGGGGGGGCGGGATCACGCGTGTCACTCCTCGACTCGGCGCGGGTCGAGGGCTCGGGGTGTGCGGTAGCCGGCGCGCTCGCCGGGGGGACCCTGCTCACAGAAGTCCCGGCGCACGCGTGGTATAGGTTGAGATAGTCTGGCCAGAACACGGGCCATGACGTTGTGACATAGGCACTTCGGCGGTTTGGGGGGGTGTTACCTTTTCCCGCCCGATTCGTTGGACAGGTGGCCATGAGTGGTGCCGGTGGAACCGGAGCCGCTCTCGGCCGGGACGCGACGAGCGTTCTCTGTGCGGAGAAGTCGTACGCGCCACCCACTCGAACCAGCTGCATCATGGCGCTCTTCGGTCGAAACAAGACGACGATCGGCCTCGACATCGGCTCCGGCCTGATCAAGGTCGCGGTTATCGAGCACGGGCGGAACGAGCCTGAGCTGGCGAAGGTCGTGATCACCCCCCTCACCGGTGATGCGATCGTCGAGGGCGAAGTCATGGATCCCGGTCTCGTGGCCGACGCGATCCGCTCGTCGCTCGACCAGGCGGGGGTCAAGACCAAGACCGTCGTGACGGCCGTCGGCGGCCGTGACGTGATCATCAAGAAGATCCAGATCGAGCGCGTCAAGGAACAGCAGGCCCGCGAGCTCATGCGCTGGGAAGCGGAGCAGCACGTGCCGTTCGACATGGAGTCGGTGGAACTCGACTTCCAGATTCTCGATCCCGAGGGTGATGGCCTCGAGATGCAGGTGTTGCTCGTTGCCGCCAAGCGTGACCTGATCGAGTCGAAGCTCCGCCTCCTGTCCGACGCGGGGATCACCCCCTCGGTCGTGGACGTGGATGCGTTCGCGCTCCACAACGCGTTCGAGCTCAACTACCCCGATGCGATGCAGGGGGTGGTCGGCCTGGTCAACATCGGTCACGAAGTCACCAACATCAATATCCTGGACGACGGCGTGCCGATCCTGACGCGTGACATCACGGTCGGGACGCGCCGGTTTCGCGAGGATCTCCAGCGCGACCGCGGTCTCGGGGCCGAGGAGGCCCAGGCGCTCGTGCAGGGCTATGACCGTTCGCCGCAGCTGGACGCTGTCATCGAGAGCCGCGGCGAGGAAGTGGCCGTCGGCATCGAGCGCGCCGCGGCCTTCCTAGCCTCGAGTTCCCGCACGGGGACGCAGATGCGGGCGGTCTACGTGTGCGGAGGGGGCAGCCGCATCCCCGGGCTGACCGAGGCGCTGGCGGCGCGGCTCCGCCTGCCGGTGGAGGTCGCCAACCCGTTGGCGAACCTCAAGGTCCGTGACGGCGCGCTCGACTCGCTCGTGACCGACGAAGTCGCGCCCCTTCTCATGCTGCCGGTGGGGCTCGCGCTCCGCCAGCTCGACTGACCGGGGGAACGGCATACCATGATTGAGATCAATCTCCTCCCTGGCGGGAAGCGGAAGACGCGCAAGGGCGGTGGCGGCGGCTTCGATTTCAAGGCGCAATTCGCGGCGATCGCGGCCAAGGTCAAGGACCCCTACCTGATCGGCGCTGTCGCGGCGTACATCATCGCTCTTGGTGGGGTCGGCTGGCTGTGGAAGTCGCAGGTCGACCGCACGCAGGCACTCAACGACCGGATGACGAAGGCGGTCGCCGACTCGACGAACTATGCGAAGGTCATTGCCGAGCAGACGCGCGCGACGGCGCAGCGCGACTCGGTGCGCCGGCAGTTCCAGATCATTCGCATGATCGATGGCAATCGGTACATCTGGGCGCACTTGCTCGACGAAGTCAGCCGGTCGCTGCCGGCGTACACCTGGATCACGGGGGTGCGACAGCAGGGCGGTTTCGTGGCGCTGCCGCCCAAGCCCGCAGAGCAACCCGGGGCGAAGAAGGCTGCCGCGGTGGACACCGCCGTCGCGGCTCCACCTCCCGTGCAGTTCCGCCTGTCGGGCAACACGGTCGATATCCAGGCCCTGACGCGCTTCATGCGACTCCTCGAGGCGTCGCCGTTCATCCGCGGCGTCACGCTCCTCAGTTCCGAATTGACGTCGGGCGAGGGGGGCAAGGAGTTCACGCGTTTCGAACTGCAGGCCGAGTACGAGCAGGCGCCGATGAACACGCTGCGGACCACGCAGCTTTCCGTCAAGGTGAAGTAGCATGGCCGGCCTCCCAACGCTCACCGAGCGCGACCGCAACGTGGTGATCGTCGGCGTCCTCGCCTTCGTTCTGGCGGGCGCGTACTGGTACTTCCTGTGGACCCCCGAGCAGGAGACGCTCGCCGTCCTCGAGACGAACGTCGCGAAGCTCGACACCGCGAACAACAAGGCGCGCAAGCTCCTGCAACGCGGCAAGCTCGACGAACTGCGCGCCGAGACGGAACGCTCGCAGAAGTCGCTCGAGCTCATGCGGCAGCTCGTTCCCACGGGAAACGAGGTGCCCGCGCTGCTGGATCAAGTGTCGACGGCTGCGAAGGCGGCGGGGCTCGAGGTGAGCGTCGTGAAGCCGGAGCCGACCATCTCCGGTGCCGAGTTCGACACGTACCGCTACACGATCAGCGTCGTCGGACCGTATCACGCCACGGCGAGCTTCCTCTCGGCGGTCGGGTCGCTCACGCGCATCATGGCGCCGGTGAACATGTCGGTGGATGTGAGTGGTGGGAACAACCGCGCCAAGACGACGCGCAAGGGTGAAGCCGTGCTCTCGACCACGTTCGAGTTGCAGACCTACGTGGCGCGCTCCGTGCCGCTCGAGGCGCCCAAGCCGGGAGGCAAGGCATGATGCGCCGCCTCATCTGCTGGCTCTCGCTCGCGCCGCTGGCGCTGCACGCTCAGGCGGGCAAGTCCGCACCGGCGAAGGCCAGTCCGATCACGGCGGGGGGATCGTCCACGGCCCGGGCCGCAACGCCCGCGCCCAGCCCGACTGTGACGCCCGCCGGCAAGGCCCCTCCTTCGGTCGCAGCGCCGGCCGCGGTCGCCGCCAAGTCGGGCGCCGCTCCCGCCGCGAAGGCCGGCGCTGTTCCGGCCGCGAAGGCCGGCGCGGTTCCAGCCGCACCGTCGTCAAAGGTCGCCGTCGCGGCAGCCGGGACTGCCGCGACCGCCGCGACCGCCGCGACCGCGGGCAAGCCGTCGGGCGTGGCCGCGCCGGCGCCGGTTGCCACCCCCGCCGAACCCGCCGTCGTGAAGGGTGCGGCCCCCGCATCGGCGCAGGTCGCGACCGGGGTCAGCATTACCATCGACCGCGAGTTGTTCACGTACGAACGTGGCGCTCGGCGTGATCCGTATTCGTCGCTCCTGCAGTCGGAGGAGCTCAAGCCCGCCATGTCCGACCTCAAGCTGATCGGTGTGGTGCTTGATCCGCGAGGCCGCAACTCGATTGCCGTCATGCGGGATCTCAGCACGAAGGAACTGTACCGCGTGCGACCTGGCCAGTCCGTGGGTCGCCTGCGGGTGACGCAGATCAGCCAGCGGTCGGTGACGTTCCAAGTCGAAGAATTTGGTGTGACGCGACAGGAGATCCTGTCGCTCAAGGATGCGAACACTGCGAGGACTCCATGATGACGCGATCCCTGTGCGTGCGAACGGCCCTTCTGGGCCTGGTGCTTCTGGCCGGGACTGCGTCGGCGCACGCGGCCCCGTCGCGCCCGGTGGTGCGCGCGCCGCGCGCCGTCGGCTCGGTGCATGCGCTCCGGATCGTCCCGAACGCCGGCCGGACCGAGGTCATCATCGCCGTCGACGGTGATGTTGACGTCACCGACTTCACGTTGGCGGCGCCACATCGGGTGGTGCTCGACCTGCGCAATGCGGTCCTGGCCAGCGCGCCGGCGCTCTACGACAAGATCGCGCGCGGTGGCATCACCAACGTGCGCCTCGCGCAATTCAAGTCGGATGTGGTCCGCCTGGTCCTCGAAATGGATGGCCCACGTGGCTATCAGGTCGCGAAGGGCGAGGGAACGCTCCGCATTCTCGTCGAGGGCGGAGAGTCGTTTGCCGCGTGGTCGACGGGGGCAGGGAATCAGCTCCCCATCGTGGCGCCGACCGTTGCACCGACGGCCGCCGCGACTGCGGTCGTCGATGCGGGCGACCCCCGGACGCTGGGCCGCACCAGCATGGCGCGCGCCGTGACGGCGTCGGCCCGTGGGCGCGCCGCCGCGCCGCCGACGCCGCGGCTGACGGTGACCTACCAGGACGCCGACATCAAGGAAGTCATCTCGGCGTTCGCGTCGTTCGCACGCCGCACGATCATCGTCGGCAAGGCGGTCGCCGGTCAGGTCACGGCCGAGATCGTGGACAAGCCGTGGGACGTCGCGCTGCAGGCCATCCTGAAGTCGCAGGGCCTCGATGCGCAGGAAGACTCCACCGGCATCATCACGGTCGACTCGTACACCAACCTGCTCACCAAGCAGGCCGCCGAGCCGCTCGCGACGGAGGTCAAGAAGCTCAACTACGCCAACGCGAACTCCATCCGTTCGACGATCCTCTCGCTCCTGTCGCGCGACTGCACGGCGGCCTCGGCCTCGGGGCAGGCCGGAGGCGGTACGGGCGGTCAGGGCTGCATCGTGCGTGGCGCGGTGGTCTCGGATTCCGGGACCAATTCGCTGATCATCACCGATGTGCCGGTGCACCTGCCCGAACTGATGCAGTTCGTCAACAATCTCGACATTCGCACGCCGCAGGTCGCGATCCGCGCCAAGATCATCTTCGTCAACCGGAGCCGGATCGAAGACATCGGGTTGCGGTACGATATCCGCACACGCAACCAGTTCTCGAGGGCGGTCTTTCCGGCGCTGGACTCCACCGGCGCGGTGATCGCCGACGACCGGATCCAGCTGGGCGGCAATGCCCTCACCGGCGTCGGCAATGCGACGGCACGCGTGGGCGACCCCACGCTGGGGCTGGTCTTCTCGACCGCGATGGGTTCCTACTTCATCACGTCCTTCCTCGACGCATTGCGCGAAAATCGGCTGGCTGACATCCAGGCGGAGCCGAGCATCGTGACGCTCGACAACCGTCAGGCGACCATTTTCAGCGGGCAGGAAATTCCGTTCCGGGTGATCGACGCCGGCACGGGCGCGGGCGGCGTGGCGCGGGCGACCACGCGCACGACGGAGGCCGGCATCACCCTGACCGTGACCCCGCACATCACGAATAACCGGCAGATCCTGATGACGCTTTCCGCCGAGAATTCGGACGCGCAGATCGGGCAGTCGGATGTCGGCTTCATCATCAACCGCCAGCGCGCCAACAACCAGCTGCTGGTATCGGACGGTGAGACCGCGGTGATCGGCGGGCTGACCGTCACGACGGTCAGCTCGATCAGGCAGGGGATTCCGTTCCTGATGGACATTCCCGTCATCGGGCGGCTGTTTGCCCGGGAGAGCAAGTCGGAGAACAAGCGCGACCTTCTCATTCTTGTCACACCGCACATTCTCGAAGAGGGTGAGCGGCTGCCGCCCGGCCCGAGCCGATAATTGAGGTCATGATGACGCGCGAACGTCCCCATACGACTCGCCGCTTCGTACGCCCCATCGGGGCGTGCCTCGCGCTGCTGGTCGCCAGTTGCGAGCCTGCGGCCACCGGAACCAGCCCCGGCACCACCGGCGGCACGACGGACAACGTCGCTCCGACGGTCTCGATCGTGGTGCCGGCGGCAAACAACGACACCATTGATGTGAACGTGCCGCTGGCGGTCACCGTCACCGGCATCGACAACCGCAACTTGCGCCGCCTGGACGTCACGGTCCTCGCCGGCACCACGCAGTTGATCCGCGACACCACGTCCAACGCGGGCGGTGGGACCACCTACTCCCGCGCGCTGTCCGTGCGCATGGCCGGCGTGGCCGCAGGCACAACGGTGCGCGTCATCGCCCGCTCGGCCGACCTGACCGGCAATCTTTCGCCGGTCGACACGCAGATCCTCTTCACGCGCGATTCAATCTTCCCGGCTGTCAGCGTCAGCCTCCCCGTCGCCAACACGGGATTCCGGGTCACCGATTCCGTCCGGGTTGCCTTCAATGCCTCGGACAGTTCCGGCCTGGTCAGGGTCTTCTCGGAGATCTGGCGGCTGGCGAGCCCGACGGATACGGTGGGCACCTTGCGTGTCCGTGTCGACTCGGTCACGCCGAGCGCCAGCGCGCCGACCACGGCCTCGCGGTCCGGCTTCACGTTCGCATACAATCCGCTCGTCTTCAGCGCCGGCAACTACGGCGTGCGTGTGCGCGCGGTGGATGCCTCCGGCAATGTGACCCGCGTGCCGCAGGTCGTCATTCTGCTGCGCGATCCGCAGCCACCGGGCCTCCAGCTCATTCTGCCGACGCGTGACACCACGGTCACGGCGGGCGACACGAACTTCATCACCACCATGCGCGCGACCGACAACGTGCAGGTGGTCCGCATGAAGTCGTGGGGCGTGACGTACCGGGGCAATCCCGCGCTCGGTCGCGTCGACACCCTGCTGCGCTTCGACACGGTCGCGGTCCCCGTGGGCAGCGGAGGCCTCACACTCCGCACCGGCCTGCTCGACACCACGGTGTCGCGCCGGATGCTGCCGATCGGCCATGGCTCCGTCGCCGCCGAGACCGTGTTCGTGTTCTTCACGGCCACCGACCAGTCGGGCAACGACTCGACGCTCATGCGGCGCGTCTTCCTGACGGCCCGGTCCTTCACGCAGGATTCGATCGGCCCCGTCTTCGACACGCTCAGCGTGGTGCCGGGCAACCTTGCCACCGTCACGCTCGGCTCCAACTTCACGGCCTCCGCGCGCGTGACGGACAACTTCGGCCTGGCCCGGCTCAGCATCGTCGGGTTCACGACGCGTGGCAATCCGGCGCTCGGTACCGTCGACACGACCATCCGCTACGACTCGGTGTTCGCTCCGATCAAGGCGAGCGGGCCGCAGAGTTTCCGCGTCGGCCTCACCGATACCACCATCACGCGCATCATGACGGCGACGTCGAGCCCCGGCGGCCCCGACACGCTGCGCTTGCGCTACGAGGTCACGGACCGGACCGGTCGCTCCCGCACACTCGTGCGGAACGTGATCCTGCTCAGCGGACCGACCGTCACGCTCAACGCGCCGACCGGGGGGGCGACCACCTTCCCGGGCACGCGTATCCCGATCCAGGTCTCCGCCACCGGGCCGTCCAAGCTGATCGAGATCGGCTATCGCATCGTGAACGCCAACTGGGTCATTCCGGTCAAGCGGATCGACGTGACGGCGGCGAACTCCACGTCCGGCACGGTCTTCGACACGGTGACGGTACCGAACACGGTGCTGGCCGGATCCACGGTTCGCATCGTGCCGTTCGCGCGCGACGTCGTGAATCCCGGGATCACCGTCCTCGGCGACTCGACGAGCGTGCTGGTCAACGTGCCCACGGCTGACGGTATCGGGCCGCTGGTGTACCAGACCATCCCGCCTCGCATGGAGACCGGCGACTCGATCTTCGTCCGGGCGAGCGATCCCAGCGGCGTCAAGAAGATTCGCTACGTGCTCGTCAACGACTCGACGGGCGCGACGATCCAGACCGACTCGCTCGTCTTCAACTCGCCGCTCCCGAAGGACACCCTCCTGCGGGCACGCCTCGTGCTCCCGCTGTCCAGCCTCGGAAGCAACTACCGCTTCTACTCGTTCGCCTTCGACAGTCTCGGCAATCGCGCCAACGTGGTGCCGGCGACCAGCATCCAGCCGGACTCGGTCCGGGCCGATACCGTGCGCGGCGTGATGGCGTTCGGGCGCACCTTCCGCAGCGCCAGCCTGCCGCCGGGCAGCCTGGCGGGTGACCTCGCGGTCGACCGTGGCAACAACGTCTACATCTCCAACATCGGGCGCAATCAACTCGAACGTTGGCGCCTGTCCGACTCCACCTTCCAGGCGGCCATCCCCGTCGGGTCGCAGCCGTGGGGCATGACCTTCAACCGCACAGGCGACTCGATCTTCGTCGCCAACTCGGGCGGCACGAACATCTCGGTGGTGGATACGGCCGGCAAGGCCGAGCGTCGGCGCATCAAGACGCCCGGCAACGTGCTCTATGTCATCACGCAGTCCATCGATCCGGCGTCGGGGGTGACGCGGCTCAAGCTCGACCAGATCGTGCAGTACTCGGATCGTCCGCAGTACATCGCGATGTCGCGCAACGGCAACCTCTACTACTCGACACGGCCGACCGCGACGGCCAAGCCGGGCACGCTGCGACGCATCGACCCGCGTCAGCCGCCGGCCTCCACCGAGGTGCAGCAGGTCACCACCTACGCAGCCCTCGGAGCGGAGAACACCTACGTCGTCGCCAACGTCGACTCGCTGTACATCACCAAGTCGCTGCGAGACTCGATCAGCGACAACATCACGGTGTTCGAGCGGCAGTACGGCACGGCCTCGCAGATCACCATTCCCGCGACCACGGCCCTCGGTACGTATTCGCTGGGCGCCACGGACTCGAACATCGTCCGCCTGTGCAACGGGACGTTGCGGGGAGCGAACGGCGACTGCCGCGCGCTGCAGATCGACGTGGGCTCACTCTCGCTCACCGATACGACCTTCCTCTCCGCCGGCGGTGACGGCCGCGCCATCGCCTTCGGCGAGGCCAACGTGAGCACGACCGCAGGCCGGGTCATGCTCGTCATCGACACGGCCGGCAACTGGTTCAACGTGGTGGGATCGGCCAGCACGTCGGTGGCAGACCTCACCAACAACGCCTCCGAGAGGGTCTACGGACTGGCGGTGGACTCGCTGTCACAGACGCTCGTGGCCAATGGCGGAAGCGCGTTCTATGCCGACATCAACGCCAGTGCGCTCTTCAACCTGCGACTGCAGGGTTCGTATACCACCTCGCTCCCGGGCAACGGCGTGGCCTATCACCCGCGCGCCGTCTGCTCGATCGGCGGCAATCCGTCCACGCGCGTCTCGTTCGTGATGCAGGGTGACAGTAGTATCGCGATCGTCGATTGCTTCGCCTTCCGGAAGTTCAAGAACATCCCGGTACGGACCGCGCTGTATGGCCCCATGCGCGCGGTGCTCCCGACCAGCGGCGAACTCGCGATCGATCCGACGCTCTCGGTCAAGCTCTACTGCCTGACCAAGGAAGGGCTGCTCGTGATCCCGATCCGCACGACCGATCTGCCGTGATAGATTGACAGGCATCAGCCCGGGTTGCCTGTTCGATCCACCACACGAGCCCGGTCTTCGCGACCGGGCTCGCGTGCTTTCTCCCTCGGACCATGATCCGCTTCACGACCGCCGGTGAGTCGCACGGCCCCGCCCTGACCTGCATTGTCGAGGGCATTCCCGCCGGATTGCCGCTCCTCGCGGCTGACGTCGACGTCGAGCTGGCACGTCGGCAGCAGGGCTACGGGCGCGGGCGTCGCATGCAGATCGAACGCGACACCGTCGCGTTCCTCGGCGGCGTACGTGCGGGTGAGACCACGGGCGCCCCGATCGCCATGCGCATCGAGAATCGCGACTGGGCCAACTGGCAGGAGATCATGGATCCCGCGCCGCGCGCGGGTGACGCCGACGGTCGCCGTCGCGCCGTGACGCGCGTGCGGCCAGGGCACGCCGACCTCACGGGGCTCCTCAAGTACGACCGCGACGACGCCCGTGATATCCTCGAACGCGCGTCTGCGCGCGAGACGACCGCGCGTGTTGCCGCAGGAGCGGTGTGCCGTCGCCTGCTGGCCGAGTTCGGGGTTCGCATCGGAAGCCACCTGATCAGCCTGGGGGGCATCGACGCCACGGCGTCACCCCCCCTGCCGGACGATCTCAACGCAGTCGCAGACGCGTCGCCACTGCGCACCCTCGATCCGGTGGCTGAGGCCGCGATGATCGCGCGCATCGACCACATCAAGGCGGAAGGCAACACCTTGGGCGGTGTCTGCGAGGTGATCGTGCGCGGGCTTCCCATCGGTCTGGGTTCGCACGTCAGTTGGGATCGGAAGCTGGACGGCCGGATTGCGCAGGCCATGATGTCGATTCCGGCCGTGAAGGGCGTCGGGATCGGCATCGGGTTCGACGCGGCTCGACTCACCGGTGCCGAGGTGCACGATGAGCTGGACCCTGCCCCCGATCAGGTGCGTACCGGGGGGGTGCGGCGCCGGACGAACCGCGCCGGTGGGCTCGAAGGGGGGATGACCACCGGGGAGCCGCTCGTCATTCGCGTAGCCATGAAGCCGATTGCGACGCTCATGCGACCACTCGCCACCGTCGACGTGGCGACGGGGCAAGCCGCGGCCGCCGCTGCAGAACGGTCAGATGTCACAGCGGTACCCGCTATGGGCGTCATAGCGGAGGCGATGGCCGCGTATATCCTTGCAGGAGCACTGCTCGAGAAGTTCGGCGGTGATGCCCTCCAAGAAACGAGACGGAACCACGATGCCTACCTTTCTCACCTCGCCGGGCGGCTTATCCCCTGACACTCCGGGTGCGCCACGCCATGTCGTGCTGGTCGGCCTGTCGGGGGCCGGAAAGTCGGCGGCAGGACGCGCGCTCGCCGAAGCGTTGGGTCGCAGCTTTCTCGACTTTGATGAGGAGATCGAGCGTCGCGTCGGCATGACGATCCCGGCGCTCTTCGCGGAGCGAGGCGAGGGAGCGTTCCGGCAAGCCGAGAAAGAGCTGACTGAGGAGTGTGCGACCGTCGTGGGGATGGTGCTGTCCCCAGGGGGCGGCTGGATCACCGGCGTCGGGTTGCTGGAGCTGTTGCGGCCCCCCGCCCAGGTGATCTATCTCAAGGTGCGCCCTGAGACCGCGGTCCGGCGCATGGGCGAGGCCCGGATCGTGCGTCCGTTGCTTTCACGTGGTGGGAATCCGGTGACAACTTTGGAGCGGATGCTCGTCGAACGTGAGGCCAGCTACGCGAAGGCCGATGTGGCGGTAAACACGGAAATGTATGATTTACAACGACTTGTGGCTCGTTTGAAGGATGTCGTGACTGGCTGACCCTTGCGCGGCTTTCTACTTTGCCCGACTGTGATCCGCGTCGTGGCGGAACCTTCAGCCAGCGCCTGAGCTTACATTCATTAGAGCGTCGTCCACGGGCGGGGGCCATGCAGACGGTTCCAGCGTCTCGTGGCAGCGTGGCACGCGCGACGTCGTGGTGCACAGCCGGACCCTGAGACCGCTCCCTTACCCTCATTCTCGCTTCCTGATGACCGTACGTGTCCTTGGTCCCCACGAGCACGGGCGCTTCTCGCCCGAGGCGTGGGGCCTGCTGCTCGCCCTCCGCGGCTCCGGTGCCATCGATGGCTCGGAGCTGGAGCAGGTCATTGAACGCGCCCTCTCCCAGTTCGACGGGCGGATCGCGATCGATGACCTCCGCGCCCTGCTTGACGGGACCGGACTGGACGACGGACACGGACCTTCAGGGCGGGTTCACTAGCATGGCAGCCAGAAAGACCGCAACCAAGACCAAGACCAAGGCCGCATCCAAGACGGTCAAGAAGAAGGCGGCGACATCCGTTGTCGCGCCGACTCCCAAGGCGCGTCCGGGGTCCCCGGCCGCGGCGCGCACGGCGTCGATCAAGGCGCGAACCGCGATCAAGGCGGCCGCCAAGAAGGCCGCGCCGCCGCCTGAGGTCGAGGCAGAGGATGACGCCGGGAGCAGCGGGGCTGCCCTGGTCATCGTCGAGTCGCCGGCCAAGGCCAAGACGATCGGCAAGTACCTCGGGCGCGGCTATCGCGTGCGGGCCACAGTCGGCCATATCCGCGACCTGCCGACCAAGAAGCTCGGCATCGACATCGAGAAGCACTTCAAGCCCGAGTACGTCACCATCGAGGGCAAGGAGAAGATTCTCGCCGAGCTCAAGGACGCGGCGAAGGATGCGTCCGCCATCTACCTCGCCACCGACCCTGACCGAGAGGGGGAGGCGATCGCGTGGCATGTGGCGGGGCAGCTCAAGCCGAAGAACAACGTGCCGATGAAGCGCGTGCTCTTTCACGAGATCACCAAGGATGCGGTGATCGGCGCGATCGCCAAGGCGGGCAAGCTCAACGACCACAAGATCAACGCGCAGCAGGCCCGTCGTGTCCTCGATCGCCTCGTGGGCTACAAGGCGAGTCCGCTCCTCTGGCAAACGGTCAAGAAGGGACTGTCGGCTGGACGCGTGCAGACCGTGGCGTTGCGGATTCTCGTGGAGCGCGAACGCGAGATTCGCGCGTTCAAGCCGGTGGAGTACTGGACCGTGGAGGCCGGACTGCGGAAGGGCGCGCAGCTGTTCACGGCCAAGCTGCATCACATCGACGCCGAGAAGCCCCGCATCCCCACGGGGGTCGACGCCGAACGGATCGTCAGCGAGTCGCGGGCGGTGGCAGCCGCGACACTCGCGGCCCTGCCGGCTGCGCAGCGCAAGGCGGCGGGTGAGGCGATCGGCGGCTTTCTGGTCACCGACGTGAAGCGTCGCGAGCGCCGCAAGAACCCGGCGGCGCCGTTCACGACGTCGACGCTGCAGCAGGAAGCGGCCAAGAAGTTGAGCTTCGGTTCCAAGCGCGCCATGCGGCTCGCGCAGGATCTGTACGAGGGCATCGATATCGGCGCGGAGGGTGCGGTTGGTCTCATCACCTACATGCGCACCGACTCCTCGCGTGTGGCCGAGAGTGCGGCCGCGTCAGCGCGCGAGTTCCTCAAGGCGCAGTTTGGCGAGACCTTCCTTGCCGCGGGGCCGCAGCTCTTCGGCAGCGGCAAGGCCTCCAATGCACAGGATGCGCACGAGGGCATCCGTCCGACCGATCCCGCGCGCCGCCCGGAGACGGTCGAGAAGTACCTCACCAAGGATCAGTTCCGGCTGTATCAACTGATCTGGCAGCGGTTCATGGCGTCGCAGATGGCGCCCGCCGTCTTCGATACCACGACCGTCGACTTCACGCTCCCCAAGGCGGGGCCGAAGACGCAGGAATACTTGTACCGCTCGACCGGCAGCGTCATCAAGTTCATGGGCTTCCTCTCGCTGTACCGCGAGTCCCGCGAGGAAGGGGAGGGCAAGGCGCTCGAGGACGAGCAGTCGCTTCCGCTCATCGAGTTGGGCGAGGTCATTCCGGTCACCGCGGTGACCCCGTCGCAGCACTTCACCGAGCCACCGCCGCGCTTCTCCGAGGCGTCGCTGGTCAAGGAACTCGAGCGGCTCGGGATCGGCCGTCCCTCGACCTATGCGTCGATCATCTCGACGCTCGCCGAGCGCCGCTACGCCCTCATCGAGCAGCGCCGCTTCTTTCCCACCGCACTCGGCGAGTCGGTGGAGAAGGTGATGGTCAAGCAGTTCCCCCGCGAGTTCGACGTGCACTTCACCGCCACGATGGAGAAGGAGCTCGACGAGGTCGAGGACGGGAGCCGCGAGTGGACGAGCGTGCTCGACGAGTTCTGGGCGCCCTTCGCCGGCGCCCTCAAGGCCGCCGATGTCGGCGCCTTGATCGCGGAAGCACACGACATCTCGCGCTTCGCCACGGAGAAGTGCCCGCTGTGCGGTGGCAAGCTGGTGCCGAAGGGCGGCTTCTTCGGGCCCTTCATCGCCTGCGAGAATCATCCCAAGCTGTGCAAGTACACGCGGCCCGTCATCGACAAGCCGCCCGCCGTGCTCACCGAGTACAAGTGTCCCGAGTGCGGCAACTTCATGCTCAAGCGGCACGGCCGCTCGGGCGACTTCCTGGGCTGCAGCAAGTTCCCGAAGTGCCGCGGGACGAAGTCGATGCCGACGGGGGTGCTCTGCCCCAAGGATGGCGGCGAGATCGCCGAGCGGCGCAGCAAGAAGCGCGGCAAGGCCTTCTACGGCTGTGCGAACTACCCGGCCTGCGATTTCGTCTGCTGGGATCGACCGGTCAAGGAAAAGTGCCCGGAGTGCGGCTTCGAGGGCGCCGAGATGAAGCAGAACAAGACCCGTGGCCCCTATCGCAAGTGCATCAAGTGCACGAACGAGTGGGCGGTCGAGGAGCCAGCCGAGGTGCTGGAACCGGTGGTGGCGTGACGCCGCTGCACGTGGTGGGCGGTGGCCTCGCGGGCAGCGAGGCCGCGTGGCAGTTGGCGGAGCGCGGCCACGACGTGCTGTTGCATGAAATGCGGCCGGTGCGCGCGACCCCCGCGCACCAGTCCGACCGTTTGGCGGAACTGGTCTGCTCGAACACCTTCAAGAGCACCGAGACTCACAATGCGCACGGCCTCCTCAAGGCCGAGATGCGGCTGCTTGGCTGCATGGTGCTCGAGTGCGCCGATGAGGCACGGGTTCCCGGGGGGAGCGCGCTGGCGGTGGATCGCGATCTGTTCGCTGCGGCCGTGACCGCGCGCATCACCTCGCATCCGCGCATCACGATCGTACGCGAAGAAATCACCGCCATTCCGTCGCCCGCGATCATCGCGACGGGACCGCTCACCAGTGACGCGCTGGCTGGCGCGCTGCGTGCGCGACTCGGGGCGGACGCGCTCGCGTTCTACGATGCCATCGCGCCGATCGTGAGTCGCGAGTCGCTGGACGACGCCGTGGTCTTCCGCGCGTCGCGGTGGAACAAGGAGACGATGGCGGGCGCGGACGCCGAGGGCGCCTACCTGAACTGCCCGTTCACCCGCGACGAGTATGAGGCATGGGTCCGAGCCGTGGCCGAGGCCGACCAGTACCAGGGCAAGACGTTCGACGAGGTGCCGTACTTCGAAGGGTGCATGCCGATCGAGGAGATGGCTCGGCGCGGCGCCGAGACGCTGCGCTTCGGGCCCATGCGGCCCATCGGACTCACCGATCCGCGCACGGGACGTCGGCCGTGGGCGGTGGTGCAGCTGCGCATGGAGGATCGCGCCGGCCGCATGTGGAACATCGTCGGTTGCCAGACGCGACTTCGCATTCCCGAACAAACGCGCGTCTTCCGGATGATTCCCGGACTCGCGAACGCGGAGTTCCTGCGCTTCGGCGCGATTCACCGCAACGCCTACGTGAATGCGCCGGCGGCCCTGTCGGCGCACGGCGCGCTCAAGGACGACCCGGCCGTCATCCTCGCCGGGCAGATGACCGGCGTCGAAGGGTACACCGAGAGCACCGCCAGCGGGCTGCTCGCGGCCGTCAATCTCGACCGCATCGTGCGCGGCATGGCGCCGGTCGCGCCGCCGCCCACCACGATGATGGGTGCGCTCTGCCGGCATCTGCGCGAGGCCGACCCGAAGCACTTCCAGCCCATGAACGCGAACGCCGGACTGCTGGAGGCACTTGAGGCGCCGCCGCGCGACAAGGATGCGCGCAAGGTCGCGTACGCGGAGCGGGCGCTGCTGGCGATGGCGCAGTGGCGTGATGCTGAACTGACGCCTATCGGAGCGACCGCGTGACGCCCCGTCGGTCGGTCGCCGCCCCGTCGCTCGATGGCGAGCGGTCGGCCGATGCCGCCGCGCCCGCCGAACGGCCGGCCGCGGTGGCCGACTTTCTCCTGTACCTCGAGCGCGAGCGCGACGTGTCGCCGCATACGGCGGTCGCGTACGGCCGCGATCTCGATGCGTTCTGCGCGTGGCTGTCCCGCGAGGGTGGCATCGACGGGTGGCAGTGGGAGCGCGTTGACCGGCTGTCCGTTCGCGGCTTCATGGCCCACCTCACCCGCCGCGGGCTTGCCAAGCGCTCGATCGCGCGGACGCTCTCGGCGGTGCGATCGTTCTATCGGTGGATGCATCGCGAGGAGCTGGTGGCATCCAACCCGCTGCGAGGGGTTGGCAGTCCGAAGCTCGACAAGCACCTTCCCGGTTGGCTCGACCGCGCGCAGGTTACGACACTGTTTGCGGCGGCGGAGTTGCGTGCGCAGGGCGGGCGGTTCGAGGATGTGCGCAATCTTGCCATGCTCGAGCTCTTCTATTCGTGCGGTTTGCGCGTGAGCGAATTGGCAGGGATTCGCAGTGGTGAGCTCGACCTGATGGCGGGTCAGCTCAAGGTGCGAGGGAAGGGGCGCAAGGAGCGGATCGTGCCTGTGGGTGACCACGCGACGGTGGCGCTGCGGCAGTACGAGACGCGACGGGATGATCTGGTTCGATCGCTTGGCACCGCAGCCGACCGCGGAGCATTTTGGGTTTCCGGGCGAGGAACCCGACTCGGAGTGCGGGGCGTACAACTGGCCATGACTCGGCTGCTGGATCTCGTGGGAGAAGACGCCGGCCTCTCCACGCACTCGTTGCGCCACACCTTTGCCACGCATTTGCTTGACGCCGGCGCGGATCTGCGTGCCGTGCAGGAACTGCTGGGGCACGCGTCCGTCCGCACCACACAGATTTACACGCACACGAGCGTGGAACGGCTCAAGCAGGTGTACCGACAGGCGCATCCCCGGGCCTGACCGCGCGTTTCCCTCGGCGCGCCGAGGACGTTCCGCCACGCCGTACCCGCACCTCGACTGTCTCAGGGCTTCCCTGACCCACCCCGTGTGCCCGTGAAGGCTGGCATGTCCGACGCAACCCCTCGCCCGTCGACCCCGATGTGGCTCCACACCCCCGACCGCTTCGTGGAGCTGTTGGGAGATGCGGGCATCGCGCTCTGGGAACTGGACAACCCCTCCGGCGTCTTCGCCTGCTCGGCGCAGCTCTTCGCCCTGTACGGGGTGCCGACCGACACGCCACCCGACGCCGCGCTGGCCGCGCTCATGGCGTGTGTGCTTCCCGAAGACATCCCTCGTGTGCGTGCCGAAACGGACGCGGCGTTCCGCGACGGTCGCGAGGCGGTGCTCGACTATCGCGTGCGTCGCGCGTCCGATGGCGCCGAACGCTGGATGCGCTCCCGGAGCATGCCGGGACGCGCGGCGGACGGTGGTCGCGGCCGGGACGTTGGCGTGGTGTTCGACGTGACGGACGAGCGGGAGCATGCGGACGAACTCCGCGCCCAGCGCCATGAGCTCGACGTCGCGCAGGCGATCGCCGGGATCGGTTCGTTCACCTGGGATGCACGGACGGGAGAGACGCGTTGGTCGACCGAGACCTATCGGTTGCTTGGCCTTGAGGCGACGGCCGGAGAGGCATCGATCAACCAGTTCCTCGCGCTCCTCTCCGACGCCGATGTCGCGCGCTTCCGTGCCGCATTCGCGGAAGCGATGGAGGGCAGCGCTCCGTTCGATGTCGAGGTGTCCGCCCGGCGACCCGACGGCACGGTGGTCCTGATCCACGATCGCGCCGAGGTGCAGCGCGACGCGCAGGGAGCCCCCCTGCGGATGGTGGGCACCAAGCAGGATGTGACAACTCTGCGCGCGACGGAGGAGCGACTGGAGTTGCAGGCGCGTGCGCTCGAGCGAACGCAGCGCATGGCGCGGCTCGGCTCGTGGTCCTGGAACGTCCAGACCGGCAGTATCTGGTGGTCGCCGCAGGTGTGGGAGCTCTTCGAGATCGATCGCGCCGTGCCCCCGTCCGTCGAGGCGCTCCGCAAGATCTTTCCGGCCGATCAGCAGATGCTCTACGATCAGGCCGTTGAGCGCTCGCTGGTCGGCGGTCTGCCCTACGAGGTGGAGGTCAGCACGCGGTTGCCCAGCGGCCGCGAGCTGATCGTGCGCGCCCTTGGCGAGGTGGAGCGGGAAGCCGATGGCACCCCCCTCGCGCTGCACGGCGCGGTGCAGGACGTCACGGAGGAGCGGCGCCGTGAGCGGGCCGTGCGCGAAAGCGAGGAAGGATTCCGCACGCTGGCGACCGCGGGTCCCACGGGGGTGTTCCGCTCGGGGGCCGACGGGAAGGTCACGTACGCGAATCCACGGTTGCTGGCCCTCTGGGACATGACGCTCGAGGAGTTCCTGGAGCGGTGGCGGACGCGGGTCCATGCCGACGATGCACCGCGCGTCGTCGAGGCCGGGCGCGCAGCGGTGGCCGATCATCAATCGTTTCGCGCGGAGTACCGTATCGTGGTGGGCGGAATGGAGCGTCACGTCCGGGTCACGTCGTCGCCGGTGCTGGATGGCGGCGCCGCGTACAGCGGCCAGATCGGTGTCGTGGAGGACATCACCGACGAGGTGCGTGAGCGCGAGGTCGCGGCGCGCGTCGACGCCAAGGTGCGCGACGCCCAGAAGCTCGAGTCGCTCGGCGTGCTGGCCGGCGGCATTGCACACGACTTCAACAACCTGCTGGTGGGGGTGTTGACGAACGCCGGCTTGGCGCTCGATGGCGTGCCCGCCGGATCGCCGGTGCACGAACTGGTCACCAACATCGAACGGGCGGCACAGCGCGCCGCGGACCTGACGCGACAGTTGCTGGCCTACTCGGGGCATGGGCGACTCATCGTGGGCCCCGTCGACGTGTCGGAGATCGTGCGCGAGATGGCGTCGCTCCTCCGAACCGTCGTCTCGAAGCGGGCCCGCGTGATCCTCGACCTGGCGCGCGAGCTGCCGAGCGTCGAGGGCGATGCCACACAGCTGCGCCAACTGGTGATGAACCTGATCACCAATGCGTCGGATGCGTTGGGGGAGCGGGAGGGCACGATCACGCTGCGCACGCGCGCGGCGGTCCGGGCCGAACTGGAAGCGGCCGATGCCGTCTTCGGCACGCTGCCCGACGACGAGCCGCTCGTGGCGCTCGAGGTGATCGACGACGGCAGTGGCATGGAGGCGGCGACGATGCAGCGCATCTTCGATCCGTTCTTCACGACCAAGTTCGCGGGTCGCGGCCTCGGCCTCTCGGCGGCGCAGGGGATCGTGCGCGGCCATCGCGGCGCGATGACCCTGCAGTCCCGTCCCGGTTCGGGCACGCGCTTCACGATCGTGCTGCCGGCGTCGACGCACCGGGAACCGGTCGAGGTGGTGTCCCCGCTGGCGCCCCCCGTGCCCGCCACGCGTCGTGCGCGTGTGCTGGTCGTGGACGATGACGAGAGCGTGCGCGCCGTGCTCACGCGGCTGTTGACGAGCCGCGGGTTTGCCGTCGAGGTCGCCCGCAATGGTCAGGCCGCGCTCGAGCGCGTACGGCAGGGGCCCACGGCGTTCGATGTCGTGATGCTCGATCTCACGATGCCGGTGATGAACGGACGGGAGACGTTCGAGGAGCTCGCCGCGATCGCGCCCGCACTGCCGGTGATCATGATGTCGGGGTACTCGAAGGACGAGATGGGGACCGGTGGGTCGAGGACGCCGGCGGCCATGCTGCAGAAGCCCTTCCTGCCGTCCGACGTGTTCAGCCTGCTGGATCGGCTCCTCTCGGGGGCGAACGAGCCGCCAGCGCGCTAGCTTGCGATGATGATGCGATACGCGGTGCCGGTGCACGCCACGACAATTCTGGCGGTCCGCAAGGACGGCCTCGTGGCGCTGGGCGGGGACGGGCAGGTGACCGTCGGTGACACGGTCATGAAGAACACCGCGCAGAAGGTGCGGCGCCTGGGCGGCGGACGCGTGCTGGCGGGGTTTGCCGGCGCCGCCGCCGATGCGTTCACCCTGTTCGAAAAGTTCGAGGAAAAGCTGGAACGCTACCCTGGCAACTTGCCGCGGGCATCGGTCGAGCTCGCCAAGGACTGGCGCTCGGACCGCGTGTTGCGGAGGTTGGACGCGCTGCTGGCCGTGTGTGACCGCGACCACGGCTTCGTGTTGAGCGGCACCGGCGACATCATCGAGCCGGATGACGGCATTCTGGCCATCGGGAGCGGCGGGTCGTACGCGCTGGCCGCCGCGCGCGCCCTCGCGGCGCACACCGGCATGCCCCCAGCCGAGATGGTGCGCAAGGCGCTCACGATCGCGGGCGAGATCTGCATCTACACCAACACCAACATCACGGTCATCGAGCCCGAGGCGTAGCGCGCCGCCGGACTCGGCGCGGCGCTAGCTTTCGGGCATGCCGAGTACGCGCACCGAACAAGTTGTCGCCCGCCTGGCGGACCTGACGCCCCGAGGCGTCGTCGCCGAACTCGACCGGTACGTGGTCGGGCAAGCCGCGGCCAAGAAGGCCATCGCGATCGCCCTCCGCAACCGGTGGCGTCGCCAGAAGGCGCCCGAGAAGATGCGGAACGAGATCGCGCCCAACAACATCATTCTCATCGGCCCGACGGGCGTCGGGAAGACGGAGATCGCGCGCCGTCTGGCGAAGCTGGCGGCCGCTCCCTTCGTGAAGGTCGAGGCGTCCAAGTTTACGGAAGTCGGCTACGTCGGTCGCGACGTGGAAGGGATGGTGCGCGACCTCGTGGAAAGCGCGATCGACATGGTGCGTGCCGAGCGCGAGGCGGATGTCGAGGAGATCGCGCAGGAAAAGGTGGAGGAACGGCTGCTCGACCTGCTGCTGCCGGTGCCCGAGAGTGCGAAGTCGACGGCGGCGACTCAAGGCGCGCCGACCGCAGCGGCTGCCCCTGCCGATCCCGCGGCGCCAAGTGCGGCGGCTGGTGATGTCGCGAGCGTCTTCATGGTCTCGAGTTCCGGTGCGGCGATGCCCACCGCTGCCGACGACGCCGACCGCGAGCGCCACAAGCGCACGCGCGAGAAGCTGCGCCAGCTCCTGCGCGACGCGCAGCTCGAGGACCGCGAGGTCGAGGTGGACGTCGTGCAGGGCGGCACGCCACTCGACGTGATGGGAGGCGGGACGAACATGCCCGAAGGTGCCGAGCAGTTGGGCGCGTTCTTCCAGGAACTGCTCCCCAAGCGCACCAAGAAGCGCACGATGAAGCTGTCGGCGGCGCGCCGCGTGCTCATCGATCAGGAACTCGACAAGCTGGTCAATTCGGACGACGTGACGGCCGACGCGCTGGAACGCACCGAACAGCTCGGCATCATCTTCCTCGACGAGATCGACAAGATTGCCGGGTCGCGCGGTGAGGGATCGGGGGGACCCGACGTGTCGCGTGAGGGCGTCCAGCGCGACCTGCTGCCCATCGTGGAAGGATCGAACGTCAGCACCAAGTACGGCATGGTGAAGACCGACCACATCCTGTTCGTGGCCGCGGGCGCCTTTCACGTGTCGAAGCCCAGCGACCTCATTCCGGAGTTGCAGGGCCGCTTTCCGATTCGCGTGGAGCTGCTGCCGCTGACCGAAGCCGACTTCGTGCGCATCCTCACCGAGCCGGAGAACGCGCTCGTCAAGCAGTATGCCGCGCTGATCGAAGCCGAAGGCGCGACGCTCGAGATCGTGCCCGATGGCATTGCGGAGCTGGCGCGTATTGCCGCGCGCCTCAACGAGCGGATGGAGAACATCGGGGCGCGCCGGTTGCATACCGTGATGACCAGCCTGCTCGAGGACGTGCTCTTCGAGCTGCCGGAGCGCGGGAAAGAGGCCGTGAAGGTGGATGGTGCGATGGTGCGCGATCGGCTGAAGGCGGTCGTCGAGGACGAGGACCTCCGCAAGTACATCCTGTAGGCGTCAGGGCGCCGGGGGCGTCCAGCGCTCCAGCGTCTCGAAGCCGGCGTCGTAGCGCCAGAGCGCGCGTTCCGGTGCGAGCGCGGCCAGCCGCGCGTTGTCGCGGCCCCGGTCGTACACGAGCCACGCGCGCGCGCTCGCATAATCTGGCGGGTTGTCCACGAGCGCCTTGTGCCCGCTCCAGCTCGCCGGGTACTTGATGAACACGATCGCCTTGGCGTCGGGGATCGTGGCGACCGCTGCGAGGAAGGCGCGCTGCGCCCGCTTGATCGAGTCGAGATCGGCGCGCGCAGTGGAGGCATCGAACGGCACCATGAGTGCCATCGCGATGCCGGCGATCGCGAGCGCGCCGCGTGGCACGCGGCCGTTACGCACCGCGTGCGTGCCGTCGGTGCGGCCCGGCTCCCCGACATCGGATGCGGCGACGTTCGCGCTCGCCGGCGAGAACCGTCGCGCCATGGCGGCAAAGCCCAGCGCCGTGGCCAGTGCGAGCACCGGGACGCTCTCGTGATAGAACACCGTCCACACCGGGCTGTGTGCATGCATCACGTGCAACGCGAAGAGCAGCGCGGCACAGCTCGCGGCCAGTCGCGCGCGTGGTGCCTCGCGCGCCAATGACCAGAGCCCCAGGAACCCCAGCGCCAACAGCGGCAACCGCCACCCATACCACGCCCCTTGCAGCAAGCTCCACAGTCGCCACGGCAGCAGCCAGGGGAGGTTCTCCAGCTTGTGCACCTCGCGTGGCACGATGAGCGCTTCGCGCGCGCGCGCCAGGTCGGTGGGCAGGTCGGCCATCGGCAGTGACCGGTCGTAGCCGAAGCTCGGGAAATCGAACGGCGTGAATTGCTTCGTGTATTGCACGAGGGGCGACGTCGCGACGTCACCCGTGATGGCCACGTTCTGCCACGGAAGGAAGAGCACGATCGCGGCCCCGGCCGCGATCGCGATCGCCGCGCCCGTCGCGTTCCGGTCGGTCCACACGCGGCGCACGAGCACGATCGCACAGGGGAGCGCGAGCGCGACCGCTGTCAGCGGACGCACCACGGCGCAGAACCCCGTGGCGACGCTCGCCAGCACCAGCCAGCGCGTGCGGCGGTCGTCGCGGTGCCGCTCGCACGCGTACCAGGTAAGCAGCCACATCGGCAGCGTGGCGACCTGTGACATGTAGCTCGCACGGATCATCAGGACGGGGCCCGCCGGGATCCAGCCCAACAGGGTGAGCGCGGCCACCCACGGTCCGGCCCAGCGTCGCGCCAGCGCGAACACCAGTGCGCCACACGCGAATGCGCTCACGACCATCGCGAGCCCGGGCGCGCCGAGCGCTGCGAACGGTGCGATGAGCAACGCGTTGCCGGGGGGATACTTGGCGTACAAGGCCGGGCTCACGATCACGTGCAGCTGCGTGAAGAACTCCGGGATCGGCGCCGCGGCCCCCATCCATCGGCCGCGCGCGAACAGCTCGCCCTGCAGCAAGTAGGCGCGCTCGTCGTGGTACAAGGGAACAGGGTGCAGCGTGGCCCCAGCGACCCACCAGACGGCCGCGGCGCTTAGCAGGCCGGCGCCGAGCGGCGCCCACCGGTGCGTGAGCCAGCGTTCGAGTGCGGTGCTCACTCCGGGTGGCAGTCGGTCACCGAGCCGCCACGCGGCCACGGTCACGAGCACCACGAGTACCCAGCCCAGCACGAGCGTCGATGTGACCGGAGTCAGCATCCGGGTCCTCCAGGAAAGTGATGGCGTCGTCCCACCGCGTGACGGCGCCCCGCGTCGCTCTCCTCATAGATTACTCGCGGTACGTTGTCGTCACACCGTGGCGCACTCCCTTTCCTCGTTTCCCTCGTGACTGCTGCGTGACGCCCACCAGGGCCGACGTACCGTGATGCCATCCGCGTCATCGACCCTGCGACGGTCCGCCGTGGCGCTGCTCGCTGTCGCGGCGTTTGGTGCGTGGGCCGTCCGCGGCATCACGCGCGAGGGCGTCGTGGGGCCGCACTACTCGTCGCTCAACGTCTACTTCCACCTCTTCGGCACGCTCGAGCCGGTGCCACTCGCGCTGCTCGCGCTGTTCGCCGCGCTGGTCATCGCGCTCGCGCGCCGGTCGGGCACGGCAGCCAGCGCCATGCGCGATGGTGCGACGGCCATCGACCGTCCTGAGCCGCTGCTCCCCGTGCTGTCGCCTCGGGCAACGTGGGGACTCGCCGCGCTCGTGGTGGTCGTGGTCTGGGCGGTCCAGCGATGGGTGCTGCACGGCTTTCCGCTCTCGATGGACGAGTTCAATACCGGCTTTGAAGCGAGCATCCTCGCCACGGGTCGTGTCTTTCAGCCCGTCAAGGACGAATGGATCGCATTCGTCCCCGCCATCAAACCCGTGTTCGTGGCATGGAAGGGCGCCGATCACACCTGGTACTCGGGGTACATCCCCGTGTACGCGGCGCTGCGGGCGCTGCTGCAGCTCCTGCACGTCGAGGCGTGGCTCAATCCGTTGTGTGCCGGGGCGAGCGTCCTGCTCGTCGCAACGCTCGCGCGGCGGCTGCGTCCCGCCGAGCCGGCCGCACCGATCATCGCCGTGCTCGCTCTGGTCACGTCGGCGCAGTTCGTGGTGACGTCGGGGTCGCAGTACACCATGCCGGCCCACCTGCTGGCCAACCTCGCGTGGACGTGGCTCGTCCTCCGTGACGACCGTGCGAGCATCGCGGCCGCGGCACTGCTCGGCGGACTCGCGCTCGGGCTCCACAATCCCTTTCCCCACGCGCTGTTCGCGGTCCCGTTCTTCTGGCGATGGCTGGTGCGCAAGCAGTACGCGCGCTTTGTCGTCACGGCATGCGTCTATCTCGCGTTCTCGTACCTGTGGCTGACGTGGCTGCGCATGGAGCGTGGCGGCGAGCCGGGTGCGGGTGGTGGCTTGCTCTCCCTGTTCGCCCTTCCGGGGCTGCAGGCCTGGCGCCTCACGGGCATGAACCTCACGCTGCTGTTCACCTGGCAGGCACCCGTGATCGCGTTGCTGCTCATGGTCGCGTACGTGCGCGAGCGCGACCTCAACGACACGCAGAAGGACCTCGCGCGTGGGCTGCTCCTCACCTTCCTGTTCTACATCCTCTACGGGAGCTCGCAGGGGCACGGGTGGGGCTATCGCTACGTGTACGGCGCGCTCGGCAGCGTCGCCCTTTTGGCAGCTGCCGCGGTTCCATCGGTCGTAGGCGCCATGGGCATCCGGCGGACGCATACGCTCGTGATCGGAGGATTCGCGCTGGCCGTTGGCACCATGGCGCTGCGGCTGGTGCAGGTCGAACGATTTGCCGGACCGTTCGCCGAGGCCTCGGCGTACGTCGCGGGGCTGGACGCGGATGTGGTCGCGGTCGAGACCGGAGCGGTGTGGTACGGGCGCGACCTCGTGCGCAATGACGCCGCGCTCACGCGCCCGGTCATCGTGAACGGCAGCATGCTCAACGAGCGCGGGTGGGAGGCACTGCGCGCGCGCTACGGCGCACGGCTGCTCGCGGTCGGCGCCGACTCGCTGCTGGCGCATGGGATGCTGCGCGTCACGCCGCGTCCACGCCCCGCCCCGCGGTGACCTACGCGGGCTTCTCGGCGAGGCAGGCCATGTTGAGCGCGAACAGCTCGTTGGGCACGATCCGGTCGGCGGCACCCATCACCACGTTCGACAGCGCGTACAACGGCGCCCCCGCGCTGCCGAGCAGCCCGTAGGCCAGAAAATTCACGATCTGCCCGAAGGCGAGCAGCGCGCCCCCCTGCGTGCGCGCCTCGCGTACGCGGAAACCGCCATCGATGCAGAGCGTGACGATCCCCTCCTGCGTCACACGCCAGTAATCGCCGGGATGCGGGTGATAGAACCAGATGTGCGGGATCGTGATCAGCAGCTGTCCGCCGGGCTTGAGAATGCGACCGAACTCACGCATCGCGACCCACGGCGCACGCACATGCTCGAGCACCTGCGTGCACAGGATCAGGTCCACGCTCGCCTCCGGGCGTCCCGTCGCTTCGGCGGTACCGGCGAAGTCGGCGCCATGCTCGGTGGTGAGGTCCAGCGTCTTCACCGAGAAGCCGCGACTCTCGAGCACGCGCTTGTAGGGGCTTCGCAAACTTCCGACGTCCAGCGCGATGGCCCCCGCGCTCCGGGCCTCGACCTGCGTGAGCAGTCCCACGACGTCGTCGCGCAGCGCGCGCAACACGGGATAGTCGTACTGCCACACCGAGGGTTCGACGCGGTCCTCGACGGCATGCCGCGATGCCTTGCCCGCGTGGGCCGCGACGAACGTGCGACGCGGATCGTCGTGATCAATGCGCATCGGTGCGCTCGAAAGCGGCCACGAACTGCAGCCGGTTGGTGAGGGTGCCAAGCAGCCCGGTGTGACAGGCGGCGGGGTGCAGCATGGTGCGGGGCCGAAAGCCGGCGTGCTCGAGCGCCGGCAGCCAGTCCCATGCGTGCTGGTAGCGGCCCGGCGACGGAATGCCGAACCGGCGATTGCCGAGTTCATCCATGACGGCCAACGTCGCACGGCCGAGCCCCGAGGCATACGTGTGATCCTTGAGCACCAGCCATCGTGCCGACACGCGCGCCATGTCTGCCAGCAGCGCAAGCGGATCGCCGGCATGATGCACCACATCGATGGCGTACACGAGTTCCACCGACCGATCGTCGAACGGTAACCGCACGCCGTCGTACAGCACGGGCTCGACGAGCGTCTGCGTGCGCCGCTGCACTTCCACCGGCGTACACCGGACGATCAGCCCCTCGTCCATGAGGCGGCGGGCATACCAGCCCTCACCGGCGCCCACGTCGACCGCCGTCGCGACGGGGCCGAGCGCCCCGATCGCCTCTCGCACGAGCGCATAGGTGCGATCGCGATAGCCCGTGATCGTGCCGGCGCCATCGCTCATGTCGCCCCGCTCGCGAGCGATGCATACAGCGCCTCGTGGGCCGCAACCGTCACATCCCAACTCCAGTGCGCCGTGGCCCACGCGTGGGCACGTGCCCCCACCTCGGCGCGATGGGATGCGTCGTGCGCGAGCGAATCGGCCGCGCGCAGCGTACCGGCAATGTCATCCGCCGTTGGAATCACGTCGCGCTCGAGCGACGTCGCGTAGCCCGCATCCCATCGCAGCGCGACCGGAAGTCCCGTCGCCATCGCTTCCTGGACCGCCATCGGAAACCCCTCGCCCTCCGCCGCGTGCACGAGAAAGTCGCACGCATGGTACAAGGGCACCATCGCCTCGGCGGCCATCACGCCCAGGTCGATGATGCCGTGCTCGTGCACCGCAACCGGGGCGCCGGCCAGCACCAGCGTCCACCCGGAACGCGAGGCCGCCACGACATCGGCGCGCCGCTTCTTCGGCGCATCACGTCCGACGAAGAGGCCGAGCACACCGGTGGCCGGGAGCCCGAGCGCGGCGCGGGCCTCACGGCGCTGGGTGTCTGTGGGCGGAGCGAAGCGCGTCAGGTCGACGCCATTCGGGATGAGGGTGACGTGGGGCTTGGCAGGACGCGCGTGGAGCCACCCCCCGACGCGCGCGTTGAGCGCAACGACGGCACGCGACTGTGCGAGTGTCGCATCGCCAACGAAGCGCCATGCCGCGCGCTGCACCGATTGCAATACGGCACCGCGATACGGTATCCAGCCGACATGCTCCGTCAACACCAGCGGACGTGCGGCGCGTCGTGCCACGCGTCGCGCCAGCACCGTCTGCGCATAGAGGGCGCCATGCGCGTGGATCACGTCCGCGGTCGACGCGTCGGCAAGCGCATCGCGAACCCATCGCCCGGTCGGGATCGTATACGGCACCCCCCAGCGTGCGCTGGCGTGCACGGACGGCAGGCGCCACGTCGTGCGCATCCCGCTGCGTTCGACTCCTTCGCGTCCCGCCCAATCACTGGAGATGACCGTCACGCGATGCCGCAGCGACAGTCGGCTCGCCAACGCCTCGACCACCGTCTCGATGCCTCCGGCATGCGGCAGGCAATAGTGCGAGAACAGGGCAATGTGCATGCGCGCTACCTCGGCACCGCAAAGGCAGCCGGCGCGCGCTCGGTGGCCTCGCGGCGTGCGGAGGCGAAGATCGAGTCGCGCGAGGCGCGATGAAAGACGGGCGGCGCGCCCTCGTCGCCCGTCGCGGGGACCAGCAGCCAGACACTGCGCTCCGGATACTCACGCAGCAGCAGCGTGTCGCGCCCGTGCAGGTCGCGCGCGTACAGCACCGGCCGCCGCGGAAAGAGCAGCGGCCCCAGCAACGTGAACCCCGCCCGGTCTTCGGTGAGCCGCGCTTCACACGCGGGGCCGTACAGCGTGCCCGCCCGCATGCGTCCCGCCTTGTCGGGCGAATCGGGCATCGGGACCAGGGCGGCGGTGTCGAGCACGATCGTCCGCAGCGCCGCCACAACGGCCGCACCGCGCACGGGGGTCGCTTCCATCGAGGTCACGGCAGAGTCGAGCTGGCACAGATCGATGCGCTTGAACAGCACCTCGCTCTCCCCACGCGTCACCCCCAATCGCCACAGCCGTGCGATCACCTGTGCCCCCCAGCTCTCCCGCACGAACACGAGCGCATCGCTTACCTGCGCGCCACGCTCGGCCTGCACCGCGTTCCATCGCATCGTCGTGAGGCCCGTGCCGTAGTCCGTCACGCGGAGCGGCAGGATGATGGCCGCGCCGAGCACGGCCGCCGTACCGTACGCATACACGACGCCGCGCTCCGCCGCGCTGCCCGGCGCCGTCATTGATCGCACGAGACCCGGCAAACGTGCGGTCCACCAGAGGAGCAGCGGCGCCACCGGAATGAAGAAGCGCGCACCTAGATAGTACCCGTCGTGGAAGTACGCCCAGTATGCGAGCACGAGCAGCGCCGTGCCAGCCAGGAGCAACCGGTCGTGCGCGGACAGGCGCGGAGCCAGCGCGAGCGCCAGCACGGGCGGCAACAAGCCGGGCAGCGGCGTCTCGAACAGGTTGGTCTGGAGTCGTAGCGCGTACAGGTTGAGCAGCTGGGCGCCCATGCCCGGCGTGTGCATGACCCCCCACGGCGACAGGTGGAAGCCGAGCGAGTGCTGCGGCCCCCACAGCGCCACGTAGCCGAACGTGAGCGGCGCACCGGTGGTCGCGGCGTTGAATGCGAGCAGGGCGCCGATCGGCAGCGAGACACCCAGCAGCCCCGCCAGCGCGTCTGCCCAGCGTCGCGGCGTGCGGAGTGCGCGCCACAGGAACCAGACCCCTGCGGGAAGCGCGAAGCAGAGCGCGTCGACCGGGCGGATCGTGGCGGCAATGCCGAAGCACGCTCCCGCCGCCAAGCCCAGCCTCGGCTGCGGGGTGTCATCGCCCATCGCGCGCGCCGTCGCCGCCAACCCCGCGAGAATCGCAGCCAGCGCGGCCACGTGATTCATCTGCGAGCCGGCCATGAAGGCGAGAAACGGCGAGAAGGCGCCGAGGAGCAGCGCGCCGAACGCGACGCCTGGAGCCGGTTCTGCGATGCGGAGCCACCACCCCCACGCCAGCACCATCAACCCGCCGGCGATCGGGCCCATGAGCCACGGCGCGTGCACCAACTCGCCGAGCGCGAGCACCACCGACCATCCGGGAGGGAACTGCCCGAAGTAGCGTCCGCCGGCATCGACCACGTTCGTGAGCGAGAAGAACGCCGGCTCGGCGTGTGTGGGAAGCGACAGTGCGCCGCCTGCGAGAATGCGCGCCTCAAGTCCCTGCACCAGTTCGTCGATCAGCAGCGGCTGGCCGTCGAACACGACGCGTGCGATCACGCCGTACAGCAGCGTGGCGCCGATGGCCACCGAGAGGGTCACCCCCATCGGGGCCGCCTCCCAGCGCGCTGCGATGCCGGCCCATGCCCCCGGTCGCCACAGTGCCGGCACGCGTCGGGAGAGAATCACCAGGACGATCGCGATGCCAATCACGATCACACTCCCGCTCACCCAGCCGGCGCGCAGGGCGTCATAGCGCGGCGCGTGTCGTCCGAGCGGGATCCAGTCCGCGATCGGAAGGAAACCAAACACGGCAACCAGCAGGGCCGTCGCGAGGGGAACCAAGCGGCGCATGAACTGAAAAGGTAGCGTGGCGACGCCGCTCGGGAGCGGTTAGCATTCGCCTCTTTCCCGAGAGCCAGCGGCCTGATGCCCGAGCGCGCCCACCGCGATTTCATCACGATCCCGGATTTCTCCCGACCGGAGATCGACGGGCTCTTTCGCCTCGCGGAACGGATGCGCACCGGTGAGTACGCCGACAAGCCGCTCGCGGGAAAGTCGCTGGCGATGCTCTTCCTCAAGGCGTCCACGCGCACGCGCGTCTCCTTCGAGGTCGGCGCCTACCAGCTCGGCGCGCACGCGATGTTTCTCTCGTCGCGTGACGTGCAGCTCGGTCGCGGCGAAACGATCGCCGACACGGCGCGCGTGCTCTCGCGGTTCTGCCACGGCATCATGATCCGCACCTTCGCCCACGGCGACATCGAGGAGCTGGCGCGGCACGCGGATGTTCCCGTCATCAATGGCCTGACCGACCTGCAGCACCCCTGCCAGATCATGGCCGACCTGCTCACGGTCGTGCAGCAGTTGGGCGGCTACGAGGGGAAAGTCATCGCCTGGATCGGCGACGGCAACAACATGGCCAACTCGTGGCTCGATGCCGCCTGGCGCCTCGGCTTCCCGCTGCGTCTGGCCTGTCCCGAAGGGTACGATCCCGATCCGGTGCTGCTCGCGCGTGCGCAATCGGTGGCCGATGTGCGGCTCGTCCGCGACCCCAAGGAGGCGGTCGAAGGAGCCCACGTCGTCAACACCGACGTCTGGGCCAGTATGGGGCAGGAGGAGGAGCAGGCGCAGCGTCTCAAGGCGTTCGCCGGCTTCAAGGTCGACGGCCCGCTCATGCGTCGCGCATCGCGCGAAGCGATCTTCCTGCATTGCCTGCCCGCGCATCGCGGGGAGGAGGTGTCCGCAGAGGTCATCGACGGACCCTGGAGCCGCGTGTGGGACGAGGCGGAGAACCGCCTGCACGTGCAGAAGGCGATCATGGCCGCGCTGATGGGCCGCGTCCCTCTCACCTGACCATGTCGTCCTGAGCGAAGCGAAGGACCTGCTTTTTCTCGGTTCTTCACGGAATACCGGGAAACGCCGCACGGATCTTGAGGAAGAAGTAGGCGTCGTCGCGGAAGCCGTACGCCATCCGCTTGATGACCTTGATCTTGTTGTTGATGCCTTCGAGTACGCTGGTGTGCAGCTTGAACCG
>JANMLN010000043.1:0-11114 GCA_031372565.1 Gemmatimonadota bacterium | reverse complement strand
GTTTCCGTGCAATGACCAGCCCCGAAACACTCACGCCGCCGGCGGCCGCCGGCGCGTCCCCAGCCAGCGCGCCCGTCAACGGCCACGGCGGCCCGCCCGCGCCCCCCACGGGGCCGTGGACGATCGAGAGCGCCAAGACGCTGTACAACATCGAAGGGTGGGGCGCGGGCTTCTTCGACATCAATGCCGCGGGGCACGTGGTCGTGCGGCCCGATCGCAACCGGCCCGAGCAGGCGGTCGACCTCTACGAGATCGCCCGGGACCTCGAGCAGCAGGGCGTCGGCTTGCCCGTGCTGCTCCGCTTCTCCGACATCCTCGACTCGCGCATCCGCCAGCTGCACGAGGCGTTTGCCAGTGCGATCAAGGAGTACGAGTACACGGGCGAGTACACGACGGTCTTTCCGATCAAGGTCAATCAGCAGCGCCACGTCGTGGAGGAAATCGTCGAGTTCGGGCGGGCCACCGGCGTCGGCCTCGAGGCGGGCTCCAAGCCCGAACTGCAGGCCGTGCTCGGGCTCTCCGAGAGCACGGACCACATCATCGTCTGCAACGGCTACAAGGACGACGAGTTCATGCGGCTCGCCCTCATGGGCCAGAAGCTGGGTCACCGCGTGTTCATCGTGCTCGAGCAGCTCTCCGAAGTGGACGTGCTGCTGCAGGCGGCCCGCGAGATGGGGGTGCGTCCCACGGCGGGCATTCGCATCAAGCTGCACAGCGAGGGCGCTGGCCGCTGGGCGCAGTCGGGTGGCGAGAAGTCCAAGTTCGGGCTGTCGCCGGCGGGACTCGTGCGCGTCCTCGACAAGCTCAAGGCCGAGGATGCGCTCGACGTCGTCAAGCTGATCCACTTCCATCTCGGATCGCAGATCACCGACATCCGCTACATCAAGGCGGCGCTCGAGGAAGTGACGCGCTATTACGCCGAGCTCCGCAAGCTCGGGCTCGACATCACGCACGTGGACGTGGGCGGCGGCCTGGGCGTCGACTACGACGGCTCCAACTCCACCGCACAGGCCAGCACCAACTACTCGCTCGAGGAGTACGCAGGCGACATCGTCTACACGATGGCCGAGGCCTGTCGCGAGCAGGACCTGCCGATGCCGCACCTGATCAGCGAGTCCGGGCGCGCGCTCACGGCCCACCACGCGCTGCTCCTGCTCAACGTCATCGACGTCGAGTCGCAGGTGATGCCCGAAGTCCCGGCCCCGACCGACGACGAGCACAACATCCTGCACGAGATGTACGAGGAGTACCAGACGATCAGCACGAAGCGGCTGCGCAGCCCGCGACGCGTGCGCGAGATCCATCACGACATCGAGCACCACAAGGGGCGCGCGCAGTCGTATTTCGCCAGCGGCGTCCTCTCGCTGCGCGAGCGGGCCAAGGCCGAGCAGTACTACCTCGGCACGGCCAACGAGCTGGCGCGCTTCTGCCAGCGCGATCGCGACGAGTATGCCGACATCCTCAGCGAACTGTCGTCGGCACTCACCGACCGCTACTTCTGCAACTTCTCGCTGTTCCAGTCGCTCCCCGACTCGTGGGCGATCGACCAACTCTTCCCGATCATGCCGGTCCACCGGCTGAACGAGGAGCCCACCCGTCGCGGCACCATCCAGGACGTGACCTGTGACTCCGACGGCAAGATCGACCGGTTCGTCGACGGCGAGGCGTCGCTCGCGCTCCACACGTTCAACGACGTCGATCCGTACATGCTCGGGATCTTTCTCACGGGCGCGTACCAGGAGATTCTCGGCGACCTGCACAACCTCTTCGGCGACACCAACGCCGTCCACGTGCGCCTCTCCGAGAACGGGCACACGGTGAGCGATCTCGTGCACGGCGACACCGTGACCGAAGTGCTCAACTACGTGCAGTACCGCGCCTCGGATCTGCTGGCCACCTTCCGCCGCAAGGTGGGCAACGCGGTCGGCATGGAGCGCAGCGAGGCCAACGGTTTCATCGCCGACTACGTGGCCGGACTCGAGGGATACACGTACCTCGAGGGCGAGGCCGCGCGGTAGTGGCCATCGGGCGCGCTGCGTGGTCCGCGCGCCGCGTCCGGATCGCGCTCGTCGTGTCCGCGCCGCTCGTGCTCGCGGGCGCGGCCACCGGCGCGGGCGTGCAGGCGTTTCTGCTGGCGCTCGTGGCCACGATCTTCGCCACGTCGGTGCTCGGCTACGCGGCTCAGCGCCTGGGGCAGCCGGCCGTGCTTGGCGAACTGGTGGCTGGTGTGCTGCTGGGCCGGTCGGTGCTCGGCGTCCTGGATCCCGCCGACCCTGCCGTCCAGGCGTTCGCGGAGATCGGCGTGCTGATCCTGCTCTTCGACATCGGGATGCACACCGACCTCAAGGCACTCGCTGCCGTGGGGAGTGTCGCCGTCACGGTGGCGCTCGCCGGTGTCATCCTGCCGTTTGCGGGCGGCTACCTCGCGCTGCACGCGATGGGGCTCGCGCTGGTGCCGGCGCTCGTCGGAGCGGCGGCGCTCACGGCCACGAGCGTGGGGATTTCCGCCCGCGTGCTCGATGACCTCGGACTCCTCGCGCAGCGCGACGGACAGGTCGTGCTCGGCGCCGCGGTACTCGATGATGTCGTGGGCCTCATCATCCTGAGCGTGATCGCGTCGTTGGCCGGCGGCGAGTCATTGACGGCGGGCCACGTGGCCAAGGTGGCAGGGGTCGCCATCGGCTTTGTCGGCGCGAGCCTGCTGGTGGGGAATCGTGCCGTCCCGCCGCTGCTTCGCGCCGTTGGCCGGATCGACTCCGCGAGCGCCATCGGCCTGATCGGACTTGCCGTCGCCTTTCTGCTGGCCTGGTTGGCCGATCGCGCCGGTTCGGCGATGATCATTGGCGCGTTCGCGGCTGGGGTCGTGCTGCATCCCACACCGCAACGCGCCGACATCGAGGAGAAGACCAGGACGCTCGGGTACCTCTTCGTCCCGATCTTCTTTGCGAGCGTGGGCGCCGCCGTGAACCTTGGCGCGCTGCTCGATCCGCGCAGTCTCCAGGTTGGCGCCGTGCTGCTGGTGATCGGCATTGCCGGGAAGGTGGCGGCCGGCTTTGCGCCGTGGTGGTACACGGGGAACAAGCTGCTCGTGGGCGTGGCGATGGTGCCGCGTGGAGAGGTCGGGCTCATCTTCGCGCAGATGGGACTCGCCGCCAGCGCGATCGATGCCGGGGAGTTCGGCGCGATCATGGTGATGGTGCTCGGCACGACGTTCGTCACACCGCCGGCGCTATCGATGCTGGCCAAGCGGCAGGCCGCCGACGTCGCTCCGGAGTAGTCCGGGTGTAGCGCCGTGCGCTGGTGCACGCGCTGTCGACGTCAGTGCGGCACCTTGGCCACGGCGAACACGACTTTCGTTCCCCAGGGATCGGTGCTCGCGCTGTGCGGGCCCTCGCGCGCCACGTCGTAGCCGCCTGCCAGCAGGCTGGCGGTCACCTCGGCCACGCTCGCCGCATCGGGGAGTTCGATCGTCCACGCGATCAGCCGCGCATCGTTTTCGTCTGCGCTCGGGGCGTCGGGGCCTGCCCACGTATTGGTGCCCAGATGATGATGATACCCGCCCGCTCCCAGAAAGAGTGCGCCAGGGTAGCGCCACGTGATCTTGTCGAAGCCGACCGCATCGGCGTAGAACCGTGCGCCCATCTCGATGTCGCCCACGTGCAGGTGCACGTGGCCGATCGTCGTGCCCGCAGGCATGCCGGTCCATGTCGCATCGCCGGCGGCGTCGAGCAGCCCTCCCATGTCCACCGGGTCCGTGGCGAGCATCAGCTCGCGACCGAGGCGCTGCCATGTGTTGCGCGGCCGATCCGCGTACACCTCGAGGCCCAGTCCATCCGGATCGCTGAGGTAGAGTGCTTCGCTGACACGATGATCGCCCGCGCCGACCGGTACGCCCAGCGCGGTCATGTGACGGAGGAAGCGGCCCAACGACGCGCGCTCGGGCAGGAGGATGGCGACGTGAAAAAGGCCGAGCTGCGCGCGCCGTCCCGCCGGCTTGGCGCCCCGCCGTTCGTGCAGTTCGATGAGCGTACGGTCGCTGTCCTGCGCGGTGAGGACGGCACGTTGCGCGTCGCGCGCCGCGACAGCGAAACCGAGCGTGCCCTCATAGAACGCAACCGAGCGCGCGAGGTCGGCCACCTGCAGGTGCACCGCGCCGAGGCGCGTCGCTGCGGGGAGCCGGTATCCGCGCGGCGGTTCGCCGTAGCTACCCGGCGTTGCGGGCTCGGCGCGTGGCGTGTCGCCGAAGAGTGCGGGGGTGCTGGCGCTCATGGTTGTGTCCTCGTGGAGGCGGAAACGCTGTCGGTGATCAAGGCATCGCGCATCGGTTCGAGGCGCGGTCGCCTTGAGGTCACTCGGGCTGCAGGATGCGCGTCAGCAACGCCACCAGCGTGCGGAGGTCTCTCGGACCCAGGTGCGCGAGCCGACGCGCATGCTCCGCCTCCACGTGCGCATCGACGTCGGCCAGCAGGGCGCTCCCGCGCGTGGTGATGCGCGTGCGAACTTGACGGCGATCGGTCACTTCCCGCTGCCTGTGCACGAGATGCATGGCCTCCAACCGGTCGAGCATGCGTGTCACGTCCGGCATCCGGCCGAGCAGGCGCAGCCCGAGTTCGCCTCGGCAGAGCCCGTCCGGCTCGGCTCCCCGCAGGACGCGGAGGACGTTGAACTGGGTGCTGCTGATGCCGGAGGGCTTGAGCACGTCGTCCAGGTCTGCGTCGAGTTCGAGCGCGGCGCGCACGATGTTGAGGTGCGCCTCCTGCTCGAGGGAGGTGAAGGGGCGCGCCGTTCGGCTTTCGGGGCGGAGCGTGAGCGGCATGCTGGAGAGTATGTGTTACAACACAGAGTGTCAAGACACAGGTACTGTCAGGGAATGGCGTCGGGCCGCTCCATTTAAGATGACTTGTGGATGATGTTAACAGGTTCAATATTCCGGGAGTTCACCTTTACCCCGACCGCCCGATGCTCTCCCAGACTGCCGAATACGCGCTCCGTGCCGTGGTCTTCATTGCGCAGCAACCGCTGGGGGAGCTCGTGCAGGTTGCTCCGTTGTCCGCGGCGCTCGGAATTCCGCAGAACTATCTCGCCAAGACGCTGCATCAGCTCGCACGAGCGGGGGTCCTCAGGTCCACGCGCGGCAAGTCGGGTGGTTTTTCTCTCGGGCGGTCGGCCGTGACGATCCGACTGCACGACGTCATCGCGCCATTCGAGGTGATCGACGAGCGGCCGCACTGTCTGCTCGGCCGTCCCGAGTGCTCCGCCAAGAATCCGTGTCCGGCGCACGAGCGCTGGCAGGGTGTCTCGAGCCAGGTCACCGCCTTCTTTCGTACGACGACGATCGCGGACATGGCCGCGGGTCCGCCGACCGCGTCCTGGGCGCGGCCGTTCGCCGCTCGTGCGCGTGCGGACGTGGCGGGGCGACGACGATCCTGATCGGGACGGCGCCCCTGCGCGGGTGCCATCGCATAAAGCTGACATGCTCATGATGTAATCAGATATGAAACGCCCGCATGGCGGGCCACACCTCGTGAGGATCGCATGACGCCCCGCCTTTCCTTGACCCTCTCCACCCTGTCCCTTGGCGCCGCGGTCGCGCTCGGTGGACATGCACTCGCTGCGGGACGTGACGGCGCTCTCCGCACCGCAGGCACCGTCGGCGGCGCCTGGCCCACGCTCACCGCAGCGGCACGCGGGCCGCTGCCGGTTGAAACGCTCGCCGTCACGTTTGCCCCGCAGGTGCCGCCGCCGATCATGCGACGCACATCGGCCAAGCTCGTCGTCAGCCTTGAAACGCGTGAACTCACGAAACGCCTCTCGGACGGCGTGGAATACACGTTCTGGACCTTCGGCGGCTCGGTGCCGGGACCGATGATCCGGATCCGCGAAGGGGACGAGGTGGAGTTCCATCTGAACAACCACCCGTCAAGCCACATGCCCCACAACATTGATCTGCATGCGGTCACCGGGCCTGGCGGCGGCGCTGCGTCGTCGTTCACCGCTCCGGGGCACAGTTCGCAGTTCAGCTTCACCGCGCTCAACGCGGGCCTGTACGTCTATCACTGTGCCACGGCGCCGGTCGGCATGCACATCGCCAACGGCATGTACGGCCTCATCCTGGTCGAGCCGAAAGAAGGGTTGCCGCCCGTCGACCGCGAGTACTACGTGCTGCAGAGCGAGTTCTATACCATGGGCAAGCACGGCGAGCCCGGACTGCAGAGCTTCGCGATGGAGAAGGCGCTCGACGAGAAGCCCGATTACGTGGTGTTCAACGGCTCGGTGGGCGCCCTCGTCGGCGACAACGCGCTCCACGCGAAGGTCGGCGAAACGGTGCGCCTCTTTGTCGGCAATGGCGGCCCGAACCTCGTCTCGAGCTTCCACGTGATCGGCGAGATCTTCGACCGCATCTACACCGAGGGCGGGTCGGTCGCGAACCAGCGCAACGGGCAGACGACGCTCATTCCCGCAGGCGGCTCGGCGATTGTCGAGATGACGTTCGACGTGCCCGGGACGTTCATCCTTGTGGACCACTCGATCTTTCGCGCCTTCAACAAGGGCGCGCTGGGCATGATCAAGGTGGAGGTGCCGCAGAACGTCGCGGTCTACTCGGGCAAGCAGGGCGACTTCGTCTACCTCCCCGAGGGCAGCACGGTGCAGGCCGTGCCGAGTGCGATTGCGGTGACCCCCAAGGCGTTGACCATGACCAGGGAGCCGTCGCGGAACGAGTTGCTCGCGCGCGGCAAGCAACTCTTCGCCGGCAACTGCGTGGCCTGCCACCAGCTCGACGGACAGGGCGTGGCGGGCGCCTTTCCACCCCTCGCGAGGAGCGACTTCCTCCTCGCCAACAAGGAGCGCTCCATCGGCGTCGTGATGCACGGCCTGTCCGGGGCGATCCAGGTGAACGGCAAGACGTACAACAACGTGATGCCTTCGCTCCAGCTCAAGGATGCGGACATCGCCGCGGTCCTCACGTACGTGCGCGGCGCCTTCGGCAACGCAGGTGACGGCGTGACCGTCGCCGACGTGCGGAGAGTCCGTGCGTCCGGCAAGTACGTCCCGAAGGCCGGCGGTGCGGGACACGACTGATGCGCCCGCATCGCCTCTTGTCGGCGGTCGTCGCCACGCTGTGCGCGACGGCGACCGTGCTCGCGGCGCAGCCGGCGCCGCGCTGGCAGCGCGTGGCCGCGGGTCGCATCCGCCCGTTGTACGCCGCGTCGACCGTCGCGCGGCGGTCGGCAGTCGCCGCGTTCGATCTCGCGACGGAGCCCGTCAGCAACGAAGCGTTCCGCCGCTTCGTGGTGGCGCGGCCCGAATGGCGGCGATCACGTGTGGCGCGCATGGCGGCGGACACGTCGTACCTGCGGCACTGGTCGGGCGACACGGTGCTTGGCCGTGCGGCACCAGGCCGGGATCCCGTGGTGTACGTGTCGTGGTTTGCCGCCTCGGCCTACGCCGAGTGGGCGGGAGCGCGACTACCGAGCGCGGCCGAGTGGGAGCTCGCCTTGGAGCGCGGCCACATGCAGACCGGGACCATCGCGCGGCCCGAGACCTGGGAGTGGGTGGAGGATTTCAACAGCGTGATCACGTCGGGTGAGTCGCGTGGTGACGGAGATCCCGACGCGGGGCTCTTCTGTGCAGGCGGATCGGCGCTGGCAACGGATCCTACCAATTACGCGGGCTTCATGCGGGCGGCGCTGCGTGCCTCACTGCGAGCGTCGTACGCGCTCGGCTCCCTTGGCATTCGCCTCGCGCGCGATCTGCAGGCCGCGCGGCCACCGCAAGCGGCGGCGACAGTGCCGGTGCCGCGCGGATCGTTGTACGCGGTCCCCGCGACGTGGACCGATGCGACCGACGCGCCGTTTGCGCTCGCCGGGCTGCGCGGGGCACCGGTCGTGCTCGCCATGGTCTACTTCTCGTGCGCCATGACCTGCCCGGTGATCACGGCCGAACTGCAGGCGGTGCAGGCCTCGCTGCCTGCTGATGTGCGCGGGCGCACGCGCTTCGTACTCGCGTCGTTCGATTCCTGGCGCGACTCGACCGCCGTGCTGCTCGCCTATGCCACGCGCATGGACCTCGATGCGCACTGGCACCTGCTCACAGCGGCGCAGCCGAGCGTCCGCACGCTCGCCGCGTTGCTGGGCGTGAGCTATCGCCGGCTTCCGTCCTTCGACTTCGAGCACTCGAACATCATCACGGTGCTCGATGCGGATGGCATCGTGCGTCACCAGGAGCGCCGGATCCCGCCGGATCGCACCCGTCTCGCGGGTGCGATCGTCGCGGCCGACGCGGCTGCGCCACAACGTGATGCGCCCTCGTCGGTTCCACTACTCCGCTGATCGGCTTCCTCTTTCCGGGGCTCCTGTCCCATGCGTGTTGTGCGCTACTCCTCGATGCTGGTTGCTCTGACTGTCGCGCCACTTGCCGCTCAGGCCCCGGCCTCCCGTCCCGCGTACGAGATGGTCCGGTACCGGGAGGATTGGTCGAAACCGGTGACGGGTGATGCCATGGATCCGCTGAAGCACATCGCGCTGTGGGACGATGGGGCCTGGCTATCGTTGGGCGGTCACGTGCGCGCGCGCGTCGAACGCGACGACAACTTCCTGGGCGGCGGCGCGGGTGTGCGCACGGACAACTTCGGACTCGTGCGGGTTCACCTCCACGCCGACCTCCACGCGACCGACCACCTGCGTGCCTTCGTCGAGGGGCGCGTCGCGAGCGCACGCGGCCGCGACCTCCCCGGCGGCATCCGCACGGCCGATCGCGACGATGCGGATGTGCAGCAGGGCTTCGTGGAGGCGCGCGACATCGCGATCGGCTCCGGTCACTGGGCCGTGCGGCTGGGCCGACAGGAGCTTCTCTTCGGTCGCGAGCGCGTGCTGTCGCCACTCGACTGGGTGAACGCGCGTCGGACCTTTCAGGGCGGCGTGATCGAGGGTCGGGCCGGCGCGTTCGCGTACACAGCGCTCTGGGTGCACCCGGTGAACATCGTGTCTGCCGGGATGAACGTGCCCGACGTGCACACGAGTCTGTGGGGTGGCCAAGTGAACTGGGATCGGGGCGGAAGTGCCATCACCGAGGCCTATGCGTTGGTCCGGCGTGTTGACGCGGCCGGCACGGCGCCCGCTTCGCAGCGCACGACGATCGCGGCACGCACGCTCGGCGCAGTGGCGGGCGCTGCGTTGACGTATGAGTTCGAGGGTGGGCTGCAGGTCGGCTCGGCTGGTAGCAACGCCGTGCAGGCGTGGATGTTCGTCTCCGACCTGACGCGGACGTGGGGCGGTTCTCATGCTCCGTCAATCACCGTCGGCGCGGACTACTCGAGCGGGACGGGCGCGGGCGCGCCTGCGCAGTCTGGCACGTGGGACCAACTGTATCCGCTGGCGCACGCCTTCCTGGGCTTCGCCGATGTGCTCGGGCGGCGCAACGCCATCGAGGAGCGAATCGTCGGCCAGTGGTCGCCCACGCCTTCGGTGCGCATCCGAACGTCGGTCCACGCGTTCCAGCGCGCGAGCGTTGACGACGCCGCGTATGACGTGACGGGTGCTGTCCTGCGTGCGAGCATCCCCAACGCTCCGCGCGACGTCGGTGGAGAGGCCGACCTCACGGCGATCTGGCGCGTTGGTCGACACCTGCGCCTTGACGGCGGGGTCGCGCGATTCACGCCCGGCGACTACCTCCGCGCAACGGGGGCAGCGCTGCCGTACACGTGGGGGTTCGTCTCGGTCACGGCAACGTTCTAGCCGCACGCACGCGTTGTGTCGTGAGCGCGGGCCGACATAGCTTGCAGCCCTGCTGCGCCACGCGTGACGGTCCATCTTCCATTGGAACTCCCCATGCTGCTCGTCGCCACCGGCACCTTCGATGTCACCACGACGCCGATCACCGAACCCGCCGCGCTCCCCGCGCGCTTCCGGCTCGACAAGGTCTTTCATGGGGACCTCGCAGGCACGGGCGCGGGTGAGATGCTGACGGCGATGACCGAGACCAAGGGCTCGGCCGCGTACGTGGCGATCGAACGCGTGGAGGGCACGCTGTGCGGGAAGCGCGGCACGTTCGTCTTCCAGCACAGCGGTACGATGTCGCGCGGTGCGCAGCAGTTGGCCATCAGCGTGGTGCCAGACTCCGGCACCGGCGAACTCGCCGGCATTGCCGGCACGTTCCGCATCGAGATCGAGGGGAAGGTGCATCGCTACACGTTCGACTACGCACTGCCGCAGTAGCGCGCCGGCGCTGCCTATGCCGTGAGCGGCACCGCGAAGGGTCCGGAGCGGGTCATCAAGCGGAGCGGCTCCATGGCGGGCAGGAACCCGGGCACGTTGCGAAGGGCGTCGAACACGGGGCGCACCCCCACCCACACCAGATCGCTGGCGCGCAGCGTGATCGCGCGTTCGATGGAACGCACGGCGGCCGCGTGCTCTCCCAGTGCCGCCTGCACCTGCGCCATGAGCACGGGCGAGACGTAGCGCGTGGCCCCCCGCGCCTCGAGGGTGGCAAGGGCTTCGCGAGCGCCGGCCTCGTCGCCACTGCGCGCGGCGATGACGCCGCGTGCCGCCAGCAGCTCGCGGCTCTCGCCCATCAGCTGGACGGCGCCGTCGAGCGCACCCAGGGCGGCGGTGTGGTTGCCCATGACGCTGAGCGCCTGGGCGAGGAACATCCGGGCGACGCCGAACGTCGGGTCCCGTTCGATCAGCGCGTCGAACGTGTCGATCGCCGTTCGATAATCGCGCTCGTAGAAGTGCGAGAGGCCGACGCTCAACCACACCACCGGGGAGAGGGGATCGATGAGCTGCGCGCGGGCGAGTTGCTCGCGCGCCTCGCCGAACCGGCCGCGTGGCACCAGCAGGTTCATGGCGTACCACTGGGACGACGACGGTGACGCGGGGTTGGCGACGATGGCACGGCGGAAATCATCTTCCGCGCGGCGCCAGTCCCATTCATGGACCGCCTCGATGCAGGCCCTCGTCGTCAGCGCCTCGGCAGGCTGTGCGGGAAGCGCCAGGGCCCGGTCCAGCGCCTGGCGCGCGGCGGGCACCGCTTCCGCAGGCGCCATCGCGCCGTACAGCGCAAGCGTCATGTACGATTCGCCGAGCGCCGCATGCGCCTGCGCGAACGCGGGATCG
>JANMLN010000040.1:0-6066 GCA_031372565.1 Gemmatimonadota bacterium | reverse complement strand
AGCTGGTTGGTGCCGAGTGTGAGCTTCCTGTGGCACAACGTGATCGGCGCGGTCACGGTGGTGGTGGTGGGGCTGACGTTGAGTGTGTTCGGGGCGAAGGAAGCGCCACGCGAGTTGGCGGGGTAGTGCGCGTGTGTTACGCCGAGTGGTCGGACGGCGTGTTGGTCTCGCTGCCGGCCAGCGCGAGGTCTGCCTGCCACGGTCCCGACACCCATGGCTCGTGGGATGCCGTGGGATGCCGGGTCGCCACCCGACGAAGCAAGCACCGTTCGGCCCGCGACACGCAGACGTTGCGTCGAAACAGCCCGTCGCGCAGCGGAATGGTGACAGGCGGCGCGGTCCGTGGGCGTATGCTCGGCGCTCCCCGGTCCCGGAGTGCGGATGCCCGACGCGGTCTCGGTGGCGCGCGGCGTCTACAAGCCCCGACGCCCGCAGGCGTCGCAGCTCTTTCGGTTGGTGTCGGATCATCTGCATCGCCTGCAGACGGTCTACGACGACCGCTTCGCGCGCGAGTACGGCCCGTGGCGCCCCGCGGTCGCGCAGGTGGCCGACAAGTTCCACGCCTGCGGCGTCCTCGACCACGGGTTCGCGCGTTTTCGCTGTGACGACTGTGCGCACGAATACCTGCTCGCGTTCTCGTGCAAATGCCGCTACTGCTGTCCGAGCTGTCATGCCAAGCGGTTGGCGATCTGGACGCGGTGGCTGGACACCACGCTGCTCGCGCTGGTGCCGCACCGGCAGGTGGTGCTCACCATCCCCAAGCGGCTGCGCGCCTACTGTCTGTACCGGCGTCGCCTGCTCGGCGAGATGGCTCGCGTCGCTGCCCGCACCGTAACGGACGCCATTCGCACGCTGACGGGCGAGCACGACCTCGCGGTCGGCATCGCGGCTTGCTTGCAGACGCATGGCTCTCGGGCCAACTGGCATCCGCACCTGCACCTGATCGTCACCGACGGCGGCTTCCGGTCGGATGGGGCGTTTGTGTCGTGGCCAGTGCATGACACCGCCCGGTTGACCGAGGCGTTCCGCCGCGCCGTGCTTCGGCTCTTCGTGCGCCTCGAGCTGTCCGACTAGGACCAAGCCGCCGGCATGCCGACGTGGCCGCACTCCGGATTCCACGCGCACACCGCCGTGTGGGTGCCCGAGGACGATCGCGCGTTCGCGACCCGGCTCGCCCGGTACGCTGCGCGGAATCCGGTCGCTCTGGAGCGCTTGACGTATGACCGAGCCGCTCGGGCGGTGACGTACCGGTCTGACAAGTCCGACGGAGCCACGGCGGGCACCGAGACCGTGGACCCGCTGGAGTTCCTGGCCCGGGTGCTGGTGCACATCCCCGACAAGGGCCACGTCACCACGCGGTACTATGGCGGTATGCCAATCGCCCGCGGGGCACGCGGGGGAAGGCGGCGCCAGCAGCGGCGGACGGGCCACCCACGATGGTTGCCGCGGCGCGGTTGGCGCCGACGGAGGTCGCCCGCCGGTGGGCGGCCCTCCTCCAGCAGATCTTTGAGGTGGATCCGCTGGCGTGCCCGTCCTGCCACGGCGCGATGCGCATCGTCGCCTTCATCACCCAGACGTCGGTGATCGACCAGATGCTCACCCACCTCCGGACCCGCGCCTCCCGTGAGGCGCACACCGGGCCACTGAGCCCCCCATCGACGCGGGCCCCCGCAAGCCGGGGCACGGCACGCGCCCCACGCCCGTCCGCCGACGCTCCGCCTGTCACCTGAGTACGGCCCCGACGCCCCGCCACCACACGGGGACCTTCGGCGTGGGCGGCCGTCCCACCGGCGCGACTGATCGGTCCCCGCCGACATCGCTCCACCCGCGGTGACCGGCGTTCCCACGGCCCACGGGGCGCGCGAACGACTCGGCGGGCACGCCGCCGCCCGCCAGTCGGTGCTCGCGCGGTCGGTGATCGCGTCGTATGCTCGACCGACCCCAATCGAAGTTCCTATCCTCCCCATCGACGCGGGCCCCCACTAGCCGGGGCGCGTCACGCGTGCTAGGCCCGCCGCCGCCGCCGCGACCGCCCCCTGAGCACGGCCCCGTTGCCCCGCCACCACGCGGGGACCCCTGGCGTGGGCGGCAGTCCCACCGGCGCGTCCGATCGGTCCCCGCCGGCATCGCCCCCCCCCACTGGAACCGCCATTCTCACGGCCCACGAGGAGCGCGCGCGAGGCGGAGGGCACGCCGCCGCCCGTCTGTCGGCGCTCGCGCGGTCGGCGCTCACGCTGTATACTCGACCGACCCCAATCGAATTTCCTATCCAGTCGTCGCCGCGCTCGCCCTCGGGCGCCAGTTGTATCGCCTAGCGAACGTCGCCGAAGAGGAATCAGCAGGTTACCCGAGCATCGTTAACGCTGTTTTGACAATGGGCAGATATCTGTTGCCGAAGAAAATGAGCGCTAACGGTCGCTGTCTAAGGGTCAACCGCATCGCACGGATCTCCGTCGCGGTGGCATCCGTACTTGCGGCGTGGCCAAGTGCCGCACGAGCGCAATCCACTGCGGTCGCCCCTGCACTGGGAGGAGTCGGTTACCTCGCTCCGAACGTGGATATCGGACGAGCGTTTCCGAGCGTGGTCGCTGCCGAACGACAGCGTCTCTCAGCCGGAAGTTCGTTCGACGCGGACTTGCGCGAAGCCTTCCGGCGGACTTCCGGCGCGATGCGCGTGGACCTCGGTCTCGCGCCCGACCTGGGCATTGGTGTTGTTTTCGCGTTCACGCAGGAGTCGGTGACGTCTGAGCGATACATCATCGGCGAGGACACCGTGACCAAGTTTGTCGTCCAGTTGGGCGGCGAACTCATACTCGCTGACTTCGGCGCGAGCAAATCGTTGATCGGTGCAGTGCCCGCCGTGTCAGAGATCGTGCGCGTAACGCGGGGCCACGCCTCAGACGAGAGTTTCGCGTCTGACGCCCTGCGCCTCGTGAGCTCTCAGGACTCCACATCACTCTTCACGCAGGCGGTCGCAGCGTCAGCACAGCTAGCCGCCACGGCAACGGGTCAGTGCCGAGTGCAAGTGGGCCGTGTCGACGTGGATTCGCTCATGTCGGTCAGGCCAAACGATGACAGGACGGAGTCCGACTTTGCCCAGAACGCTCGACGCTGGATCGCGAGTGAGCTCGGCCGCGCGTGGCTTACAGGCACAGGGTTACCTCTGTTGCCGTGGGCGGGTAGCCAGGCGATCGATGGGCGGCTTGCGCTCCGTTTCGCCGACTCGCGTGCGCTTTCGCTCAGCATACCACCAGCCGACTTCCTGCTGCACATCGCCGTTCGGCGCGTGCGGCGAGTTCCATACGCACGGTCCGCCGCTGGTGAGAGCTTTGTTCATGGTCTTGTCGTGCAGGTTGCGATGACCGAGCCAGTATCCACCGCCGAGGTATTCACCCTCGAGGCGAAGAATGCCGTCGTGACCGTCGTTCCGGCACTGCAATCCGCTCGCGACGACTGGAGTCCCGTACGCGAAGCGCTTCGCGGTCTTCTTCATGACCTGCCACGAGCACTCGCAACCAATGACAACGCATGGCTTTCAACGCACGTCGTCAGCGCCGACGGCCAGACGCAAGCGCGCGCGCTCTCAACGATGAGGAAAAGATGCGGTATCTCGTAAGCGTCAGCGTAATGATGGCCACGCTGATGATCGTCGGCCGCCCGTTGGAGGGTCAGGTGATTTCCGCGAAGGGGACGGCGACCGTCCGATTCATGGATGAGGAGTGCTTGCGCCGAGACCGAAAGCCCGACCGGTGCCTGCAGGTCTCATCACTGGCGCGCGATGAGGCCCTGCGCCGCGCCACGCTCAATGCTATCGAGCGGCACTACGCGGAAGAGAGCGCGGCGGCGTCGACCAACTTCGAGTCGGCACGGACGAAGATCGAGCGCGCCGTGGATGACTACGTCCTCGGACGCCTTGTGCTCTCTGAGACCGTCGACACCACGCGAGGCGATCTCTTTCTCGTGGTACGCGTAGAGCTGAATCGGGCAAAGCTAGATGCCGTGATGTCACCGACCGCGAGAGGTGGTCGTGTGGCAGCGGATCGACCGGTGATTGCCATCGTCTTCATGGCCAGACGGCAGGCATCTGTTACAGGATTTGATGCCGAGCGCGCCGAGCGCCTTGAGTCGGAGCGCACTTTGCAGAAAACGCGCACTGCAACGCGCACATCCACGTCAGGGCAGCGAGACGCGAGTGCAAGCACTGGCGTCGCCGACTCTTCGGTAACCGCCGAGGAGCGTGACAAACGGGACACGACCCGTAGCGATTCCGGGACGACGCGAGTGAACGCGCGTTCAGCGAGCAGAACCGATGATGGTAGATCGGCCGCACCCGCGCGTCCATCCGGTGACTCGGCGAAAGTGGCCCCGCCTGCCGCTGATATCCGCGAGAGTACTGCGACGTCGGACTCGGCGCAGAGCAGCGAACGGCAGCTGACGGCCGGTCGTTCGAGGACGCTCCGGAGCGACAACGCAACCAAGCGGCGAACGCGGAGCGCTGCTGCGGACACCGCAGCGACAGCGCACAGCGATAGCAGTGACGTCTTCGACGACCGTACGTCGTCGCGAAAACTCACGGTCGATCAAGTCCGGAGCGGATCCGTGACCCGTCGCGCTGACGTGGTCGCACGTGAGGTCATGGCATCGGTGGACGTGAATGTCGCAATGAGTGGTGTGCTGGCCCAGGGCGGCTACGAAGTCGCGGATGCGGAATTCATCGATGCAGGCGAGGGGGCATCCTCGCTCCTTGCGAAGGTTCGGAGCGCATTCGCTGACGCGAGCGACTTACCTCCCGCTGTGCTGCGGCAATTAGCAGGGGCCGCACGAGATGCTGGGGCCTCGTATCTCGCCTTCGGAACCCTCGACATTGGCATCGCGGCGCAAGACCCAGTGAGCGGGCTCCTTCGCATCGAAGCAACGGTCACAGGCAAAGTACTTGACGTTACAGGGAAGCTTCCTAGGACGATTGCGGCCGTCGGACCTGTCGTACAGGCGGGGCTCGGTCGCGAGACCGCCGACGCAGGCGCTGCGGCCTTGCGGCGTGCCTCAGAGGCTGCCGGTCGTGAAGTGGTACAACGGCTCCGCCAACGCGCGCCCTGACCGCGCGTCACTCAAATTCCGTGAGGAAACGCAATGAAATCCCACGTATGGATCGCGAGCGCTATCTCCCTTACGTTGTTGGGTCCGTCAACTGTCGAGGGACAGTTTGGTCGCCTTGTCGGAGGGGGAGGCGCCGCCACAAAGCTCGAGGCCGCGATGACACCAACCCTTGATTCATATGGAACAATGCTGGGGGCGAGCCTCACGGCCAATGCGCATTTGGCGCTCGCGAACGGTAATAAGGATCTGGCAGCCCAGCTGAAGGAAACCGCACAGGCGCTCTCGACTGGCAGCCCAAAGGATAGGGCCGCAGCGCTCGTCAAGGCAACGGTCATCGACAGCTCGGCCCGATCCGCGAATAGCCAACAGCTGTCCACTGCAACGCAGCTCAGCGAGTCGGCGAAGACGGATTTCGTCGAGGGATTGAAATCGTATGCGACAGCCGTCATGCAGGTTCCGTCCGTTCTGTCGGACTCCAAGGGTCTTGCGTCGGCCGTCCGGTCCGTCAATGTGGCGGATCTATCTCCGCTGGAGGCGCCTCGCATGATGAAGCTGCTCTCGGATGGCAAGGTGCTGGCAGAGAGCGTGCCAGCGAATGCGGCAGGCATCGTTAATGGCCTACGTGAGCTGATAGGGTTCGCCCGGTCGCGAAGCATCCCGCTTCCACCTCAAGCCACCTCGGCCCTCGACGCGATCAAATAGCGCCGAGCCCGGTCCTTCGCGACGTGTTAACGCCGCCGAGCGTGGTGCCGAGGGAGGGAATGCAACCGGCTGTACAGCACGCGGGCACGGTTGGGATATGGCAAGGCCGCGACTGATCGGATATTACTAGAAGTGGTTTCTAAACCACGTTTCGATCGTTTGAGAGGCAAGAGCCCTCTCTCCGAGCGAGGCGGTGATGAAAGTCGAACTGACGGACGCGCAGTGGGCCCGGATTTCGAGACTCCTGCCGAAGCCGAAGGCGAAGCC
>JANMLN010000028.1:0-42946 GCA_031372565.1 Gemmatimonadota bacterium | reverse complement strand
GACGCTCAAGATGAGCGCACAGATGCTGCCCGACGCACAAAGCCACAATGTGATGGGTGAGTTGCGCGGCCGCGAGAAGCCCGAGGAGATTGTGGTGATGGGCGGCCACATCGACTCGTGGGATGTGGGTCAGGGCGCGATGGACGACGGTGGTGGCGTGGTGGCGGCGTGGGAGGTCCTTCGCCTGATGAAGCGGCTTGGCATCACGCCGCGCAGGACGATTCGCCTGGTGGCGTGGACCAACGAAGAGAACGGACTGCGTGGCGGAAACGGTTACGCGAAGGCGCATGAGGCCGAACTGGCCAAGCATGTGCTCGCCATCGAATCGGATGGTGGCGTCTTCAAGCCGGTCGGCTTCGAGGTGGGCGCGAGCGATGCCGCGTACAAGGTGATTGCGCAGATCGCGCCGCTGCTCGACCGGATTGGCGCGGGCTCGCTCCATCGCGCAGCGGGCTCGCCCGGCGCAGACATCACGCCGCTCGTGGAGTTCGGCGTACCGGGGCTCGAGGTGGATGTGGGCGAATCCAAGTACTTCTGGTATCACCACACGGATGGTGACACGATGGACAAGCTGACGTCGCGCGAGTTCACGCTGTGCGTGGCCGCGATGGCGGTGGCGTCGTACGTGGCGGGGGAGCTGCCCGAAATGCTGGCGAAGGGGAAGCCGGTGGCGGGGGCGGGGCGGAAGGGGGCGGTGACGAAGTAGTCGCCGCGACGCCGCAAGCTTTTGACCGCTTGTGCAAAGTGACCAGTCGTGACCATGTTGTGGTCATGAAGCGCGTAGGCCTCGCAGACTTGAAGGCCCGCCTGAGCGAGCACCTCCGCTACGTGCGCGGGGGGCGTAGCCTGACGGTGCTCGACCGCGGTACTCCCGTGGCGGAGCTCGTGCCGCTGAGGCCGGCGAACGCAGGCATTCTCGTGCGGCCGCCGACCAGTGGCATACTTGGTTTCGCCGGCCTCAAGATGCCGCCGCCACTCAAGGTCAAGACCGACGTGCTCAAGTTCCTGGCCGAGGAGCGACAGTCGCATCGATGATCGCGTACCTCGACTCTTCAGTGGTACTGCGCGTGGTGCTGGGAGAAGCGGGTGCGCTGCGCGAGTGGCGACAGGTCTCGCGTCCTGTCGTCAGTCCCCTCCTTCGGGTGGAGTCGCTACGCACGCTCGATCGCATGGCCGTGACGGGCGTCCTCGATGGCGAAGGGCTCGCGCGCCGGCGCGAGGCCGTGTTCCATGTCGTCGAGCGGTGCGAGCATATCGACCTTGATGCCAGCGTCCTTGAGCGGGCCTCGCAGCCGTTCCCGACCCCGCTTGGAACGCTGGACGCACTGCACTTGAGTTCCGCGATGCTCTACCGCGACCGCACCATGGAACCGATTGCTTTTGCGACGCACGATCTTGCGTTGGCACGCGCCGCCCGCTCGGTCGGCTTCGCCATTCTTGGTGCCTGAACGGACGCCCGTCACCCCTTCAGAAACAGCCGCTTCGGATCCAGCACCTCACGCAACAACATGAGCTCCCGCGCGCTCGGCGGCTCCACCGCACCGAGCGCCGCGCGCACCACCAGCGGCCACCCCACCTGCGCGCGCACGCCGTCCACCGTCTCACCCGGATACAGCGCGCTCAACTCGAGTTCACCCGTCTCCTCGTTCGCCTCGAGAATCGCGCGATCGGTGATCACGCGCCTGGGCCCCGCGCCTGGATGCTTGAACGCGCTCCGCGGCGTGCCGCGATACCGATTGCCGGGACTCGTCACGAAGTCCACCTCGGCGGGGAACATGCGCGGCGACAGCGCCCCGATGATGAGCAGCCGCTTGGCATGCACCGCGATCTCGGCCGCGCCTCCGCTGCCCGGCAACCGCACCTTCGGATGCGCGTAGTCGCCGCCCACGACCGTCGTGTTGATGTTCCCCCATCGATCCACCTGCGCGCCACCGAGAAAGCCGACTTCAATGCGGCCCGCCTGCAGAAACGACTGGAAGATGTCGGCCATGGTGGCGACCATCAGCGCGCCAGTCACGAGCGCCGGGTCGCCAATGGACACCGGAAGCCGCTCGGGCACCGCGCCCACCGCGCCAGACTCGTAGATGAGCAGCAGCTTCGGCGCGTGCGTGGCGCGAGCGAGGTTGCAGGCGAGATTCGGGAGCCCGATCCCGACAAACACGACGTCTCCGTCGCGCAGCTCGCGAGCGGCGACGCAGGCCATCAGCTCCTTGGGCGTATACGCGGGCGCAGCCGTCACGACGTCAGTAGCCATAATCCACCACACCGCTCGGCTTCGACTTCGCCGTGAGCCGCTCACGCAGACCGAGCTGCCTGGCCATGTACTCCGCACGATCCTTCACGCCATACACCCACTCGTCGAGCCAACGCGCCAGCGACGCTTCCTCGCGCGCGACCTGCTCCCAGTTCACGTAGAAGTCGTTGTCGCGATCGTAGAACCCCTGCGCGTAGCTCGGGTGCGCCCCCCACGGTTCGTGCACCACGGCGCTCACGATCATGCCGGGAATGATCGTCCGGTTGGGATCGGCACGAATCACCGCTTCATCCACGATCTCCTCGCACACGACGATCACGCGCTTCGATGCGAACGCCGCTTCCTTCTGCGTGCCGAGCAAGCCCCACACTTGCGCGTTGCCATTGATGTCGGCGCGCTGCACATGCACGATGGCGACATCGGGGTTGAGTGCGGGCACCGTGGCCAATTCCTCACCCGTGTACGGACAGGTGATGCGCTTGATGCGCGGGTTGGCGACCGGAAGATCGGTGCCGCCGTAGTTGCGCAGCGTCCAGAAGGGCAAGTGCGCCGCGCCAGCAGACAGGCGCGCGACCATCCCGAAGTGCGAGTACTCCTCGAGTTCGAGCGGCGGCCCCTTGCCCTCGACGGCGCGGCGGAAGGCGAAGAGCGAACCAGCGCCGGGATTCCCCGCCCAGCTGAAGACGAGCTTTCGCGCACAGCCCGCCGCGATCATCTGGTCGTAGATGAGATCCGGCGTGAGACGACAGAGCGTGAGGTCACGCCGCTTCTGGCGAATGATCTCGTGGCCGGCGGAGAACGCGATCAGGTGCGTGAACCCCTCGATGATCACGCTGTCGCCGTCGCGGACGTTGGCCGCGATGGCATCGTGCATGGTGACGAGCTTGCTCACGGGCGTGCCTCGCGTACGAGCACGCTCAGGCCGTCAGTTCGTGAATGGTCTGGTCCAGGATATCGAGCGCGATTGTCACGTCGCCCGCATCGATCGTGAGCGGTGGTGCCAGCCGCAGCGTGCTGGCGCCGCACGACAGCGTGAGCAGCCCCCGCTGGAACGCACGCCGTTCGACGTTGTGCACCATGACCTTGTCGGGCACGCGCGTCGCACGGTCCTTCACGAAGTCGATGCCGATCATGAGCCCTTGCCCGCGCACATCGCCGATGCACGCATGCTTGGCCTGCAGCGAGCGCAAGCCTGTCATCAGCTCGGCGCCACGCGTGGCGGCATTCGCCATGAGTCCGCCTTCGACCAGGTCGAGCGTGGCGAGCGCGGCGGCGATGCACACCGGGTTGCCGCCGAAGGTGGAGCCGTGCGAGCCATTCTCCCAGGTCGTGATGCTCTCCTTGGCGATGATCGCGCCGAGCGGCATGCCGGAAGCGAGGCCCTTCGCGGTGAGGACGATGTCGGGGACTACATCATCATGTTCGCACGCGAACATCTTGCCCGTGCGACCGATGCCGCTCTGAATCTCGTCGGCCACGAGGAGAATCCCGTGCTTGTCGCACAGCGCGCGAATCGCCGTGAGCCACCCTTTGGGCGGCACGATGTAGCCGCCTTCGCCTTGAATGGGCTCAACGAAGATGGCCGCGACATCGCGCGGATCGAGATGGCGATAGAGCAGATCGTTCTCGATCGCACTCACACAGGCGAGTTCGCAACTCGGGTAGCTCAGCTTGTATTCGCAGCGGTAGCAGCTGCCGAACGGCACGTGGTGCACATCGGGGAGCAGCGGCCCGAAGCCGCCGTGCTGCCGCGCCTTGCTCGAGGTCAGCGCAAGCGAGCCCGTGGTGCGCCCATGAAACGCGCCCTTGAAGGCGATGATCGCCGTGCGGCGCGTGGAGTGGCGCGCGAGCTTGATCGCGCCTTCGACGGCCTCGGTGCCGGAGTTCGACAGGAAGACGCGCTTCTTGTCCGTGCCCGGCGCGAGCTTGACCAGCCGCTCGCAGATCTCGGCCATCCCCTCGAAGTAGAAGTCGGAGCCGCAGATGTGCATGAAGCGCGCGGCGGCGTCCTGCACCGCTTTCACGACCTTGGGGTGCGCGTAGCCCGTACTGCTCACCGCGATGCCGGCCATGAAGTCGAGGAAGCGGTTACCATCGACATCTTCGACCATCGCGCCGAGCCCGCGGTCGATGACGAGCGGGTACTCCTTGATGTAGCAGCTGCTCGTCCACTCGGCGTCGCGGTCCACGATGGCCTGGGCCTTGGGGCCGGGCGGGTGGACGACGATGCGGGGGTAGTCTTTGGCGGACATCGGGGGCTCCTTGAAGCACGGCGGGGCGCGCGTGGTCAAAGTTCGGCCCGGGAGGGGAGGGTCGCCAGAGGGAGGGGGAGGACGGGGGCCCCGATACTGCTTAGGCGGCTTGAAGCGGCTTGATCCGCGCGATGGCTGCCTTGGACTTCCGCTGTGCATCCCAGAGGTCGACCGCGCGCTGCATGTTGAGCCAGAGGTCGGCCGAGGTCCCGAAGAGCTTGGCGAGGCGGAGCGCCATGTCGGGGCTCAGTGCTCGACGCTCACGGAGCAACTCGTTGACCGACTGCCGGGATACACCGACTGCCTTGGCGAGGCTCGTGGCGCTCAGCTGATGATCCGGAAGGAACAGCTCGCGGAGCAGCTCGCCGGGATGCGAGGGGCGATGAATCCGGGGACGCGTGTTGGGGATGCTCATGACACGTCTCTTCGGTTAGTGATAGTCACACAACTCCACGTCGAATGCATCGCCATCCGAGATCTGGAAGCAGATACGCCATTGGTCGTTGACGGCAATCGCGAACTGACCCTTCCGATCCCGCTTGAGCGCGTGCAGGCGATTGCCGGCGGGCGTCCGCAGGTCGAGCACGCTCGCAGCCAGATCGACCAACTGCAACTTCTGGTAGGCGCGCCGGGCGATGTCCGGAGGCACGCCGCGTGCCGTGCCCGTCGTGAACAACGACTCGGTCCGGTGATCCGCGAATGACCGGATCACGGTAGAGTGTAACGTGTCACGTGACGCGTGTCAATCTCGCGAGTGCGGGGCTCCTGATGCCACGCCCACGCGATGCGGGTCCGCATGCTCATGGAACCTCCACGGTGAGCGTGCCGACGAACCGCGCCTCCAACTCCGACGCACCGCTCTCGAGCAAGAGCGCGACGACTTCGCGGAGGTTGTCGCGGAGCTCATCCAGCGTCTCGCCCTGCGAGTGCGCTCCTGGCCATCCCGGCACGTGACCCACGTATCCGCCGGTTGAATCCTGAACGATGACTGCAGTGAAGACCGACACACGACCTCCCGAAGTGGTGAGTGGACTCCCCTACGGTACAGCAGTCGGCCGAAACTGGTAGCGCATTCCCTCCCAGAGCGTATCCTTTCCTTGCACCCCTCCCGCCTCCCCTTCCCGACCCCGATGCGCCGCCCGACCCTCGCCCTCGCGCTCCTTCTCGCCGCTGCCTCCACGGCTCGCGCTCAGGCCCCCACGCTCACCGCCGACCAGCGCGAAGCGCGCGACATCCTCCGCGAGCTCGTCAACATCAACTCCACCAGCGGCACGCTCGGTGTGCAGAAGGCCGCGGTGGCCATGCGCAACCGGCTGCTCAAGGCGGGGTACCCCGCGGCCGATGTGCTGCTGCTCGGCCCCAAGGCTGAGATGACCGCGGTGGTTGCCACACTGCGCGGTCGCAAGACCGGCAAGAAGCCGATCCTGCTCATGGCGCACATTGATGCCGTGGCCGCGAACCCGAAGGACTGGCCCTTCGATCCGTTCACGTTCAAGGAAGAGGGCGGCTGGTACTACGGGCGCGGTTCCGACGACAACAAGTCGGGCGCGGCCAACCTGATCCAGAACATGATCCGCTGGAAGCGCGAGAAGTGGATGCCGGATCGCGACATCGTGGTCGTGCTCTCGGCGGACGAAGAGACGGAAGGCAAGTCGATGTCGTGGCTGCTCAAGAACCACCGCGACAAGATCGACGCCGAGTACGCGCTGAATACCGACGGCGGCGGCGGCGCGCTCGACAAGGGACGGCCGGTGGCCAACACCGTGCAGGCGAGCGAGAAGGTGTACGCGAACTTCCGCGTCGAGGCCACCAATCGCGGCGGGCACAGCTCCGTGCCGCGCGCCGACAACGCCATTTATGAACTGGCCGAGGGATTGGCCGCGTTCAGCAAGCACACCTTTCCGGTACGCTTGAACGAAGTGACGCGCGCCTTCTTCAAGCAGGGGTCGGCTACGCAGACGCCCGAGGTTGCGGCGCTGATGCTCAAGGTTGCCGGCGATCCGATTGACCTGGACGCGGCGGCCAAGCTGGCTGCGATGAACGGCTATTGGAGCTCGGTGATGCGGACGACATGCGTGGCAACACTGCTCGACGGCGGGCATGCCGACAACGCGCTGCCACAGCGTGCCGGCGCGAACATCAACTGTCGCATGCTGCCCGATGACCCGACCGATTCGGTGATGGCGGTGATCCAGCGGGTGGTGGGCGCCAAGCTCAAGGTGACCAAGAACTGGGACGTGGTGGGCGGCCCGGTGTCGCCGCTGCGCGCGGACGTGATGGGGGTGTTCACCAAGCTGACGGCCGAGCGCTTTCCGGGGGCCGCGGTGATTCCGGAGATGAGCACGGGGGCGACGGACGGGGTGTTCACGCGAAACGCAGGGATCCCGACGTACGGCGTGAGTGCGCAGTTCGGGGAGCAGAGCGAGCCGAGCCGCGCGCACGGGCAGGAGGAGCGCGTGGGGGTGAAGTCGTTCAATGATGCGACGGAGTTCTGGTATGCGATGGTGAAGCAGTTGGCGACGGGCGGCGTGACGCCGTAGCGAACACTCAAGAGCCAGCACAAGTCACGAACGCCGCGGCGAGCCCTCCTTGGCTCACCGCGGCGTTGCTTGTTTGGTTGCTCGAGACTGACTCAGGCTTCAGCCAGCACGGCGCGGCGAAGTCGTTGCGGCAGGACGATGGGCGCGAAGAATGACTTGGGGTACAGGTAGTCCTCGCCGGACTCGTCGATGACGCGCAGCTGCTGGTGCTGCGCCGCCACGCGGTCCGGTACGACTTGATAGATCTTGCGGCGCTCGAGGGAGACCTCGAAGCCCTTGTTGCGGAGACACAGCACGAGCCGACGCGGAGTGGCCATGGTCAGGAATCTAGTCGAGGTAGGCTTTGATCTTGTACTCGCGGCGGCCGACGCCGCTCGCCTCGTACCAGTGGAGTTCAGCGCGGTGGAGCGAGCCATCCGTTAGCCTGATGCGCGCGATGCCCTTTCGCTTGCGCCAACGTCCAGGTCCGTAGATGCGCCGCAGCCGCTCGATTTCGCGAATGGCCGCGCCGACGGCGAAAGTCTGAATCTGTGTTATGGGGCCGATAATGTCGAATTCCACGTTTGAATCCTAGTGCGCCGTGGGTTCGGCGGCGGTCCTGCTCGGGCGGGCGCCGGGGCGAGGCCTGGCTGTGAGCTTCACCTGCGTCAGACCCCAATTCCGACGCGCTCGGTCCGACTGGCAAGCAAGCCAGCTTCCACCGCACGCCGCGCGTCAGCCTCGATAGGGAAGGGGCCGACCTCGACATCGTCGAGCTGTCCTGGTTCTGGCACTTCGAAGTAGCCGACAAAGCCACCGTCTGTTGCCCAGACGCAGCCGTAGAAGCGACGCGCCTTGGCGAACTCGCCGACAGTCGGATCCTCCAGGAAGGTTCGCATGCCAGGCTTGTCGATGCGATAGCCGCTATAGGGTCGCCAACGCACGCGTCGCCTCCTGGCGTATTTGAGAGAGTGCGTAGTGCCTTTGCGAGGTTACTTGATGGGCGCGCAGGTGCGCAAGCGAGCAAAGTCTCGCGGGCCGGTGGCTGCCTACGACGTCCGCTACGACCTCTCCGAGACGTGCCTGCGGCGCCCCACCAACCGGTACTCGCTGGCAACGCGTTCAGCCAGGAACGTCTGGAGTAGGGCCTGAAGCGGCACTCGCCTCTCGTTAGCCAGCCTCTCCAACTCCTCCAACATCATCAACGGCAACCGCACCGAGATCCTCGTGGTCCTCGGCGTGGCAGCCTTCCTGGCGCGTGGCTCCATCGGTTAGTCACTCCTGAGGTTCATGCGGCACGCGAAGCGGATACGCAGCGCTCGGTGGCCAAGCGAGAAGGCTGCGACAAGCACACTCCGAACGGAAGAGACGCCCACTCCCCGCCTCCAGAGACAGTTACCGCCGTGACCGACCGGGCGCATCTTCCACGCATGGACACCCTTCTCCGCCCTCGCCTTGGACGCGCACTGAGCGGCCTGCTGGCCGGCATTCTCTGTTTCGTGCCCGGCCCGGTGACCGCCCAGCGCGCCCCCGTCCTCAGCCAAGTCACCGTCCCCCACCCCTACTACTGGCGCAACCTCTACGTCCCGCAGGTGACCACGGGCCCGCACGCCGTCGCCTGGCTCGACGACGCCACGCTCGTGTATGCGATGAACGGCACGTTGTGGAAGCAGGTGCTGGGCCAGACCGAGGCGGTTCAACTGACGGACGGTCCCGGCTACGATCACCAGCCGGATGTGTCGCCCGACGGGAAGTGGCTGGTGTTCACGCGCTACCAACGTGATGCGTACGAGCTGCAGCTGCTCGAGGTGGCGACGGGGGTGATTCGTCCGCTCACGAGCGGCGGCGCGGTGAACCTCGAGCCGCGCTGGTCCCCCGATGGCAAGCGCCTCGCGTGGATGAGTACGCAGCAGGCTGGCCGCTTCCACCTGTTCGTGGCCGATGTGACGAACGGCGCGCTCACCGATGCGCGCCGCATCAGCGCCGACACCGCGAGCCCGCTCGCCCGCACGTACTACGGCGCCATCGATCACGCCATCTCCCCGTCGTGGTCGCCCGACGGGCGCGAGCTGCTGTACGTGACCAACACCGGCCACATGTGGGGCTCGGGTGGGGTGTGGCGCGCGGTGGTGCCCGCTGCCGGCGGCACGCTGGCCGGCCGCGAGCTGCGCGATGAAGAGACCACGTGGGGGGCGCGTCCCGACTGGAGCCCAGACGGCCGTCGCGTGGTGTATGCGAGCTACATCGGGCGCACGTGGCACCAGCTCTTCCTGATGACCGCAGACGGGAAGAACCCGTACCAGCTCACCTTCGGCGACTACGACGCGACCAATCCGCGCTGGTCGCCCGATGGGCAGCGCATCGCGTACCTCGCGAACGAGACGGGGATGCCGGAGATCCGCGTCATCCATGTGCGGAGTGGCACGACGCTCACCGTGTCGCGCACGCGTCGCGTGTACAAGCGTCCGCTCGGCCGCTTGAGCATTCGCCTCATGGATGACCACAATCAGCCCATGACCGCGCGCGTGAGCGTGACGGGCCCCGATGGCCGCGCCTGGGTGAGCGACGGCGCGTGGCGCCAGGCGGACGACAGCTACGATCGCAAGGCGCGCGCGTTCGAGGTGCACTACTTCCACGCCGGTGGCGCGACGGAGCTGATGGTGCCCGAGGGCGCGTACACGGTGGAGGCATACCACGGCCTCGAGTGGAAGCCGGTCAAGCAGGTGGTGCAGGTGAAGATCGGCGACAGCACGAGTGGCAAGCTGGTCGCGCGCTTCGCGCGCATCGCCGACCTCGCACTGCAGGGATGGCGCTCGGCGGACCTGCACGTGCACATGAACTACGGCGGCCCGTACAAGGCGACGCCGGCGACGGTGACCGCGCAGGCGAGGGCCGAGGACGTGCGATTGGTGGAAGCGCTGATCGTGAACAAGGAGTCGCGCATTCCCGATCTCACGTGGTTCAACGGCGGGAAGGAGTCGAGCACGGAGCCCAAGGAGGTGCTGCTCGCCTTCGACGAGGAGTTTCATACTCCGTACTGGGGTCACTCTGCCCTGCTCGGCCTGACGACGGGCCTGGTGCTGCCGCCGTACGCGAGCTACCAGGGCACGGCCGCGTCGAGCCTGCTGCCGATGAACAGCGACGTGTTCGCGCTGGCGCGCAAGCAGGGCGCGATCACGGGGTACGTGCATCCGTACGACGAACCGATTGACCCATTTGACGAGAAGACCGCACTCTCGCACGCGCTGCCGATCGACGCAGCGCTCGGCCAGCTGAGCTACATGGAGATTCTGGGGTTCGCCGAGCATTGGAGCACGGCGCGCACGTGGTATCGGCTGCTGAACGCGGGGTTCCGGATTCCCGCAGGCGCGGGTACGGACGCGATGACCAACTACGCGAGCCTGCGGGGGCCGATCGGGCTCAATCGCACGTATGTGAAGAGTGCGAACACGCGCGCGGCGATGCTGGCGGGGATCGCGGCGGGGCGGACGATGGCGACCAATGGGCCGCTGGTGGAGCTGTGGGTGAATGAGCGGGAGCCTGGGGACTCGGTGATGCTGCCGGCTTCGGGAGGGTCAGTGCGCGTTCGCGCGCGGCTTCGGAGTATGGTGGCGGTGGATCACTTAGAGCTGGTGGCCAACGGGGTGGTGGTGGCGAATCTGTCTGCGTCCGGGCCGAGGACGTCGCACGACACGACATTCAGCGTGATGGTGTCGGAGAGCAAGTGGTTCGTGCTTGGCGCGCGCGGGGACTCAGCGCGGGCGGAGGTGCTGGACATGTACCCGTTCGGGACGACGTCGCCGGTGTACGTGACGGTGGGCGGGCGTCGGGTGCGGGTGGAGGAGGATGTGAAGTTCGTGGTGAAGTGGCTGGAGCGGTTGGAGGCGGGGGCGCGGGGGTGGAAGGGGTTTGATACGGAGGGGGAGCGGGAGTGGGTGGTGGGGAGGGTGAGGGAGGCGCGGGTGCGGGTCCCATAGCTTCTCCCGATACCGCAGCGTGCAACTGCATTCTCATAGAAGGCAGCCTCTACCTTCCCTTGCCTGTCGTGTCTTCTGGTCTGAACGAATCGCATTCTGTCGTTCTTCGTCACCGATCGTTCAGCAGACGCGCTCTCGGGAGTGGAGCCACATATCCCGCGAGACCGCCTAGGCGGCGCCACACACTCGTAGTCACGTGACGGCTCGTGGCTAGATCCGATACAAACGTCACATCGCTCACTCCGAGCGGAATCTTGCATGACAGACGCGGGACATTGCTCGCGTCGTAGAGCCGGAGTGTGTCAATTGCGGTTTGGAAATCAAAACGCTCGCGGCTGCCCTGAGTCCAGTTGCTGGCGAGTGTGGCCATTGCGATAGACTCAACGCGAGCGGTGTCCTCCCCGCCACCGAGCTCCGCTGCGACTCGATCCAGCAGGTGTGCAATCGACACTCCAGTTTGGCTCTCAAGCACTTGAACTGACGCAACAAATATCTGCTGCTTCGCCAGCGGAGTCAGTTGAGCGTGCGTGAATGTATGCTTCCGCTCAGCCCTCCTCGTGCTCTTCACCTCTAGTCGCTGCCCTTGGTCAGCAAAGTCGTGAACATCAGACGGATCTGAATGCCACGCGCGTGCCGCCTCCTGCATGCGCGTCGCACATGCAATCAGAAACAGTTCTGCCCAAAGTCCCTGCACCGATCCAAGCGCGGGGCGTGTTCTCGCGCGGAACAGCTCGAGTAGTCGGCCAACCTGTTCATAGACTTGCTCTTGCGTCGGATGCGCGCCTAACGAGTCAGCAAAGACGCTAGCAACATCCAGGAAGGCATTTGTGAACTCGGAACTTCCCTCCCGAAGGCCAATAACTGTGGCCACTGCCTTTCCCACGCGCCTTGTTGAAGATGTGTAGATCTCGACATCACATCGGTATCGGACGACGATGTGTTCAAGCTCGATGGGCATCCGGACCGCGCCTTCTCGAGCAGAGACATCGTCAATGATGATACAGGGCTCCCCGCCTCTGCCCTTGCCGATTTGAACTCGAGGCTCGTCCCTCAACTGAATCGTCTGATATCGCTCGCCATTACCTCGCCCCTTCGGTGGCAGGAGCTGCTGAAACGCTGCTTGTAGCGCATTGCTACCGTCCGAACTCATGCTTGGGTGCCTCCACTAGTCCTGTGCAATGGTATGGACCGCCATTCGCTTCGGAAGGCACACCGCGAGCATGGGTACGCCAGAGGCGACAAGCGCTTGGCCGCGGTAAAGATCCAAGACATGAATCTGAACCCGTACCCGATCGTGGTTTCCTATTTGCCGATCGCCAGAATAGTCCTTCCCCAATCGCGGGCCGTTTGGCGGTGAAGCTCCCTGAAACGGATTGTCAACTTCATTTGCCTTCGTGAGGCTTCGTTGACGACTACTTCCGCCACTCATCAGAATCACATCGCACAGCTCTTGCTTCCCACCCTCTCGCTCGAGAGCGTCCGCGAGAAGCAATTGAATGGTCGTGAACGTCATGGCGTCAGCACGTCCAGGAGTCAACCATGGGACCAAGAGCTTCTCAAGCAGCGTGCCAAGGGCCACGCCTTCTGCATAGTGGTGTGTCGTGGTAGCCGTATTGCCTTTCCGGGTGCGCCATGTACCCAGAGCTCGTGACGCGAGCAGATTTTGCAAGAGCCGCTTATTCTCGCTGATCGCAGAGGAGCCGACGTGCGGCTGACCCTGATAATTCCACTTCCCTCCGAAGCTCTCTCTAGAAAAGTCGAGCGCCAGTACGCTTTGCCTTGTTGGCCGAAGGTTACGGTCGAGGATGAAGATGCGCCGCCAGTCCTTGAGCGCCTTTCCTTCCGCATTGAGCTTTCTGAGACTGCCGCGCATGAACTCCTCGTGCTTGACGTATTTTGTGAACGTGTCAAGCACTCCTTGCCCGGCAAACACACGGCAGAGTCCGGAGTAATTGCTCTTGTAGCCGAAGAACCGGGCCCGTTGCTGAACAGTGTCGACGTGTCCAACACCGACTCCGCGCGGCATGTAAGTGATGGTAAGGCCCTCGACGGTGAAACCTCTGTCGAGAGCTTGTCCACCAACTAGCACGTGCGCGTAGGCTCCCTTCCAATCGATCTGGGGCGTCTTGCCGCGTTCAGCGTTCATGATTGTCACCGGCACCCGCATCGCTCGCTTGAATTGCTTGAACAGTACGCTGAGTGTCGGTAGCTGAGGGTGTGTGCCGGCCAGCTGCTTGTGCGCAGCACGAAACTCATCGCGCAAGTGCCGTCTGTCAGCGACGGAACCACTCTCCATTGTTCGCTTCCATCGTCTCAGCACTCCGTCGACCCAGCCAGAGTATTGCGTATGGAGGTCGCGCTCCTGCGACGGGTGAAGGAGCATCGAGCGATTGCTCTGTGGACCGGCCGGGTCGACGAGGCCAGCGGTCACGCCCAAGACGAACATCTGCAAGGCCATCACGAGTGAGCTTGGCGGGCCGGCGCGCGGACTGCTTGGATCCGGCAGTTCGCTCTGGGGAATCTCTACCGCGAGCTTGGATCCTGATCCGAAGAATTCCTTTCCACCAACGTAGCCCTTACCTGGTGTAATGAGTTCGACAAACTGCGGCGCCAGTTCATCGATCATACTGATCAAGAGCGGTGCCTGCGGCGTTGCTGTGTACTGAAGGTAGGTGTGCCAGGGCAGAAGCTCGCGCAAAGTTCTCAGAGCGCCGTGTGTACTACTCTCCTCATTGCGGCGCACCTTCGTGTTCATGCTCGCCTGGTCAGCCTCGTCGTCAATCACCAGGGTGGGCGTACGGTCAAGCATCTTTACCTTTCGCAAGTGCTTGTTCAGCTTCTCTAGATGACCGTGATGCTTCATGACCACAACAATGACAGTTCGCCGCTGATTTAGCGGCACATCCTTGTCGCGCCATTCTTCGAGGTGATTTGCGATCCTGGTAGATAGGTTTGCTGGGAAGCCTTTGCTCTCGAACATCACCCACGCGTAGTCATTTCGACGGTCGATGTCTAGATCTGCCCGAATGCGCGCCGTCGATTGCGCCAGCAGTGGATCGGAGATTCCGGCGACAACGATTACGAGTTGAAAGCCGTTGTCGCGTGCAAGTGCGGTGACGCCTGTGAAGGAGAGCGTCTTTCCGCTCTGGACATACCCAATCACCAGTCCAGCGGAATGTCCCTTCCCGTGTTTCGGTGAAACGCATTTTCGAAGAATGGCGCCGCACTCGTCCGAGAATAGGCGCTTCGCCGCTTCGTCACGCGCAATAGGGCTACGCAGCAGGAATCCTTCGAATTCGCTACCTGCGACTGGCGTCCATTTGCTACCAGGCGTTGGTTTAGCACTTCCGATGCGCACCTGCGACTTTCTTGTCATTTGCGATCCTATGCGGCGGAGATTGTGAGACGCAGTTCACGCCTCGCTAAAAGGTTCAAGGAGCAGTTCGTTCAGGGCTAGACGAATTGCGGACGCATCTTCGACGCCAGAATCGCGGGCTGTTATCTCGGAGAGAGCAATTGCCGCCCCCATGCGTGCCATGGCCTCCAGCTTCTCTTCGTCGCTCCCTGCGAATCGAACCATGAATGGATGCGCTGCGGCCATCCGCACGTGCACAATTCGACCATCGGTGGATCTCTTCGACTTTGAGCCTTTGGCCTTTGAGGGCTTCTCCTGCTTTCGCTCAGACACCTCGAGCCAATCATCTCCTGGTGAGTCGCTTGAGTACTCCAGCCTGATGTTCCACTCTACATCCTGGAAGTTCACAATGAACTCCTTCTTCGCGATCGCATGTCGTTTCGGCAAACCGCGTTGGGGGCCGTGCGGCGCGCCCTCGAGGGAGCGAATCACCTGGTCGATCGCACTCTGGGGAGTGCGGCTGAGGACGTCAGCGGTATTGTCGATTGCCGTCTGCGCGCCAGTTGCGATCTGATCCTTGGTGGGCCTTGTACGATATCCCTGCGCCTGCCTCAACAGTGAGATTGGCGCGCTGTCGATTGCCTTGCGCAACTTCTCCCAGATCAACTCCTCATCGTCTTCCCATCGGAAGCCATCTTTTGTATGGCTTACGTCAAAGCCATATAGGTGCAATTCGCCGAAGAGACGTTGATACGCATAGCTATTTGACTTGCCGAATATATACTCTGGGCGGTAACCCTCATCTCCCGAGCCTTGGACTACACGCCCGCGGCGAAAGAGTGCAAAGCCGGCGCCTGATACGCTCGCCTTCGCGCGAAGAGCAGCGAACCCCTCGATTCGGCGACCCCGTGGAAGCGCAATGTGTATCTGCTTCTTCCAGAGCTTTGCTTTCCCCTTTGGTTCTGCAAAATGAGGGGCACGCAGAACGGCAGGGTCAGTGTACTCTACATCATCACCGCGATATGTGAGCTTGAGTATTCCGGTTCTGAGCTGCACGCGATAGATGCTCGCTAGATGATCCCGAATCTTTGCGATTGATTTCTTCTGAGGAATCTTGTTGAGATCGGTGAGGATAATCTCAGTGTAGTGATCCGAACGAGAAGCGGGGCGCTCCTCAATAGTCAGCTCCTCAATGGAGTCGCGAACGATGCGCGCAATGTCGAAGGAAACCTTTCGCTCGACTGTTTCCCCAAACGCCTTCGTTCTCACGGCCCATCGCTTTGCAAAGAAGCACGCTGCACTCTTCATCCCCATGCCAAACTCCGAGAGTCCTTTCCGATTGGGCGGAACCTCCGCAGCACGAAACGCCCTTGCGTAGTCACGCCGTGCGATCCCGGCAGCGTTGTCGCGAACGGAAATTCGTCCCATCCCAGACGTGTCGATGTCGATCGCAATCTTCAGCTGTCGAATCCCGATACGCTTCTTGTTATCGATGAAGCTTTGGACAGCGTTGTCGACGAATTCAGCAATTGCGAACCAGGGCTGGTAGTTCAGGTGCGCTAGGACTGAGAGGACGCTTACACCTGGTCGAATGCTGACCTTCGTGAGAGGGGTGTCGGCTGAGGTTGCCCTGCTCCTGGCTGCGGTCCGCTTCATTAGATTTCTGCCTCGAAGGTAGGTTCCTATCGCTTTCTTCTCGAGATCGATCTCGTGGCGCGAGTTTCTGTGCGTGACCGACAGCAGCGTTTTCGGTTTGTGGATCTTTGCGCTGGTCTGGGGGGATTCCATGCCGCGCTATCGCAACTCGGCGGCGAGTGTGTTGGCGTTGCGGAGATTGACGACGAGTTGCGTGCGCTCTACCAGCAGAATTTTGGAGTAGAGTCCTCGCGCATCGTTGGGAACCTCCGTGGCTCCGAGCGAGAGTTCCCTGCCCATGAGGTTCTCTGCGCTGGTTTTCCGTGTCAGCCATTTTCGAAGTCTGGCGCACAGGAGGGCTTCGTGGATCGGACACGCGGAACACTTTTCTTCTCGATTCTCGAGGTAGTGCGCCACCGTAGGCCTGCGTATGTGCTTCTTGAGAATGTTGGAAACTTCGAACGCCATGACGCCGGAAAAACTTGGCGTGTTGTTCGCGACAGTTTGAGGTCCCTCGGTTATTTCGTCTACGGGACCGAGCATCTATCGACTGGTGGTCCGGGACTCATTTCACCACATCACCTTGGCTATCCGCACCACAGAGAGCGTTTCTTTGCCGTCGCGAGTTTGTCGCCGCTAGTGGATACGCCATTTCCGGCGCGAAAGGCTCAGGAGACTTCGCTCTCTCACGTGGTACTTTCGAGGAGTGAACTCACTCCTGCTGAAGTTAGGGAAACGCGTCTTACGCCTAGGCAGCGCGCCGTTATTGAACTCTGGGGCGAGTTTCTGCAGATGGTCCCGTCTTCGCTTGAGCTGCCGTCGTTCCCGCTTTGGCTTGATGAGTTGGGTGCTTCATATCCTTCGTCTGGGCGCGGTCCGCATGCGTGGTCAACAGATTCGCTTCGCCGCTTCACTCGGTCACGGTCGGCCACGTTGTCCCGTGCTGATTTGATTGAGAGGCTGCCTCCATACGTTAGGAGGGTCGACGTATTTCCAGGTTGGAAGACCAGATTTATTGAGCAGAATCGGATCTGGTGGCGATCCGTCCGGCCATTTCTTTCGTCAGCGTGGATCGAGCGAATGCAGGACTTCCCTCATTCGCTTCGCAAGTTCGAGTGGAACGTGAAGCATGGCGAACGAAACATCTGGAAGCACGTTCTTCAATTTCGCCCTTCTGGGCTTCGCGTGAAGCGCTACGATTCCGTGCCGGCGCTAGTGTCAATGACGACCACGCAGATTCCGATTCTCGGGCCGCAGCGCCGCTTTATCTCACGTCGAGAGGGGCTGCGACTTTTGGGTCTTCCGGATTCGCTCCAACTTCCCGAGACTCACGCTTCAGCCTTTCGGGCTCTGGGAAACGCCGTTCATGTGGACGTTGTGAGACATATCGCTTCACGGCTTGGTCTCAGCCGATCCTAAGTGCTTCCTGGATGATCACTTCGTGCTGTCTAGCAGACGATACTGCTCGGCCAGCTTGACGAGCTGTCGGAGCGCCGTGGGAGTAAGGCGGATGGATTGGCTTTTCTTTCCGACCTCCTGCCGATTTGCTGAACCGTAAGTGTCGATTTGGAGGCACTTTGTCCCGTCGTCCTCAAGCACCAGAGAGCAGGTAGCTTGAACGGTTGTGTGGCGCGCGGTTCCGGAGATCTTTAGAGTAGTCAGGCTATCGACGCGCGCCATCGGGTTCGCTCCGTCCGTGGTGATAGATCTTTCTTTCGTGTGGTCGAGTTCCGAAGTGAAGGTTGCATCAGCTTGTCTTCTTCGTAAGAGGTGCTCCGCTGTCGGATAGGTCATTTGACCTAGTTGATCGCTCAATTGCGCCTACCCCACCCGCTCCACCGTCACCCGCGTCCCACTAAACCCCGCCGTCCCCACGAGCTTGTCCACCCGCTCGTCATCGGTAAGGTCATTGATGCTAACGCCGGCGTTCGCGACAGCAGTCTTGAGCCGAACCCCGGCTCTCCCATGCCCCCACCCATGCGGCAAACTCACCACCCCCGGCATCACCGCATCACTCACCTCCACCGGCGTCTCCACCGCGCCGACGCGTGAGATGATCAACGCCATCTGACCGTCCACCAGGTGGCGATGCGCGGCGTCATCGGGGTGCATGAGCAGCGTGCACCGCGGCTTCCCCTTCACCAGCCGCTCGCTGTTGTGCATCCAGCTGTTGTTGCTGCGGAGCTCGCGGCGGCCGATCAGCATCAGCACGCCTTCGTGCTTCTCGCTCGCCACCTCGAGACCGTGCGCCACGCGCGGCAGATCCGCCAGCAGCGCGCGCGGCGCCGCGTGAATGCGCCCGGTCTTCGTGCGGAGCCGGTCGGGCAGCATCGGCACCATCGCGCCCAGGTCCACGCCGTGCGGACGCTTCTCCAGTGACGCGACCGTGAGCCCCTCGCCACCACCGGGGACCGCCTGCGCGTAAGGACCCTTCGCCAGCTCACGATCCAACAAGCCGCGAACGCCGAGTCGGCGGATCGCGCGCGTCGTCAACCGGCTCTTGATCGCGCCCCAGTTCCAGCCGGGCTGCATCCGCTCCGTCAGCTCGCTCAGGATCTTCCAGTCGGGCATCGTCCCCGCGGGCGGGTCGAACAGCGGCGCCGCGTACTTGGCCGTGTTGCGCACGGCGAGCGCGTGGAACACGATGTCGTAATGGTCCCGCTCCAGCGGGCCCACCGGCGGCAGGATGATGTCGGCGTGGCGCGTGGTCTCGTTGATGTAGAAATCAATCGACACCATGAACTCGAGCCCCTCGAGGGCACGGTCCAGCCGACCGCCGTTGGGCGTGCTCAGCACGGGGTTCCCCGCGTGCGTCACCAGCGCGCGGATCTGCCCCGCGCCGTCCGTCTCCATCTCCTCGGCCAACGCCGCCACGGGGAACTCGCCCATGTACTCGGGCAGCCCGCGCACGCGCGTCTTCCAGCGGCCGATCTTGTCGGGCGAGTAGCCCCCCTTGCCGCCCACCGGATCAATCGCCGGCTTCGTGAACATCACGCCGCCCGGTTCGTCCAGGCGGCCGGTCACGAGGTTGAGCGCGGTGATGAGCCAGAGCGACACTGCCCCGTACTCCTGCATGCTCACCCCCACGCGCCCGTACAGCGCCGCACTCGGCGCGTTGGCGTAGTCGCGCGCGATTGCGGTGATGACGCCGGGCTTCATCCCCGTGGCTGTGGCCACGCGCTCTGGCGTGTACGACTTGCAGGCGGCCCAGAGTTCGTCGTACTCGTCCGCGAGCTCGCGCGCACGTGAGGGGCGGTCCAACCCTTCCTTGATGATCACGTGCAGCATCGCCAGCAGCAGGAACACGTCCGCGCCGGGGCGGATGAAATGGTGTTCATCCGCTACTAATGCGGTCTCCGTGCGGCGCGGGTCGATCACGATCACCTTGCCACCGCGCGCGCGGATGGCCTTGAGCCGCTTGCCCACGTCCGGCGCCGTCATCAGCGAGCCGTTGCTCGCCATCGGGTTTCCGCCGATGATCACGAAGTGCTGCGTGCGGTCAATGTCCGGAATCGGGATCAGCAGCGGATGCCCGAACATCGTGGCCGCGGCCACGTGATGCGGCAGCTGGTCCACGCTCGTGGCGCTGAAGCGGCTCTTGGTCTTGAGCGCGCGCAGCAACATTGGCAGGAAGAACGACGCGCCCACCGAGTGCACCGTCGGGTTCCCCGCGAACGTCGCCACCGCATCGGGCCCGTGCAGCTTCTGTACACTTCGCAGCCCCTCGGCCGCAAAGTCCAGCGCCTCCTTCCAGCTCACCGGCTCCCACTTGCCGTGCACCTTCTTCATCGGACGGCGCAGCCGGTCCGGGTCCTCGTGCAGGTCCTTGAGCGCGACCGCCTTGGGACAGATGTGGCCGCGGCTGAACGGATCCTCGTCGTCGCCGCGGATGCTCACGACGGTGGGGCCGTCGGTCTCGATCACGAGCCCGCACATGGCCTCGCAGAGCGGACACGCATGCGCGTGCTTGACCGTGTCGCGCGCATGGGACACGGGTGCGAGCGTGTCCGCCGGGGTCGGTGCCGTTGCCGTCATCGCCCTGCCCTCTGTAGGAGTGTTACCGCTGACTGAAGGTGTCGCATGCGCGAGGGTCACCTTCGGTCATGCCGCGCTTGAACCACATCGCTCGCTGCGCGCTCGATCCATGCGTGAACGACTCGGGGCGAATGTCCCCGGTCGCTTGCTGCTGCAGTCGGTCATCGCCCACGGCACTCGCGGCCTTGAGCGCTTCGTCCACATCGCCCGACTCGAGCAGCCGGCGCTGCTCGGTCGTCTTGGCCCACACGCCCGCATAGCAATCGGCCTGCAGCTCCATGGCCACACTCAGCGCATTCTTCTGCGCGGCGTTGCCCTGTTGCAGGCGCCGTACCGTGCGCTCGGTGCCGAGCAGGTTCTGGATGTGATGGCCGATCTCGTGCGTGAGCACGTAGGCCTGGGCGAAGTCGCCGGGCGCGCCGAAGCGACGCGAGAGTTCGTCGTAGAACCCCAGGTCGATGTACACGCGCCGGTCGGCCGGGCAGTAGAACGGGCCCATGGCGCTCGACGCATCGCCACAGCCGGACTGCACTCCGCCACGAAAGAGGACGAGCTTGGCGCGCGCGTACGTCTTGCCGTCCGCCTCGAGCAGCCTGGTCCAGACCTGCTGCGCATCATCGAGCACGAACGCGGCCAGGTGACGCGCCGACTTCTCGTTCGCGCTCTCGGACACGCGCCCATCACTCCCGACAACCGGCGCCTGCACCGCCGGTGCACCACCGCCGCCACCGCCGAGCGCGGGGGTGATGAGATCAGTCTTGAAGACCAGCGAGAGCACGATGAGAATGGCAAAGCCGCCGAGGCCAAGGCGACCGCCGGGCAGGCGGAATCCGCGCCCGCCGCCACCGCCGGATTCGCCCCGGCGGTCTTCGACGTCGCTCGATTCGTAGTTCTCGTCGTGCTTCACGCGCTATGCCTTGGCGAGCTGATCGCCGATCGGCAGCGTGCGGAGGCGCTTGCCCGTGGCGGCGAAGATTGCGTTCGCCAGTGCCGGTGCCACCGGCGGCACGCCGGGCTCACCCACACCGCCCATCGGGCCACCGCTGTTCACGAGGTGCACCTTGATCTCGCGCGGCGCCTGCGCCATGCGCACCACCTTGTACGCGTTCAAGTTGGTTTGCACGGCCTTGCCCGCCTTGAAGCTCAGCTCGCTCGTCATCGCGTTGGAGATCGACATGATCACCGCCCCTTCGCACTGCGAGCGGACGCGTTCCGGGTGGACGGCGTAGCCGCAGTCCATGGCGATGTCCACGCGCGGGATGGTGATCTTGCCCTTGGGCCCCACCTTCACATGCACGACGCTCGCCACATAGGTGAGAAAGCTGCGATGCACGGCGATGCCCATCCCTTCGCCCTTGGGCAGCTTCCGGCCCCACCCCGCCTCGCGCGCGACCGCCTGCAGCACGCGCTTGTGGCGCGCAGTGTCGTTGGGGTGATCCTCCCACTTGGCGCCGTAGTTGTCCACGGGCTTGAGTGAGCCGGTCTTGGTCATGTCGATGATGCGATCGGACCCCAGCGACTGCATAAGGAACTCGAGTGGGTCCTTGCCCGCCGCATGCGCCAGTTCGTCCATGAACGAGCTCACGGCAAACGCCTGCGGCACATTGCTCACCGAGCGGAACCAGCCGATGCGCACATGGGCAGGTGCCTTGCCTGCCTCGACGCGCACATTCGGGATTTCATAGGGCATGTCGAGGACGCCAAGCGCGAGTTCGCCCTCGGAGTGATAGTCCTGCCCCGGTGCAAACACCGACGGAATGGGCGGCGACGCGATGCGATGACGCCACGCGGTGATCTTGCCGCTCGCATCCATGGCGGCCTCGATCCGCTGCATGCTCACGGTGTGCGGGTACCCGACGCCCAGGTCATCCTCGCGCGTCCAGACCACCTTGACCGGCTTGCCGATCTTCTGCGACAGGAACGCCGCCTCGGCCACGTAGTCGGGCTTCGACTTCCGCCCGAACGCGCCGCCCAGCAGCGTCACATGCACGGCCACATTCTCGGGCTTGAGCTTCAGAAAGCCCGCAACGGTATCGCGTGCAGCCTGCGGGTTCTGCGTGCAGGTCCACACTTCGCACGTGTCGCCGGTCACGCTCGCCACCGCAGCGGGCGGCTCCATGGGCGCGTGCGCAATGTGTGGCGCATAGTACTCGGCTTCGATCTTCTTGCCCGCGCTGGCCAGCGCCCCCGGCGCGTCGCCGAGCGAGCGCACCGTCTTGCCCTCAGCGCGCACCGCGCCCTCGAGCTCCGTGCGATACACGGCTGAGTCGTACTTGTCGTTGGGGCTCGCGCTCCACGTGACCTTGAGCGCCTCGCGTCCCTTGATGGCGGCCCAGGTGCTGCTGGCGATCACGGCGAGTCCGCCGAGCGGCATGAAGCCGGATGGCGGCGGCGCGCCGGGGACTTCGATGACCTGTTCGACGCCCTTGATCTTGAGCGCCGCGCTGGCGTCGAACGACGCAACCTTGGAGCCGTATACGGGCGGATGCAGGATGACGGCGATCTTCATCCCCGGCATCGTCGCGTCCTGACCGTAGATCGCCTTGCCGGTGAGCATGTCGGTGAGATCGATGCCCGGCACCGTCTTGCCGATCATCGTGAACTGCGACTCGTCCTTGAGCCGCGGCTTGGCCGGCACCGGCAGGGTGCGTGCGCGCGCGACCAGCTTGCCGAACGGCAGCGAGCGACCGCTCGCGGTGTGCGAGACGATGCCGTTCCTGGTGCTCACGGTGCTTGCCGCGACCCCCCACTCTGCAGCGGCCGCGTCTTCGAGCAAGGTGCGGGCAACAGCACCAGCCTGCCGCATCGTGTCGTACGCGCCGTTGCGCATGGACGTGGAGCCATCGGTGTTCTGGCTGCCGTACTTGTCGTTGCCGAGCGCCTGCTCGAGGACGATGGCCTTGAAGTCGCAGCCGAGCTCGTCGGCGATGACCATGGCCATGCCGGTGCGGATGCCTTGCCCCATTTCGGAGCGATGACAGATGATGGTGACCGTGCCGTCGTCCGCGATGCGCAAGAAGACGCCGGGCGCCCACGCGCCGTCGGGCGCGTTGAGCAGGCCGCGTTCGAGGCGGTCAGCGGCTTCGAGGCGGCGCACGCTGCTCGCGCCGATGGCGATGACGAGGCCCGTCTGCGCGAGCTTGCCAAGGAAGTCGCGACGCTGGAGGGTCTTTTCGGTGGTGGCCATGGTCAGCGCCCTCCGGTGGTGGAGGCTGCCGGGGTCATGCCGGCCGCGGCCTTGATCGCTTCGCGGATGCGCGTGTAGGTGCCGCAGCGACAGATGACGAGCGACATCGCTTCGTCGACATCGGCCTCGGTGGGCTTCCCCTTCTTCTTGATGAGCGCCGCAGCGGCCATCATCTGGCCGGGCTGGCAGTAGCCGCACTGCGGCACGTTGGCAGCGGCCCACGCCTGCTGCACGGGGTGATTGCCCTTTTCGCTGAGCCCCTCGATGGTGGTAACCTTGCCGTTGGCGGCCGCCGACATCGGCACGACGCACGACTGGACGGCGGTTCCGTTGACGTGGAGGGTGCACGCCCCGCAGGCCGCGATGCCGCAGCCGAACTTGGTGCCGGTGAGGCCGAGTTCGTCGCGGAGATACCAGAGGAGGGGCTGGGCCGGGTCGCCGTCGTAGGTGCGCGGTGCGCCGTTGACCGTGAGCTTGATCGCCATGGGCCGGGTGGGTGCGGAAGGGGGGGAGTGGGCCTTCCATACGATAGGTCCGTGGCTGGCGGGCGGCTAGACCACCCGCCGTCGTCCTGAGCGAAGCGAAGGACCTGCTTTTGCGGTTCGGGGGAGAAAAGCAGGTCCTTCGCTTGCGGTTCGGGGGCGAAAAGCAGGTCCTTCGCTTCGCTCAGGACGACATGGCGGCCGGCTGTTTCAACCCCCATTCTTGCTGCTGCGTAGTCCGCGTGTCGGTCCCACGGATGCGTCCGCCCCTCCTCCCCCCTGTTCGGAGTTTCCATGCGTCGTTTGTTGTTGACCTTCGCGCTAGCCACGAGCGCGACCACCCTGCCCGCTCAGGCCCCCATGGACTCGGCCCGCCTCGCCGCCCTCAAGGCCGAGGCGATCTCCAAGGTGGACGCCCGCGCCAAGCAGATCCAGGAGATCATCGATCAGGTCTACTCCTTCGGCGAGCTCGGCATGCAGGAGTTCGAGACGTCGAAGTACCTGACCGGGATCCTCGAGCAGAACGGGTTCAAGATCGAGCGCGGCGTGGCCGGCATGCCCACCGCCTGGACCGCGCGCTGGGGCACCGGGAAGCCGGTCATCTCGCTCGGCTCCGACATCGACGGCATTCCGCAGTCAGGGCAGAAGCCGGCGGTCGCGTTCCGCGATTGGCAGGTGGTGGGCGCGCCGGGGCACGGCGAAGGCCATAACTCGGGCCAAGCCGTCAACATTGCCGCAGCGCTCGTGGTCAAGGAGATCATGACGCGCGAGAAGCTGCAAGGGACGCTGATGCTCTGGCCCGGCGTGGCCGAGGAGCAAATGGCGGGCAAGGCGTTTCTGGTGCGCGCCGGCGTGTTCAAGGACGTGGACGTCACGCTGTTCACGCACGTGGGTGATGACCTCGGGGTGAGCTGGGGACAGGGCGGGCAGAATGCGTTGGTGAGCGCCGAGTTCCGCTTCAAGGGACAGAGCGCGCACGCGGCCGGCGCGCCGTGGCGCGGCAAGAGCGCCCTCGACGCCGTGATGCTCATGGCCAACGGCTGGGAGTTCAAGCGCGAGCATCTGGAGCTGCAGCAGCGCTCGCACTACGTCATCAAGGACGGCGGTGACCAGCCCAACGTGGTGCCGAGCACGGCGAGCATCTGGTTCTACTTCCGCCACCTCGACTACGACAAGACGATGGCGCTGTTCGAGGCCGGCAAGCGGATCGCAGCGGGCGCGGCCATGATGACCGATACCAAGCTCGACACAATCGTGGTGCTCGGCTCCGGGTGGAGCGGCCACTTCAGCAAGCCGGTGGCCGAGGCGATGTACGAGAACATCAAGAGTGTGGGCGTTCCCAAGTGGGACGCCTCCGACGTGAAGATGGCCAAGGGGCTGCAGAAGGAGCTCGGGGTGCCTGACACGGGGCTTCGCACGGGCGTGGGGCGCTTGGACGGCCCGTCGCAGAACCGGATGGGCGGCGGCTCGGATGACATCGGCGATGTGGCGTGGAACCTGCCGACGATCACGCTGCGCTATCCGTCGAACATTCCGAACCTGCCCGGCCACAACTGGGCGAATGGCATCGCGATGGCGACGCCGATTGCGCACAAGGGCGCGGTTGCGGGGGCGAAGGTGCAGGCGCTGACGATGCTGGACCTGATCGCCAAGCCGAAGATCGTGGCGGACGCGTGGGCGTACTTCAACGACGTCCAGACCAAGGACATCAAGTACAGGCCGTTCATCGCGGCGAGCGACATGCCGCCGATTAACCTGAACGCCGAGATCATGGCCAAGTACCGGCCGGAAATGAAGAAGTACTACTACGACAGCAAGAAGTACAAGTCGTATCTGGAGCAGCTGGGGATCCAGTATCCGACGCTGCGTGATTCCACGAAGACCGTGAACAAGGTGGTGCCGTGAGGGAGATCAAGAGCATGATTAAGAGCAAGATCAACGGCTATAAGCAGGTCCTTCGCTTCGCTCAGGACGACAACGAAGCCCAAACGAAGCCCTTGTCATCCCGAGCGAAGCGAGGGATCTGCTTCTCCGTTTTTAGTCTCGCGATGGCCCTGACCATCGCCGCCCCCGCGCGCGCGCAGACCCCCGACCCGCGCCTTGCGCGCCTCAAGGCCGAAGCGCTCACCAAGATCGACGGTCGCGCCAAGCAGATTCAGGAGATCGTCGACCAGCTCTTCTCGTACGGCGAGCTCGGCATGCAGGAAGTCGAGACGTCCAAGTTCCTGACCGGCCTGCTCGAGAAGAACGGGTTCACCGTGGTGCGCGGCGTCGCCGGCATTCCCACGGCATGGACCGCGCGCTGGGGGTCGGGCAAGCCGGTCATCGCGCTCGGCTCCGACATCGACGGCATCCCCAAGTCGAACCAGAAGCCGGGGGTGGCCTACCGCGACACGATCGTGGGCGGTGCCCCGGGACATGGCGAAGGGCACAACTCCGGCCAGGCGGTGAACATCGCCGCCGCGCTCGTGGTCAAGGAGATCATGACGCGCGAGAAGATGTCCGGCACGCTCATGCTCTGGCCGGGCGTGGCCGAAGAGCAGTTGGGCACCAAGGCGTTCTTCGTGCGCGCAGGGATGTTCAAGGACGTGGACGTGAACCTGTTCACGCATGTGGGCGATGACCTGTACGTGGGCTATGGCGCCGAGCCGTCGCTGGCGTTGATCAGCGCCGAGTTCCGGTTCAAGGGGCAGAGTGCGCACGCGGCCGGTGCGCCGTGGCGCGGCAAGAGTGCACTCGACGCGGTGATGCTCCTGGCCAACAGCTGGGAGTTCAAGCGCGAGCACCTGCCGCTGCAGCAGCGGTCACACTACGTGATCCGCGACGGTGGCGACCAGCCGAACGTGGTGCCGAGCACGGCGAGCATCTGGTTCTACTTCCGCGAGCGGGATGCCGCGCGCGTGAAGGAGAACTTCGAGGCCGCCAAGCGGATGGCCGAAGGGGCCGCGCTGATGACGGATACGAAGTTCGAAGGGGCGCGCATCTTCGGCACGGCGTGGGACATCCACCAGAACAAGCCGATCGCGCTGGCGATGTACGAGAACATCAAGTCGGTGGGCATGCCCAAGTGGGACGCCAAGGACCAGCAGTTCGCGCGCGCGGTGCAGACCGAAATGGGGCAGCCCGACTCGGGGCTCAAGCTCGTGCCCTCGGTGCAGAAGACACCCGAGGCGGCGCTGCGCGAGGCGACGGGCATGGGTTCGGACGACATCGGTGACGTGTCGTGGAACGTGCCGAACGTGACGCTCAGCTTCCCGAGCAACATTCCGGGGACGCCGGGGCACAACTGGGTAGATGGCATCGCGATGGCAACGCCGCTCGCGCACAAGGGAGCGGTGGCGGGGGCCAAGGTGCAGGCGACGACGCTGCTCGACATCCTGCTGACGCCCAAGCTCGTGAGCGACGCCCGCGACTACTTCGTGAATGTGCAGACGAAGGACAAGAAGTACGTGTCGCTGCTGGCGGATTCGGATGAGCCGAGCACGTTCTTGAACGCGGACATCATGGCGAAGTACCGGGAGTTGATGCGGCCGTTCTACTACGACCCGAAGAAGTACGCGAGCTACATGGAGCAGTTGGGGATCCAGTATCCGACGACGCGGGAGACGAAGGCGGCGAAGGTGGTGCCGTGAGGGAGGTCGGCGGTAGGATCAACTGCAAGATCAACAGCAAGATCAACTGCGAGAAGCAGGTCCTTCGCTTCGCTCAGGACGACAGGGGGGCAAGAAACGGCTTGTCGGCACTCCTCTTGATACTCGCATTGCTCCTCCCCGGCGCCGCGCGCGCGCAAGTCGCCCCCGACTCAGCCCGCATCGCGCGCCTCAAAGCCGAGGTCATCCGCGAGGTCGACGGCAAGTCGAAGATGGTGCAGGAGATCGTCGACCAGCTGTTCAGCTACGGCGAGCTCGGCATGCAGGAGTTCGAGTCGTCGAAGTTCACCGCCGACCTGCTCGAGAAGAACGGGTTCAAGGTGGATCGCGGCGTGGGCGGACTCCCCACGGCCTGGGTCGCGCGGTGGGGCGCCGGCAAACCCGTCATCTCGCTCGGCGCCGACCTGGACGGCATTCCGCAATCATCACAGAAGCCGGCCACGGCAGCGCGTGAATGGGTCGTGACCGGTGCCCCCGGCCATGGCGAAGGGCACAACGCGGGCCAGGCGGTGAACATCGTGGCCGCGCTCGTGGTCAAGAAGATCATGGAGCGCGAGAAGATGCCGGGCACGCTCGTGCTCTGGACCGGGATCGCCGAAGAGCAGATGGCGGGCAAGGCGTTCCTGGTGCGCGCCGGGGTTTTCAAGGACGTGGACGTGACGCTGTACAGCCACGTCGGCTCCAACTTCATGATGATGTACGGCCCATCGCCGTTCGTCGCGTTGATCAGCGCCGAGTTCAGGTTCAAGGGGCAGAGTGCGCATGCGGCGGGCGCGCCGTGGCGCGGCAAGAGCGCGCTCGATGCCGCCATGCTCATGGGCATGGGGTGGGAGTACAAGCGCGAGCACCTCGAGCTCTCGCAGAAGAGTCATTACGTGATCAAGGACGGCGGCGACCAGCCCAACGTGGTGCCGAGCACCGCGAGCATCTGGTTCTACTTCCGCGAGAAGGACTACGAGCGGACGATGGCGTTGTTCGACGCGGCCAAGCGGATCGCGGCGGGAGCGGCGCTTATGACCGACACCAAGCTCGACACGGTCGTGATGATCGGCTCGGGGTGGGCGCCGTACCTGAGCAAGCCCGTCGCGGAAGCGAGCTACGAGAACATCAAGCAGGTGGGAATGCCGGCGTGGGACGACAAGGACCAGACCCTGGCCAAGGGCGTGCAGCGCATGCTCGGTCAGCCGGACTCGGGGCTCGCCAGCAAGCCATCGCCGCTCATGACACCGCAGTTGATGGCCGCGTTCGCGTCGGGTGGCGGCACCGGTTCGGATGATGTGGGCGACATCAGCTGGAACGTGCCGACGATCTTCCTCGGCTTCCCGAGCAACATTCCCGGCACTCCCGGGCACAACTGGGCCGACGGGATCGCGATGGGCACGCCGATCTCGCACAAGGGAGCCGCAGCCGGTGCCAAGGTGCACGCGATGACGATGATCGACCTGCTGCTCAAGCCGCAGCTCGTAAAGGATGCGTGGACCTACTTCAACGACGTGCAGACCAGGACGATCAAGTACAAGCCGTTCATCTCGCCGACCGATCAGCCGCCGACGTACCTGAACGCGAACATCATGGCGAAGTACCGCGACGAGATGCGGAAGTACTACTACGATCCGAAGAAGTACGCGTCGTATCTGGAGCAGCTCGGGATTCCCTATCCCAACGTGCCGGACTCGCTCAGGACCCCGGCGCCGAAAGTGGTGCCGTGACCGATCGTCCCGCCTCGGGCTTGCCCGAGGCAAGCCTGAATCTCCTGCGCGTGGTTGCCGTCACCTGTGTGGTAGCGGACCACGCGCTTGGGCTTTGGGGACCGACCGTGCTGCGCGTCCCGCTCACCGCCGTTGGGCACGCGGGGGTCGCGATCTTCTTCGTCCACACGGCGGCGGTGCTGATGGCATCGCTCGAGCGCATGCCGCCCGGCAGTACGGCATCGCGCACGGCCACCTTCATGCTGCGGCGCGCCCTGCGGATCTATCCGTTGGCGATCGTCGCCATTCTGGCGGTGGTCGCCATCGGAATCCCGGCATCGGCCGGCCGATTGGCGACACCGTCCGTGTTTGCTGCGCCGGACACGCGCACGCTGCTGGCGAACCTGGCGCTCGTGCAGAACGTCGTACCGAACGCCCCGCACCTGATCAGTGTCTTGTGGACGCTACCGATCGAGATGCAGCTCTACCTGCTCTTGCCGGTGGCGTTCGCGGTCGCGCGCCGAGGGGTGCGGGGTGCGGTGATCATGCTGGTCGTCACCATTCCGATCGCCGTGCTGGTGCGCGCGCGGCCGTGGTCGGGGTTGGCCGTGGTCACCGCGTTGCGTTTTGCGCCGTGCTTTGCCGCGGGAGTGTTGGCCTGGGCCCTGTGCCGAGCATCGCCCACGCGCGCGCGCTGGTCGTGGGCCGTCTCGATCGGCGCCGCGGCGGCGCTGCTCATCGGCTTTGTGGTGATCCGCCCATGGGACGAGGGCATCGTGAAGTGGTGGGTGTTCTGCCTCGGGCTCGGGCTCGTCGTGCCGAAGCTCCCAGATTTGCCGACTGGCTGGCTGGCGCGCGCGTCGGAGCAGGTGGCGCTGCACAGCTACGGCGTCTACCTGTTCCACGTTCCGCTGTTGTGGCTCGCGTTCCAGCGCGGCCGAGCGCTCGGTGCGCCGGTGAGCGCGCTCGTGTTCGCAAGCGCGCTCGTGATCGTGTGCGCGGTGAGCTATCGACTGATCGAGAAGCCCGGCATCGAACTCGGCCGCCGACTGTCCGCCTGAGCCCCCGTCAACCTGAGCCCCCGTCAACCTGAGCTTCTGTCGTCCTGAGCGAAGCGAAGGACCTGCTTCTGCAGTCCCTCACCGCACCACCTCCACCCTCAACACCGGATGCAACTCGATGTTGTTCGGTGCCGCCCCCCGCTGCCCGTGCGGCCGATCAAAGAACGCCACACCAGTGATCGTCACCAGCTTCCGCCGACCAACACGCCGGAGCTGACGGTTCACTTCCGCAAACGTGGCGGCATGCCGTGACCCGAGGGCGCAGTTGGAGTCCGGAAGCTCTGCGATCATGCGCACACTCGTATTGGATGGGTCGGCCAGCACAAGATGCAAATCCCCGTCTGGCTCGACGCGCACCTCCCAGAGGATCGCGCGCACGCGCCATGTGACGAGTTCCTCCGGCGTCACACGGGCCCGCTGCGGGAATGGTCCGGCCGGGCGTGGCATCGCGGCGAGCGCCGCGACGGTCGTGTCGCGCGGAGTGAGGTCCACGCGGGCGCTGTCGTCGTCGGTGACGATCTTGACGGGCCAGCGTTGGACGCCGCAGCGGGGGGGTTGCGCCAGGAGCGGCGCGGTGACCGATAACGCCAGGATGACGAGCGTGGCGAGTGTCAGCGCGTGGCGTTGGGGCACAAGCAGATCCTTCGCTTCGCTCAGGATGACACTTGGCTCACGCCGACAACCGATGGCGCACCACGTAGTACACCGCCGCGACACCGAGTAGCCCGCCGAGTGGCGCCCACTCCTCCGCCTTCGCATTCGCGAGCAGCGCTGCCACGAGCACCATCCCCAGCACCGGCACCGTCGGCCCGCCGGGAATCCGGAAGCCATCGATGCTCGGGCCCTCGCGCACACGAGCACGCGCCCGTTCGCGCAGCACCGCCAGGCACACGCCGAAGTACACCAGCAGCAGCCCCGCACTCGCCAGCGCCGCAAGTGCCGCGAACCCGCCCACGAGCGCAAAGAAGCAGGTGAGCAGGCCATACGTCAGGATGGCCACCCACGGCGTCCGGAACCTCGGATGCACGTGGGCGAAGAGCTTGGGCAGGTGCCCGTCCACAGCGGTCGCGAACAACGACCGCGGCATCGCCAGCTGATCACCCGCGACCGCGCCCGCCATGCTGATCACCGCGCCCACGAGCAGGATCGTCTTGCCCACGGGCCCCAGCGCGATCTGCGCGGCCTGGCTGAGCGCTGTTGGGCCAGCGGCGGCCAGTCCATCACCCAGCAGGCTCTGCGCCGCGATGTGCACCCCCAGGTACACCAGCACGATACCCGCGCAGCCGAGCATGATGCCGCGCGGAATGTCGCGCCGAGGATCCTTGAACTCCGCCCCCGGCGCAAGCGCCGACTCCGGCCCGGTAAAGGCGAAGAACAGCAGCAGCGATGCCTGACCCAGCTTCTCGATGCTCGGCAGTCCGCCCCCCGTCACAGCGACGCGCGTGATGTGCGGCACCGACGCCATGATGAGGATCCCGAGCGGCACGAGCTTGCAGATCGTGAGCACAACGGCCATGCGCGCCCCTTCCTTGGCGCCGGCGATGTTGACCGAGAGGATGACGGCGAAGAAGGTGATGAGCAGCGCCGCGCGCGGCACCGGCGATGCGAAGACGGGGAAGGTCATCGCGATCGAATCGGCCATGGCCGCGGCAATCGCCGCATCGCTCAGGACGCCGAACCCGAACCAGAGCAGCACACTGGCAAGGAACGCCCAGAACGGACCGAACGAGCGCTCGATGTATGCGTACGCACCACCCGAACGCGTGGTCGTACTGCCCAACTCCGCGAAGCAGAGCAGCACGAGCGCCATGGCGGCGCCACAGATCAGGTACGCATAGACCGCTGCGGCACCGACAATCGCCGCCACCGCCGCCGGGAGCGCAAAGATCCCGGAGGCGATGGTGAGGTTCATCGCGTTGAGCGCGATCGTGCGGGGACCGATGACGCGCCGGAGCTGCGCGTCAGGGGTGGGAAGGGCGGCAGGAGGCGAGGTCAACAATCGCGGGGGCGCGGGGAAAGCAGGTCCTTCGCTTCGCTCAGGACGACAGCTCGCTCAGGACGACAGCTCGCTCAGGACGAGATCAGGGCACGCTCCCCTTTCGGTAGTCGAGCTGCGGCTTCTGGCTCCCGAGCGCAGTCTCGTATGTGAAGTTGGGCCCGCGCCGCGTCTCGAACTCCGCCTTGGCCGCCGTGATCGTGACGGGCGACGCGAACAGATCCGCTGCCGTCAGCGCCATGGTCTTGGCCGCGATCATCATCCCCTTGGCGCCGATGCTCATGCCACCCGCCGCCACTGCCTGCCACGAGTGCGCTGCCGTGCCCGGCACCCAGGTGGCGGTCGACAGCTGGATGGTCGGCACGACCCAGCTCACGTCGCCCACATCCGTGCTGCCCGCACCGGTGCCATTCATCACCAGCGGCTGGATCTTGGCTGTCCGGTCGAGCGGCACGGCCGTGAACGCTTCGCTCTTCTGAAGCTGCTCGGCGAACGCACGCTCGTCGGCGGTCAACGTGTACCCGCCCACCTTCTCGAGCGCGCGCTGCTGCACCTTCGCCAGTACTTCGTTGGGCAACGTGGCATACACCGACCCCACGAGCTGCAGATCATACGTGGTCCCGGTGCCGATCGCCGCACCCTTGGCCGCGTTCAGCACCTTGCTCCAGATGTCCTTCACGATCTTCATGTCGACGTGACGCACCACGTAATACACCTCGGCTTCGTCGGGCACCACGTTGGGCGCCTTGCCACCGTTGGTGATCACGTAATGGATGCGGCTGCCATCCGGGATGTGCTTGCGGAGGAAGTTGGTCATCACGTCCATGACTTCCACCGCGTCGAGCGCCGACTTGCCGCGCTCCGGGCTCGCGGCCGCGTGCGCGCTCAGCCCGTGAAAGCGGAACTTGCCGGAGATGTTGGCCATCGAGCGGCTCCCGTCGACCGCATTCTCGTCGCCCGGGTGCCACACGACCACGGCGTCGACATCGTTGAACACGCCGTCGCGCACCATGTACACCTTGCCCGCGCCACCCTCTTCCGCCGGCGTGCCGATCATCCGCAACGTGCCCTTCACGTTGTTCGCGATCATCCACTGCTTGATGGCGATGGCAGCAGCGGTGCTCGCGGTGCCGAACAGGTGGTGCCCGCAGCCGTGGCCCGGCCCGCCGACCTTGAGCGCCTTCTTCTCGGGGGTCGCGTCCTGCGACAACCCCGGCAGCGCGTCGAACTCACCCAGCACGGCGATCACCGGCTTCCCGCTGCCGTACTCGGCCACGAAGGCCGTGGGCTCACCCACGATCCCCGCCTTGACGCTGAAGCCAGCCGCCTTGAGTTCCGACTGCAAAAGCGCCGAGCTCTTCTCCTCCATGTAGCCGACTTCGGCGAAGCCCCAGATCTGCTTGGCAATGCCGGCGTAGCGCGCGGCTTGCGCGTCGAGTTCGGTGAGCATCGGCGCCGTGTTCGCCGCCGGCTTGGGAAGTTGTGCGGCAAGCGGCGCGGCGGCCGCGACGAGAACAACGAGCGAGTGGGTGATGGAGCGATGCACGCGCGCAGACCCTGTGTGAGTGGTGAGTGGAACAACCGGACCGATTCGGGGACAGATCAAGCGCCTGTTTCCCCGTGCCGATGCCCGACGTTACCATCCATGACGGTGCGGCGCCATCCGCACCGCTCAAGTTTTCCTCCTGCGTCGAGCCCAGATGCACCCTGCCCTGCTTGCGGTTGCTGGTTCACTCCTCCTGCTCGCGCCGGCATTGGCCGCGCAGGACAAGGCGCTCCCCGCGCGCCCCATCACCACGCGCGAGATCGACGCGCACCTGCGCTTCCTCTCGCATGACCTGCTCGAGGGTCGTGCACCAGCCACGCGCGGCGGTCGCCTCGCGGCGGAATACATCGCCGCCCAGCTGCAGGCGTTCGGGCTCGAACCGGCGGGCGACAACAACAGCTGGTTCCAGAAGGTGCCGATCGACATCGTGGGCGCGACCCGCGACGGCATGCGCCTGAACGCCACAGGCAAGGCCACCGCCACGCTGCGCTACCCCGACGACGTCGTCATGTGGGCAGGTGCTGCCGTCGAACAGAGTGCGGCGAGAGCCGAGGTGGTGTTCGTGGGGTACGGCGCAACGGCCCCGGAGTATCGGTGGAACGACTTCAAGGACGTGGACGTGAAGGGGAAGCTCTTGCTCGTGCTCGTGAACGATCCGCCCGCTCCCGAGAGTGAACCGACGTTGTTTGGCGGCCGAGCGATGACTTGGTACGGGCGCTATCCGTACAAGTTCGAGGAGGCCGAGCGACGCGGCGCGGCCGGGGTACTCGTGATTCACACGACCGAGCGCGCGGGCTATCCGTGGCACACGGTTGAAGGAAGCTGGGCCAAGGAACAGCGGATGCTGCCGCGGCCCGCCAACGCCCCCGCCCCGCTCAGCGTCCGCGGCTGGATCAAGGACACGGTGGCCGCCGCGCTGCTGGCGCAGGCCGGGCTCGACCTCGCGCAGCTCCGCACGCGCGCGGAGTCACGCGAGTTCCGCCCGGTGAACACCGGCATCACGCTGGATATCGCGTTCAGCAACACGGTGCAGCATCTCGAGAGCGAGAACGTGCTCGCGCAACTCAAGGGCAAGGACCCGAAGGGGGCGAGCGAGTTCGTGGTCTTGTCGGCGCACTGGGATCACCTGGGGCTTGGCCCCAAGGTGGACGGCGACTCGATCTACAACGGCACCGAGGACAACGCGTCGGGGACGGCCAACCTGTTGGCCCTGGCACGCGCGGCCGCAGAGGGCCCGCGGGCGCGTCGCTCGTTGCTGTTCGCGTTTGTGACCGCGGAAGAGAGCGGACTGCTCGGGTCGCAGTACCTGGCCGAACATCCCGTGGTGCCGCTGACGCTCACGGTGGCCAACCTGAACATGGATGGCGGCAACCTGCTGGGGCGCGTGAAGGACCTGAACGTGTTGGGGGATACCAAGAGCTCGCTGGGTCCGCAGTTGGGCGCGTATCTGCAACCGCGTGGCATCCGGATCGTGCCGGAAGCGTTTCCCGAGCGCGGCGCGTTCTATCGCTCGGACCACTTCATGTTTGCCAAGGCGGGGGTGCCGTCGCTGTCGATCGGCGCGGGGGACACGTTTGAAGGGAAGCCGGCGGGCTGGGGCGTTGCGCAGGGCGAGGACTATGTGGCGCACCGGTATCACCAGCCGTCGGACAACTACAAGCCAGCCTTCGACCTGAGCGGGGCGGTGCAGCTGTCCACCATCGTGCTCGACTTTGCCAAGGTGCTGGCGAACTCGTCGGCGTGGCCGCAGTGGAACAAGGATGCCGAGTTCAAGCGACCGAGTCGCCGACCGGCGATGTAGCGCGAGGCGCGACCGCGCGGGCAGGGCGAGCTGATGCGCCCTTGCCCTGCGCCGTTGTGGATTGTATCTCTTTATTTGACAACGAGATGGGTCGGGTGAGATGGTCACATCGCATTTGTGACGCGGCGCGCATTGGTGGGCGCGCGATGCCGGTATATTTCACAGTCTCTGGCACGCCGATTGCAAGGTCATGGAAACACCGCTGATCGAACCGGACGAGGTACCTGAACGGGAGGTACGCATCACGGCGCGGCTGTCCGCGCAGTCCTTGCTCACCCCCGAAGAGCTTCAGCGCACCATCGGTGAGGTCAAGACGGCGGCCGAGGAAGAGCAGGCTCGTCTTTCGCATCCGTTGTCGCCCACGGTGGAGTGGTACCGGCGGCCGGTGGTGGCGGGCTTGTTGGTCGGGTTGGGGGTCATCATCTGGGCCGTGCAGTTGGTCGTTCTCAAGCCGCAGGTCCGGGAACTCCAGCCGCTGGAGCGTGCAGATGCCTTGCGGTATCAGGTCATGTTGCAGGCCGTGAGTATCGAGGATTTCAGGGATCGGACGGGGCAATTGCCGGGCAGCCTGTTGCAGACGGACAAGCAGTTCCCGGGCGTGACGTACCAGCGTGTGGACAGCCTGCGGTACCGGCTCTCGATCCGGGATTCGTCGATCGTGCTCACGTGGCAGTCCGATTCGTCGTTGTCGGCATTTCTCGGTGGAAGCGTGATGCGCATGCGCGAGACCAAACTCAAGTGACCCGGTTCGTGGGACGTCGCATCCGGCGCGGCATGACGCTCGTCGAGCTCATGGTCGTCGTGGGCATCGTGGCGGTGCTCACCGGGCTGGCCGCGCCGGTGGTGCTGAGCGTTCGCCAGACCGCGCTCGTGAATCAAGCGATGGCCGACCTGCGCGCCGTCGACATGGCGATCCAGGCCAGCTGCGGCAAGGGCCGCTGTGGCAACTTCACCACGATCGCCAATCAGACGCAGTCCCGCACGGTGCCGAATGATCTCAAGGAGTTTCTCCCGCTCGGCTTCAAGTTCCAGCAGGACACGTCGAACTACGCCTTCGAGATCAACAACTGGCTGATCAACAACGTCTCCCATCCGGGCTGGCCACTCTGCCGCCGTCGCTGCATGAGTGCCATCGAGACGCCGACGTGGACCAACGATGACCTCGGATTCACGAACAGCATCGGGTTCACGGCTCCGCCGACGATCTACACCACGGTCATCATCACCTCGCGCAGCAAGGACGTCCTCAACAGCCTCTACAACCGCATCGGGTGGGGCTCGCCGCCGGTCTTCAATGCCAACAACGGAACCTGGAGCTTCTTCTACCCCGTCCTGGCAGGTGTCCTCGCGACCGGCTGACCGCCCGCGCGCCCCCTCGTCTCCACGCCCGTGACGCTCGCCCTGCGTCGCGGGCGTCGTCATGTTGATCCCAACCCGTTCGGCTTCCTTCGACCGCGTGCCATCGATGTCCCACTTTCGCCGTCTTGTCATCGCGCTGCTCAGCTGCCTCGCGCCCGCCGCTGGTGCGCAGGCACGTCCTGACTCCGCCTCCCTCCTGCTGCTCCGCCCCGCTCGCGTGTGGGACGGCGTGGCCGACGCCGCACAGACGGGGATGGTGGTGCTGGTACGCGGCAACCGCATCGACGCGATCGGCAGTGCCGCGCAGATCGGCGTACCGAGTGGCGCGCGCGTGCTCGACCTGCCGAATACCACGCTGATCCCCGGCCTGATCGACCTGCACTCGCATGTGCTGCTGCATCCCTACAACGAGACCAGCTGGGATGATCAGGTGCTCAAGGAGGCGCTCGGCGAACGCGTTGCACGCGCCACGAACCACCTCCGCAACACGCTCAACGCGGGATTCACGACGCTGCGCGACCTGGGAACCGAAGGGGCGGGCGACACCGACGCCGGGCTCCGACACGCCATCGAGATTGGCGTGATTCCGGGACCGCGCTTGTTCGTGGCCAATCGCGCCATCGTCATGCGCGGTACCTACGGTCCCAAGGGGTTTGCCCCGGAAGTGCAGGTGCCGCAGGGCGCCGAGGAAGCGGGCGGGATCGAGGAGCTCACGCGCGTGACGCGCGACCAGATCCGGCGCGGCGCCGACTGGGTCAAGATCTACGCCGACTATCGCTGGGGTCCGCGTGGCGAGACGCGCCCCGCCTTCACCGTCGAGGAGATCACGCGCGTCGTCGAGATCGCCCGCGAGAGCGGACGGCCGGTGGTCGCGCACGCGAGTTCGGTCGAGGGGATGACACGCGCGATCATGGGCGGCGTCAGCACCATCGAGCACGGCGATGCGGGCACCCCCGAGGTGTTCCGGTTGATGGCGCAGAAGGGGGTCGCGTTCTGCCCGACGATTGCCGCTGGCGATGCCATCCAGCGCTACCGCGGATGGAAGCCGGGCGTCGGCACCGAGCCCGCCAGCATCACGGCCAAGCGCGCGAGCGTGAAGGCGGCCATCGACGCTGGTGTCGTGTTCGCGAACGGCAGCGACGTGGGGGTGTTCACCCACGGCGACAACGCCCGCGAACTCGAGCTGCTCGTGGAGTACGGGCTCACCCCGCTCCAGGCCATGCGCTCGGCCACGAGCGTTGCCGGCAAGGCGCTCGGTTACGACGGCACGCTCGGCGTGATCAAGGCGGGCGCATTGGCGGATCTGGTTGCCGTGACCGGTGACCCGACGAAGAACATTGGTGCGACGCGCGCCGTGGTCGCCGTGGTGAAGGACGGCGCGGTCGTGCGCGCGCCGTAACGCGCGACGGCAGGTGCGGTGTTGTCGTCAGCGACGCGTGATGGTGAAGGCGAAGTCACGGCCGAGTCCCGCGCTCTTGTTGGCGGAGAGCGAAATCCAGAGCATCGCGAAATGCTCGAGCTCGCGTGCGCGACGCATCGGACCCGCATCGATGGCATCGAAGCCGGCGTCGCGCGTGAGCTGCACCGCAGTCGCGCGGGCCTCGGCGTCATCGCCTGCCACGAACTGGACGGCGCGCGCGGTCAGATCATGCGCGTCGATCACGTTGGCCCCCACCTGGTTGAGTGCCTTGACCACGCGGACGTTGGGGGCGAGCGCCTGCACCTGTTCACCCTGTGATGCCCCATCCGCGCCGCGCAGCAACACGAGGCCCGGCCCCACCGGATTGGTGGCGTCGATGACAATGCGCCCGTCGAGCGCAGGCCCGAGTGCGGTCACCACGTCGCGCACCGCCATCGCGGGGGTGGCAATGACAATCGCGTCGGCATTGGTGATGGCCTCGGCGTTCGTGGCGAGGCGTGCGCCGGGTGGCAGGCCGCCCTTGACCTCGTCGGTGGCCGGATTGCGCGAGCCGTAGGTGAGGGTGTGTCCCGCGGCGGCCCAGCGGCGGCCGAGTGCGCCGCCCAGGTTGCCCGTACCGATGATGGCGATGTGCATGGCTCAGCCTCCGAGGGCGTCGATGATCACGCGTGCGGTCTCACCGCCGGAGACGTTCTGCTGCCCGGTGACGAGGTTGCCGGCGCGGCAGCGTGCGGCGCTCGACAGTTGCCTCGAGAGTAGTATTGTTTACCAATCCGCGATAGGTACGTACCCGCTTCATCCATAGGTACTGATTGGTACCTATCCTCTTCAGGTCCCTTCTCGATGCCGCGCACCAAGACCAACCCTGCGGACGCCCTCTTCATCAAGTGGCCCGGGAGCCGCGTCGTGCTCGCCCTCCTGGCCGACAAGTGGACCATTCCCGTGTTGCACGCGTTGGGGCGCGGCACGAAACGCACCGGGGAGCTGCGCCGGGAGTTGCATGGCGTGTCGCAGAAGATGCTGACGCAGACGCTGCGCTCGCTCGAGTCGCACGGCATGATCATACGCGAGGTGTTCCTGCAGGTGCCGCCGCGCGTGGAGTACTCCCTGACGCCATTGGGTGAGTCACTCAACGAGCCGCTGGCCGAGTTGTGCGGGTGGGTGGAGCAGCATGGTGCCGCCCTCGAACGGTCGGTCGGTCGGCGGGAGGCCAAGGCGCGGCGTATTGCGGGTTGAGCTCGCACAGCGCTGATTGACGAGGCGTGCGCCGCAGGAGCGCACGGTCCATGACGTTCACCGGTGGAGCGTTCCGCCCATGCCGACCCTCGACCCGCGCGTCGACGCGTACATCGCCAAGGCGCAGCCATTCGCGCAGCCGATTCTCATGCACATCCGCGCGGTGGTGCACGCCGCCTGTCCCGAGTGTGTCGAGACGATCAAGTGGGGCTTCCCCCACTTCGACTATCACGGGATCATGTGCGCGATGTCGTCGTTCAAGGCGCACTGCGCCTTCGGCTTCTGGAATCCCGGCGCGATCCCCGGGCTGACGCTCGCGGGCGAGCCCGCCATGGGTTCGTTCGGCCGGATCACGGCGATCACGGACTTGCCCAACCGGGCGACGCTCACGCGCTTCATCAAGGCGGCGATGAAGAACAACGAAGCAGGGGTCAAGCCGGTACGCGACAAGACCGCGCGCATGGGCACCAAGCTTCCAGCGGCCGTGCTCGCCAAGACTCCCGACGACCTGGCGGCAGCGCTCAAGAAGGACGCCAAGGCGCGTGCAACATGGGACGGCTTTTCGCCGAGCCACCGGAAGGAGTACGTCGAGTGGATCGTGGAGGCCAAGCGCGCGGAGACGCGCGCCAAGCGTCTCGGCCAGACGATGGAGATGCTGCGCGACGGCAAGTCGCGCAACTGGAAGTACCAGACCACGCGCTAGACGGCACGAGGGGCGCCGTGCACCGTCGCACGACACCCCTCGATCACGCTGGCACCGTCCGCCAGCGCTGTCCTGCGGTGCGAAGTGCTACCGCGCCGGGTCCAGCTCGTCGGGAAGCAGCAGGCCGTCGACATCGAACTCGTCGTCATCGGTGCCGGGGCCACCGGGGCCCATGCCGCCGGGACCACCAGGACCGCCAGGCCCCATCCCTCGGCCGCGCATGCCGCCGGGGCCGCCCATCGGACCACCGTGGTCCATGCCCGGGCCGCCCGGACCCATCATGCCGTGATGCCCGTTCGGGCCACCGTGCGCACCGCGGCCCATCATCTGGCCGCGCATGGCGGGCAGCTTCTCGCGCTGATCGGCCGTGAGAATCGCCCGCGCCTCCTGCATCGCCTTGAGGTGCGCGATGGCGCGGTCAATGCGCAGCGAGGCCACCTTTTCGAGCGCCTTGCGTGTTGCGGCGAGGTCGCCTTCACCCTTGCGGGCGTCGGCGAGATCCGCCTGGGCGCGCAACATGGCGCCTTCGTTCGGCTCGAGCGCGGACTTCTGCGCGTTCGCCAGCGTCTCGAGCCGCCTGACCTGATCGTCGGTGAGGTTGAGCGGCGTCTTGAGCTGCGCCAACATGGCCGCAGGAGAACCGGGGCGCTTCATCATCATGCCGGGCCCGGGCATGCCGCCGGGCATGCCGCCGGGCATGCCGCCGGGCATGCCGGGACGACGCGGCATCGAGCCGTCGGCGCCGGGCGCGGGTGTCCGCGGCATCGTACCCTGTTGCGCAAGCGCGGGAAGCGCGCTCGCGAGCATCAGGCCAGCGGTCGCGAGAGAGTGGAGGGTTCGCATCGTGCAATGCCTCGTGCGGAAGGGGCGCCATCAGCGCCGTGGGAAGCAGCTGCCCGACCATGCCGAGCAGCGAGTGTCGCGCAGGTCGTCTACCTACTAGACGCCTACCCCCTCCGAACTGTTAGTGCGGCCCGCTTGGTGCGGCCCGCTGCCTACTCGGCCAGGAGCTGCTGGACGAGTGCGCGCTGCGCGGCGTAATCCCCTTCGCCGTCCCAGTGATAGCGGAGCTTGCCGGTCTTGTCGAAGATGTAGATCGACGGCCAGTAGCGGTTGTTGAACCGGTTCCAGATGGTGAACTCCGGGTCGACGGCCACGGGGTACTGCACGTTGAGCCGCGCGACCGCCTTCTTCACGTTCGCGAGATCACGCTCCGGGGCCAGCTCGGGCGTGTGCACGCCGATGGTCACGAGTCCCTTGGCACGGAAGTCGGCGTCCAACTTGCGCACATACGGGAGCGCGGCCTGGCAGTTGGAGCAGAGGAAGGTCCAGAAGTCGACCACGACGACCTTCCCCTTGAGTGCCGCGGCATCGAGCGGCGCGCTGTTGAGCCAGATGGATGCGCCGTCGAGCGGGGGGAGGGTGGTGACCGCGGCGGGGGCGGGGGTTGCGGCGACCGTGTCGGACCTCGAGGGGGTGGGAGGGACAAGCAGCTCGTTCGCTCCGCTCAGGATGACGACCGTCGCGATCACGGAGAGACTCAGTGTGCGCATGGAGAGGATACCGGTGTGGGTCAGTGCGTGTACCGCGCAGCGATGTGCGCGCTCGTGTCATGTAGGCAGCGATCGACGCATTCGTTCGATTGGCAGCGCGCCATCGCACCGTGTGACTGTCTATGCGATTGCACTGCATAGACTTGCGCGATTCTCCCGCTTGTTCTTGCCGGTGTGATCCGGGAGCTTTCGGCACCATGACACTCATCGATCTTTTCGGGGTTCCCATCGACTTGGGCGCGAGTCGCCGCGGCGTCGACATGGGCCCGTTTGCTGTCCGCGCCGCACGCCTCCGCGAAGAACTGCTCGCGCTGGGCCACGACGTCACCGACCATGGCAACCTGATCGTCCCCGATCGGGGCACCTTCCCGCCGGACTCCATGGGCATGGACTTCTTGCCGGTGATCGCGGAGATCTGCGCCGATCTCGCGAACCGCGTCGAGGCCAGCGTCGATGCGCGCCACTTTCCCGTGGTACTCGGCGGCGACCACTCGCTTGGCCACGGCTCGGTCGCGGGCGCCGCGCGGGCGTTGCGCAAGCGGGGCGAATCGCTCGGTCTCCTCTGGATCGATGCGCATGCCGACATCAATACCCCCGACACGAGCCCATCGGGCAACGTGCACGGCATGCCGGTGGCGCATCTGTTGGGCTTCGGCGACAAGCGACTCAACGCGCTCAACGGCGGCGCGCCGGCGGTCAAGCCGGGGCACGTGGCGTTGATCGGGATTCGTGACCTGGACGCGGGCGAACGTGCGCACCTGCGCGAGTACGGCGTGCGCACCTACACCATGACCGACGTTGATCGTCGTGGCCTGGCTGCGGTACTCGAGGAAGCGATCCAGAGCGTGGGGCGTGCGACCAACGGACTCTGGGTGAGCTACGATCTCGACGCGCTCGATCCGATGCACGCGCCCGGTGTTGGCACGCCGGTGAGCGGTGGCTTCAGCTGGCGCGAGGGGCATCTCGTGATGGAGATGCTGGCCGAGAGCGGCAAGCTGATCGGGCTCGATGCGGTCGAGGTGAACCCGATTCTCGATCAGTCGAACCGGACGGCGGAGTTGGCGGTGGGGCTGGTGGCGAGCGCGCTGGGGAAGCGGATTCTCTGACGTCGTCCAGTGCGCAGCGCAGGACCTGCTTGTGGCGCCAGGTCAGAAAAACAGAATCAGGTCCATAGCGGCGCGCAGGAAGACGGCAGGGTACGCGCCGCCATAGGCGGTTCTCAAAATGGATTCGGGGT
>JANMLN010000019.1:0-33881 GCA_031372565.1 Gemmatimonadota bacterium | reverse complement strand
TTTCAACCTCGGCCAACAACTGGTCCAACACCTCGGGCGGGACGCTCCGCGCATCGGCCGCCACGGCCTCCTTTCGTCGAGCCATAACCACCTCCAGACTCCTGAGTTATGGCGCGTACACAGAATTTCTGATAGGCCCTGGGACGTGCCGAGACATGCGCAAGAGCTGCACAAGAACAACAAGAACAACAAGAACAACAAGAACAACAAGAACAACAAGAAACGCAGCTGTGTGAGGTGTGCCGTCCCGAGGCCCGCCACCTGGCCTGACCCCGTCACGATGCACCGCGCCCACGCGCTGCACTCTCTGTGTACCTCGGTGTGCTCTGTGTCTCCCAACCCGCACTTCGTCTCCCTCCCTCCATCCCCCTCCATCCTGACCAACTAGATTCCCACGCATGCCCACTCCCTCCCCCTTCACGATTGCCTGCATCCAGGACGGCGTCGCCGCCGACCGCGCCGCCACCGTCGACGCGTCGGTCGCCCGCATCCGCGACGCCCACGCCCGGGGCGCACAGATCGTCTGCCTGAAGGAGCTCTTCGACGCGCCGTACTTCTGCAAGACACTCGACCAATCGCGCTTCGACCTCGCCGAGCCGGTCGACGGCCCGACGATCACCCGCATGCGCGCGCTCGCCAAGGAACTCGACGTCGTCCTCATCGTGCCCTTCTACGAGCGGCAGGCGGCCGGCCTCTACCGCAACTCCGCCGCCGTCATCGACGCCGACGGGACGCTGCTGGGGCTCTATCGCAAGATGCACATCCCGCACGACCCGCTCTTCGAGGAGAAGTACTACTTCGCACCGGGCGAGAGCACCGTCATGGCGCAGCCCGCGGGCTGTCCCGGCCCGGCGCGCCAGTCGGGCGGCTTCATGGTGTGGGAAACGAAGTACGCCGCCATCGGCGTGCTCATCTGCTGGGACCAGTGGTACCCCGAGGCCGCGCGCGTCACCGCGCTGCTGGGCGCCGACGTGCTCGTGTATCCCACGGCCATCGGATGGCATCCGGCGGAGAAGGCGACGTTCGGCTCGGCGCAGGTCGACGCGTGGCGCACCGCGCAGCGCGCGCACGCGATCGCCAATGGCGTGTTCGTGGTCGCGCCCAATCGTGCCGGGTTCGAAGCGGAAGCCGGCACCGAGGGCATCGAGTTCTTCGGGCACTCGTTCATTTCCGATCCGTTCGGGCGGCTGCTCGCGGATGCGGGCACCGAGCCCACGACGCTCATCGCCACGTGCGACCCCGCGCTCATCGAGGACACGCGGCGCAACTGGCCGTTCCTGCGCGATCGTCGCGTTGACGCCTACGGGGGCATCCTCCAGCGCTGGCTCGCCTGAGATGAGCCGCACGAGCGCCAACCACGGGCTCCGCATGCCCGCCGAGTGGGAACCGCACGAGGCCACCTGGATCGGCTGGCCGCACCACGAGCCCGATTGGCCCGGCAAGCTCGCGCCCATTCCATGGGTCTACGCCGAGATCGTGCGCGCACTCGCGCCGCACGAGCGCGTCGATATCCTCTGTCATTCAGACGACGTGCGCGAGCAGGCGCGGCACCATCTCGACGCGCATGGCGTGCACACGGGCGGCTACCGGCTGCACGTCGTGCCGACCGATCGCGTCTGGCTCCGCGACTCGGGGGCTGCCACGGTGCTGGACCGCGAAGCGCGTGCGTCGCTCGTGCATTGGCGCTTCAATGGCTGGGCCAAGTACGACAATCACGATCTCGACGCAGCGGTCGGCGACGCCATGAGCGACATCACCGGCCTGCCTCGGCACGAGCCCATGCGCCCCGATGGCCAAGGTCGCGTCGTGCTCGAAGGAGGCGCCATCGACGTGAATGGTGCGGGGCGCCTGCTCACGACCGAGGAATGCCTCCTCTCGAGCGTGCAGGAGCGCAACCCGGGACTCGCGCGCGCCGACTACGAAGGCGTGTTCCGCGACTGGCTCGGCATCACGGACACGATCTGGCTCGGCAACGGCTGCGCGGGCGACGACACGCACGGCCATGTCGATGACATCGCCCGTTTCACAAGCGCGGACACGATCGTGCTGGCGTACGAACCCGATCCGACCGACGACAATCACGCCTCGAGCGCGGACAACGTGCACCGCCTCGAGCGCGCTGGCGGTGACGACGGCTCGTTGCGTATCGTGACGCTGCCCTATCCGAGGCCGGTGATGATGGACGGCGTCCGGTTGCCCGCGTCCTACGCGAACTTCTACATCGCGAACGGCGTCGTCATCGTGCCGACGTTCAACGATCCGAACGACCGTGTCGCGCTCAACACACTGGCCGAGCTCTTTCCGGAGCGGAGCGTGGTCGGTATTCACAGCGTGGATCTCGTCTGGGGGCTCGGCACGTTGCACTGCCTCTCGCAGCAGCAGCCGCGCGCCGGGCGTGCCGGCGCATGAACACTCGCGCGCTCGTCATGCTGTACGACGGCGGCTGCGGCATCTGTCGCCGCGCGGGTGCGTGGATGGCCGCGCGCGATCGCGATGCGCGCATCGAGCTGCTTCCCCTGCAGGACGCCACCGTGCCGCGACGCTTCCCGCAGTTTGACCGTTCGGCGCTCGAGGCATCGCTGCATGTCGTGAGCGCCGATGGTCGCGCCTGGCACGGCGCCGCGGCGTGCGCGGCACTCGTGCGCGCGCTTCCCGGAGGCTGGGCGTGGAGCTGGATCTTCCGGCTCCCCGGCGCCGAGTGGGCCTATGCGCAGGTGGCCAAGCGCCGTGCACGCACGGGCTGCGAGGTCGGCGTCGCGAAAACGTGACCTGACGGGTGCTCCCTCGTCGTTCACGATGCGGCGAGCACTCGGAGGTTCTGTGAGGCAGATGCTGGGCGTGGTGGCAGCGACGATGCTGGCCGCCTGTGGAGCACGCGACGGCGGCGACACCGTGACGTTCGGTGCGGTCGCCCCGTTCGGCACCGGCTATGGCACGCAGGTCAAGCGCGCCGTCGAACTCGCGGTCGAGGACCTCAACAAGGCCGGCGGAATCAACGGCAAGCGCGTCGAGGTCGTGTACAAGGACGACTCGGCGAGCGGCGCGCATGGCGTCGCGGTGGCGGAGGCCTTTGCCGGGGACGCCAGGATCGTCGCGGTCATCGGGCATGCCAACTCGGTCGTGTCGGTGGCCACCGCGCGCGTGTACGACGGCCGTCTGGTCGCGATTTCGCCGAGCTCGTCGTCGCCGGATCTTACGGGCGTATCGCCCTGGGTGTTCCGCACGATCAACAGCGACTCGTTGAACGGCGTTGAACTGGCGCGCTATGCGGCAGCCCGCGGGCACCGGCGCGCCGCGCTGTTGTACGAGAACGACGCGTTCGGACGCGGCCTCACGGCGGTCTTTCAGCGCGCCTTTCCCGGGCAGGTGGTTGCGATCGATCCGATATCCGCAGCGACGCGCGAGTTCGAGCCGCTCGTGAACTACTACCGGACGCGCGTGAAGCCTGACGTCGTTTTCGTCGTGGGGACGGAAGGCTCCGGGATCACGTTCATCAAGGAGGCGCGCCGCCAGCAGCTGCGCGCGGAACTCATCGGCGCCGATGGCTGGAGCGGCATCGTGGCAGCGGGCGCCGAGGTCGATGGCGCGATCGTCGGCGCGCCGTTCACGGCCGACTCGCCGCGCGAGCAGGCGCGGTCGTTCGTGGCCGCGTTCAAGGCGCGATACAACGAGGCACCCAACGGCTTCGCGGCCTGTGCCTACGACGCGGTCATGCTGGCAGCGAGCGCGGTGCGCGAAGCCGGCAATGACCGGAAGGCCGTGCGCGACTGGCTCGCGGCCATGCGCGCACCACATGAGGGTGTCACCGGCCGCTTCGTGCTCGGCAGCAACGGCGATCCGAAGGGGAAATCACTGGTCATGCTGCAGGTGCGCGGCGGTCAGCTCACGGCTGCGGAGGCCAAGTGAGCGGCATCGGCTTCGACTCCATCCGGAACCGGCTGCTGGCGAGCTTCGCCATCATCATCGGGCTGCTGGCGGTCGCCGGGATCGTGGCCCGGCTGAGCATGTCGGCGATGGAACGAACGATCCGCACCACGCTGGGCAATGCCCAGGAGGAGGCGCAACTCTCCACGCGCCTGTCGGCCGATGCCGCGCAGGTGCTGAGTGCCGCGTTGCACTATGTCATCCAGCGCGACACGCAGTCCTTGACGCGCTTTCGCGTCACCGGGTTCGAGGCACACCGGGTGCAGAAGGAGATGCGCAACCGCCCCGATCAGTCTCCTGCCGAACTCGCCCTGACGGCGGACATCGAGCTCTCGTTGAGCGAGCTGGAGGTCATCTACGCGTTGGCCCATCGGCAAGCCGATCTCGATCGGCGGGAGGCCGCGATCATCACGGCCGACCGGGCGCAGCCGTTGGTCACCAAGCTGCTGGCCGACGTGCAGCGGCTGGGGCTCGTGAAGGCGCAGAAGGTGCAGGCCGCCGCCGAGGAACTCGGCTCCGAAACCAACCGGCGCTCCGCCATCCTGTTGCTCACCATCCTCGCCGGCATGGTCCTGTCGGTGATCACCGTGATCTCGACCGTGCGCTGGATCGCGCGACCGCTCGCATCGCTGGTCGCCCACGCGCGCGAGTTGTCGATGGGCAACCTCGGCGTGCGGACCCCGACGGGCGACATGCCGTTGGAGTTCGAGGCGCTGGCGAGCGCGATGAACGTGACCTCGGAGTCGCTGGCCAACATCGCCGTGGTGGCGACGCGCACCGCCGACGATGTGTCCACGTCGGCGCATGAACTGTCGTCGGTGTCCGAGCAGATCGCGCTGTCGGCCGGGCAGATGGCCTCGGCGATGACCGAGGTCACCAGCGGCGCAGAGGGACAGGTGCGCGAAATGCGCGAGGCCGACACGGCGCTGCAGACCATGCGCGCCCGGGCGCAGGGAGTGCTCGCGGGCGCTGAGGAGGTGAATGCACTGGCCGGGTCGATCGAAGCGGTGGCGGCCGAGAAGAAGATCGAGATCGAGCGCTCGCTGACGATGATGCAGCAGGTGCGCGACACGGTCCTGAAGGCGGCGGCGGAAGCCCAGACGCTCAACACGACCGCAGAAGACATCGGCAGCTTCGCCGTGACCGTGGGGCGCATTGCCGAGCAGACCAACCTGCTGGCCTTGAATGCTGCCATCGAAGCCGCGCGCGCCGGGCACGCCGGCCGGGGCTTTGCCGTGGTGGCGGACGAGATCCGCAAGCTGGCCGAGCAGGCGCAGACGGCGTCTGATGACGTGGTCGAGCTGACGCGTCAGGTGTCGCAGCGCGTGACGGCGACATCGCGCACGATGGAGGCCGGTGCAGCCCAGGTGCGCGACATCGAGCAGGTCGCGCGCGACGTCGATGCGGCGTTGCTGACGATCTCGCACGCCGCGGAGCGCACGCGCGCGGCCGCGTCGAGCGTGACCTTCGCCGCGATCGAGAACGTGGAAGCAGTCGAGGCGACGGCGGGCAGCCTGGGCAACGTGGCGCGCACGGCGGAATCGCACGCGGCTGCCGCCGAGCAGGTGAGTGCGAGCACCGAGCAGCAGAGCGCCGCGTGCGAGCAGATGACGTCGTCGAGCACGCACCTGCTCGACGGCGCCACCAAGCTCCGCGATCTGGTGGGCGGCCTGCGCGCGGGGCGCTAGCCGCGCGTCCGGCTACTGGCGGCAGACCCCCTTCGGATCGGGCTTCGGCTTGTCGACCACGACGGCCTTGTCGCGGTCGGCCAGCGTCCGCGACACGTCATGGATCAGCTTCGCGATCTCGGCGTAGTGCGGATAGTCGATGTACTGCGGCTCGTCGGTGACCTGGTGGTAGTCGCCGTGCAAGCCGGTGGTGAAGAAGGTGACCGGGACCGCATAGCGCGCCCAGTTGTAGTGGTCCGAGCGGCAGTAGATGTTCTCGGGGTGACCGTCGGCGTCGAACGAGTAATCGAGCGCGAACGGCGCCTTGCGCGCCTTGTTCACCGCTTCGACGAGATCGCCCATCTCGGTGGAGAGACGCCGCGACCCGACGAGCTGGAGGAAGTTGTTGCCGCCAAGCTTCATGTCGTCCGCCTTGCCGCGCCCGATCATGTCGATGTTGACCGCGCCGACCACGGAGTCGCGCACGACCGTCGGATTGTCGGTGTAGTAGCGTGAGCCGAGCAGGCCGATCTCCTCGCCCGCATACCACAGGAAGAGCATCGAGCGACGCGGACGCTGGCGCGTCGTGGCAAACTGCTCCGCGATCTCGAGCACGGCCATCGAACCCGAACCGTCGTCATCGGCGCCATTGCGGATCGAGTCGCGTCGACCGCTCGACGTGAGCCCGGTGTTCACCGCCTTGAGGATCGAGTCGCGCGCCGGACCGGTGGGACGCTTGCCGTTGGCCATCTCGAACAGGTTGAGCGCGTAATTCACGGCCTTGAGCGAATCGTGGTCCACCGCGATGTTGCCCACGCCGACATGATCCGAGTGCGCGCCGACGGCGATGTACTGTCCCTTGAGCTTCGCGTCGCGCCCTTCGAGGATGGCCGCGATGTTGCGGGCGGGCGCGGGCTCATCGCGCAGCGCGAGCGTACCGGTCACGGTGCGCCCCGTCGCACCCACGGCCATCGAGTCAATGCGACCGCCCAGCAGCGCATCGGCGGCCGAGCTCGAGAGCGTCACGAGCGCCCCCGGCAGGACCGATGCACCAGGCGCCGCCGGAAGGGTGACGCGCGGCTGCCGCAGCGCATTCCCCTGCGCCGCGAGCACGGCGGCTGACGGGCTGACGACTCCCACGGCCAGCGCGCCCGTGTAGCGCGCGAGCATCGCCTGCATGGCGCGGCCAGCGACCGGACCACCGCGCGCTGCGGACACGATCACGAACGCGCCCGCGTACTGGGCCGCAGGAATCGCGACCGTCGAGTCGCCCATCGGCCCCGCGAAGATCACGGGCGCGTTGACGATCGGCTTGAGCCCGCCCATCGTCTGGAAGACGAAATCGGTTCCGAAGGCCAGCCGGTTGGGACCGGCGTTGAGCTCCGACTTCTCGACATCGACCGAGCGCCGCACCAACGGCACCATCTGGAAGTACGAGCCGTTCTCGCCGGCCGGCTTGAGGCCGAGCCGCTTGAGTTCCCCCGCGATGTAGTCGGTGCCCTTGTCGTGGCCCGGCGTGGCCGACGCGCGACCCATCATGGAGTCGTCGGCAAAGATGTAGAGCCGCGTCATCAGATCAGCGGCCGTGATGCCGGCGCTGGTGGGCTTGGGGGCGTGCTTGAGCGGCAGTGGCGCGGCCTGCTGTGCGGCCGCCACGACGGGGACCACGAGCGCGCAGGCGGCAGCGCGGCGGAGAGTACGGAACACGAAGAGCTCCGGTGCAAGGCGTGAGGGAGGGTGGCATCCGGCCAGCCCCCGCGGAGAAAGGTGTCCGGTTGAGTAACTTTCGGCCATGGCTCCGAAGGCAGTGATTCTTCTCTCCGGCGGGTTGGACTCGACCACGCTGCTCGCCCACGCGGTGCGCTCGGGGTTCGCGGCGCATGCCCTGTCGTTCCGCTACGGGCAGCGCCATGCGGCGGAGCTCGTCGCGGCCGAGCGGATCGCGCGCACCCTGGGCGCCGTGGAGCATCGGACCATCACGATCGATCTGGGCGGATTCGGCGGATCGGCGCTGACGGACGCGACCATCGCGGTCCCCAAGGATCGCGATCATGCGGCCATGTCCACCGGCGTGCCCGTCACCTACGTGCCGGCGCGCAACACGGTCTTCCTCTCGTTGGCGCTCGCGTGGGCGGAGGTGCTCGGCGCGCGTGACCTGTTCATCGGGGTGAATGCCCTGGACTATTCAGGCTATCCCGACTGCCGCCCCGAGTTCATTGCCGCCTTCGAGCGGATGGCGCAGTTGGCGACGCGCGTGGGCACCGAAGGTGGCGCACCATTCACGGTGCACACGCCGCTCATTGCCATGACCAAGGCCGACATCGTACGCCATGGGATCTCGCTCGGCGTCGATTTCGCCGCCACCGTGAGCTGCTACGAAGCGAACGACGCGGGCGAAGGGTGCGGGCGCTGCGACGCCTGCCAGTTGCGACGGAAGGGTTTTACCGAGGCTGGCGTGGCGGACCCCACGCGGTACGCCGCATGACCTATACCGTAAAGGAGATCTTCTACACGTTGCAGGGCGAAGGCGCTCACGCCGGACGTCCGGCGGTGTTCTGCCGCTTCAGCGGATGCAACCTGTGGAGTGGACGCGAGGCGGACCGCGCCGGGGCCGTGTGCACCTTCTGCGACACCGATTTCGTGGGGATCGGGCCCGATGGCGGCCGATTCGCGAGTGCGCGGGAGTTGGCCGCGGCCGTGCGTGCGCGGTGGCCCGTTGACGCTGAGGGCGCGGTCCCGTTGGTGGTCTGCACCGGAGGCGAGCCGCTGCTCCAACTGGATGCTGCGGCGGTCGAGGCGCTGCACGCGGCGGGGTTCGAGGTTGCGGTCGAGACTAATGGCACGCAGGTGGCGCCGCCGGGGATCGATTGGCTGTGCGTGAGCCCGAAGGCCGATGCACCGCTGGCGGTGACCGGGGGTGATGAGCTCAAGCTCGTGTTTCCGCAGCCGGGGGTTGATCCGGAGCGGTTCACGCAGCTGGCGTTCACGCGGTGGAGCCTGCAGCCGATGGAAGCGGGCGCCAAGACCGCCGAGCATGTGGCGGCGACGGTGGCGTACTGTCTGGCGCACCCGCGGTGGCGGTTGAGCGTGCAGACGCACAAGGTGGTGGGGGTGCGGTAGCTGCGGGGGGAGAAGCAGGTCCTTCGCTGCGCTCAGGACGACAACACAAGCAGGTCCTTCGCTGCGCTCAGGACGACGGCACAAGCAGGTCCTTCGCTGCGCGCAGGATGACGGCGACTCGCTCGGCCGCGAGAGGAGCGTCCTGTCGGATGTTGGATAGCCCGCCTGAGCTGTCGTAGTTGTGGCCGACGAAAAAGAGTCCCGGCTGATCGGCACTCACCACGCGATCGGTGCGCTCGCCGAAGCCGCGCGCGTCGAGGCGCACGAGGTCGCCGAGCGGCTGCACCGCCGCCCGGTATCCGGTGGCGAGGATCACGACGTCGAAGGGCTCCTCTCGACCGTCCGTGAAGCGTGCCCCGGTGGGGGTGAGTGCGGCGACTCCCGGCCGCACGGCGATCCGGCCCGCGCGAATCTCGTCGACGAGGTTGAAGCCGATCAGCGGAATGGCCTCGAGCGCGGAGTGTGCGGGCCGGGGCAGCACCGGAGGGCCGCGCCGTGCCTCACCCAGGCGGCGCACGAGGTCGGCGGCGATGCGCTGCACGGCCAGAGGGAGCTTCCGCAATCCATATGACAAGTACTGGATCGGAATGCCGGCCAGGTCGCGCGGCACGACATTGGCACCGCTGCGCACCGCCACGGTCACCTGCGCCCCCGCGCGCGACAGCTCGCTGCCGATCTCGCCCCCGGAGTTGCCAACCCCCACGACGAGCACGCGCTTGGCCGTGAACGGACCGGGGCGCTGATACGCACTCGCGTGCAGCACCTCGCTGCCGAAGGTGTCGCGCCCGGGCAGGTCGGGGAGCCGCGGGTTGGACACGATGCCCGTCGCGAGGACGACGGTCCGGGCCGACACGAGGCCGCGCGTGGTGTCGGCGACCCAGACGCCATCATGCCGTTCGAGGCGCGTCACCTCGACGCCGGCTTCCAGGGGGAGCGCGAAATGCCGCGCGTAGTCGTCGAGGTAGCGCACGAAGGTCGCGCGCGGCACGAAGAGCGGCGTGCCGGCGGCGAACGGGCGATCCGGCAGGTGCGACATGTGTCGGCCGGTATGCAACGTGAGCGAGTCGTACAGCTTCGCCCAGACGGCACCGGCGCCGTCCCCTCGCTCGAGGACCCGATGATTGACGCCGCGCTTCTGGAGTTCGCGCGACACGGCCAGACCGGCCGGGCCACCGCCGACCACCAAGGCGCCCAAGGGGCGCGCGCTGTTGGTCATCGCCGGTCGGCCGGTGGGTAGCCGAGCGCCGCGTTGAGCCAGCGAACGAACGGGGCGAGCGCCAGGAACCGCTCGACGACGGTGTCGACGACGCGCGGACTGGTGACGTCGCGCTGCGTGAGCTTGGTCGAGGCGGTAAAGGACTGGTAGCGCAACCAGCGCCAGGCGGGGTGCCCGTCGTCGTAGCCGCGCGGGAGGCGCACGAGCATGTGCTCCTCGGAGAGCGCCCCGAACCACTTCTTGAAGCCCGCACCGGTGAGGGTGCGCTCAAAGCCGCGCTGGTCGGCCGTGATGCGGTCGCGGATCCGGTTGAGCTGCTCGCGAGGCGGCATCCACATGCCGCCGGCCACGAAACAGCCGCGCGGCTCGAGGTGGAAGTAGAAGCCTGCCGCGCCGCCGTCGGGGGAGGACGAGCTCACGCTCTTGGAGGAGCGTCGATGGTAGAACCAGCACCCGGCGTGCGTCTTGTAGGGGGACTTGTCCTTGGAGAAGCGGATATCGCGATGAATACGGAAGATCGAGCGGCGCGGGTCGCCGGCGATCTCGGGCACCTTGGCGCCGAGTCGCGCGTCGATCTCTTCGACGAAGTCGCGGAGGGGGCCGCGGAGGTCGGTCTCGTACTGGTCGCGGTGCGCTTCGAACCAGTCGCGCGCGTTGTGGTCGGCGAGGTCGCGCAGGAAGTGCAGGGCGCGGGGGGAGAAGCCGCCAAACGGGTGGGGAGTGGAGGTCGTTGGCACGCGAGAATCGTACCGGGCGGGCCCCGGCGGGCGCGAGGGGGGCGTTGCAACTTCTGGAGGCTGGCGTCAAGGGGGGGAAGAAGATGCGTTTGCATCTATTGACGCAGCCGTTACGGCGGTTATCCTCTGCTTTGCCGTCCCCGCCACCGGTGGGGACTTCGCTGATTGTCCTGCGCGACGATGCGCAGGCCGCAGTCCGGGATCAGGGTCCTGTGACGGCGGTGGAAGCACCCGCGCAAGGCGCGGCCGACCCCTTCAATGCTCGAGGGAAACAGATGAAGAGACTTCGTGAGTGGGCGGTGCTTGGCGCGGCGCTGGTGGGGTTCGCCCTGCCGGCCCAGGGCCAAGGAAGTGGCGCCATCGCGGGCCGCGTAACGGAAGCGAACGGCGGCGCGCCGATTGGTGAGGCGCGCGTGCAGGCGCTCGGCACGAGCGGACGCACGGTGGGCGCCGTCGCGACGGCCAACGACGGCTCGTACCGGCTGACCGGTCTGGCCGCGGGGAGCTACACGGTCGTCGTGAGCCGCATCGGGTTCCAGGCCAAGCGGACCGAGGGAGTGCAGGTGACGGGCGGCGGTACGGCGACCGTCAATGCCGCGCTGGGCGCGGTTGCGACGTCGCTGACGCAGGTCGTCACGACGGCCTCGCGCAAGGCGGAACGCGCGCTGGACGCGCCGGCGCAGATTTCGGTCGTCACGCAGCAGGAAATCAGCGAGCGTCCGAGCTTGACGGTGGCGGACCACCTCAAGTCGACGCCGGGCATCGACGTGTCGCAGGGCGGCATCGCCCAGTCGAACATCGTGGCCCGCGGCTTCAACAACGCGTTCTCCGGCTCGATGCTGATGCTGCAGGACTACCGGTTCGCCGGTGTCCCGTCGCTCCGCGTCAACGTTCCGCTCCTCTTTACGGGGTCGAACGACGACATCGAGCGCATCGAAGTGCTGCTCGGACCGGCCTCGGCGCTCTACGGCCCGAACTCGGGCAACGGCGTCATGCACGTGATCACCCGCTCGCCGTTTGATTCGAAGGGAACGACGATCACGGTGGACGGCGGTGAGCGCAGCATCTTCCGCGCGGCCTTCCGCCACGCGGGCACGCTCGGCGACAAGGTCGGCTACAAGATTTCCGGCGAAACGTTCACCGGCAACGACTGGGCCTACGTGGACCCGGGCGAAATCACGAAGTTCGACACGGCACAGCGCGTGCCGATCGACCGTCGCGGCAACAACTCGTTCCGCGACTACGGCGTCAAGAAGCAGACGATCGAAGGGCGCCTCGACCTCCGGCCGATTCAGGACCTGAGCCTGATCTCCACGATCGGACTCACGGAGATTCCGAGCGGCATGGAACTCACGGGTGCCAACGGGACGTCGCAGATCCGCAACTGGTCGTACGTCAGCTTCCAGCAGCGCATCAACTACAAGCGGTTCTTCGGTCAGCTGTTCATGAACGAGAGCAACGCGGGCAACAACTCGCCGTTCTCGGGCAACGGCACCTACCTGCTGCGCTCCGGCCAGCCGATCGTGGACCAGTCGCGTGTCATCGCGGCGCAGGCCATTCAGGGGTTCGACCTGGGCTCGAAGCAGTCGTTCACGGTGGGCGGCGACGCCATCTTCACGAACCCGCGCACGGCGGGCACGACCAACGGTGGCAACGAAGCCGCCGACAACACGAAGGAGATCGGCGCGTTCATCCAGTCCGAGAGCAAGCTGGGCTCCCGGTTCGACCTGATCCTCGCGGCGCGCGTCGACAAGCACACCGCACTCGAGGAGACGATGTTCTCCCCGCGCGCGGCGCTGATCTTCCGCCCGACCAAGGACCAGACGTTCCGTGTCTCGTACAACCGGTCGTTCAACACGCCGGCCAACTTCTCGTTCTTCCTCGACCTGATCTCGTCGCCGAACCTCGGTGGGTCGGGCTTCGACCTGAAGGCCGTGGGCAACCCGCCCAAGGAAGGGTGGAAGTTCCGCAACACGTGCGGCGGTCCGAACGCAGGCTTCTGCATGCGCTCGCCGTTCGCGGGCGGCAACAACTTCGTGCCGTCGAGCGCCGCGTCGGCGCTGCCCGGGTTCTGGCAGCGTAACCAGGCGGCCATCAATGCGGGCCTCTTTGCCCAGTTCAACAGCACTTCACCCTCCAATCCGTTCGCAGGGCAGCCGGCCCCGGCCCGCGCAGCGATCGCGAACGCCATCGCGACGGCCTACTCCAACGCGCTGCCCACGCTCGCGCCGAGCGACGTGCAGGTTGGCTCGCGGCTCGCCATGCTGAGCAGTGCGTTCACGAATCTCAACCCGGCGACGGCGTTGCAGCCGATCGCTGCCCTCAAGCCCCAGTACAACCAGAACTTTGAAGTGGGCTACAAGGGGATCGCGTTCGGCCGCGTGCGCTTCGACGCGTCCTTCTGGTACCAGCAGCGTGGCGATGTGGGCACGTCGGCGGCGCTCTCGACGCCGAGCGTGTTCGCGGACAGCGGCGCGGCTCGCAGCTATCTGGCGGGCAGCCCCGCGCTCATTGGCGCCCTGACGACGGCGCTCACGCCGTTCCTCGGCGGCCCGCTCGCCGCGGGCAACGCGGGCCCACTCGCCGCGGGTATCGCCGCGAGCTTCTACGGCGCCACCTCGACCGGTCGCCCGGGCTCGTTTGCCGGTGCACCACTGGGCACGGTCACCTTTGATCGTCCGACCGTGCGGGATGGCAGCTTGCTGGCCACCTACCAGGCCGTGACGACCAAGACGATCGACGTCTTCGGTGTCGACTTCGCCGGTGAAGTTCAGGTCAATCGCCGCCTCACGCTTCTCGCGACGGGGAGCGTCATGAACAAGAACGTGTTCGATGACCTTGGCAACATCGGCGGCAACAACCTGCCGATCATGTCCAACTCGGCGCGTGTGAAGGGCAGCGCCACCATCCGCTTCGGCGATCAGGACGAAGGGTGGAACACCGAAGCGCGCGTTCGCGCGTGGAGCGGCTTCGCGATCAACTCGGGCGTCTACGCCAGCGGCGTCGGTTTCGCGATTCCGGCGGGCAATCCGGGCTTCGTGTCCGGGGCCGTCCCGGGTGTGGGCCGCACGGGCCCTGGCCTCTACGGCTACGATGCGGTCGGCCGCACCGGCGTGCTCGACATCAATGGGTCGTACAAGTTCAAGAACGAGGGGGCCTTCCCGATCACCCTCTCGCTCTCCGTGACCAACCTGCTCGACCAGCCGTACAACACGTTCGCCGGCACGCCGTACATCGGCCGGATGGTGATGACGCGTCTCACGACGACGTTCTAGCCTGACGTGCGTTGCCGGCCCTTCGGGGCCGGCGACGAAGAGCGGGGCGGCGGGCCAACGGGCGCGCCGCCCCGCTAGTTTTTTCCCTCATGATCCCCTCATGCATCCGCTGCTAACCGTCGGTCAGCGCCTGGTGGTGGGCCACCGGGGCAACCGCGCGCATGCGCCCGAGAATACGCTGATTGCCTTCGAACAGGCGGTGGCGCTCGGGGTCGATGCCATCGAACTCGATGTCCACCTCTCGGCCGACGGCGAAGTGATCGTCATCCATGACCCGTCGGTGGATCGGACTACCGATGGTGGGGGCGACGTGAAGCAGCTCACCTGGGCAGCGTTGGCCGCGCTCGATGCGGGGTACCGGTTCACGGTGGACGGCGGACGGAGCTTTCCGTGGCGCGGGCGCGGCGTCGGCATCCCTCGGCTCGCCGACGTCCTCGCGCAGTTGCCGGAGACTTTTGTCCTGATCGAGATCAAGGTGGCCGAAGCGGCGGCGGCCGTACGCCGCATCATCGAGGCCGCGGACGCGACGGCGCGCTGCATCGTGGAATCGTTTCACCACGAGGCGGGGGCAGCCTTTGCCGGGTCGCCGATCGCGGTGGGGGCCTCGCAGCGCGACGCACTCCGCGTGCTACCGCGCGCCCTGCTCGGGCTGACAGCCACCCGCCCCGGCTTCGCCTTCATGGCCATTCCGGATCGATACTACGGCGTCCCGATTCCCGTGGCCGGGATGGTCGCGGCGACCCGCGCCGCCCGCGCGCCAGTGCACGTGTGGACCGTGAACGACCCCCGCGAGGCTGAGCGCTTCTGGGCCGACGGCGTGAGCGGCATCATCACGGACGACCCGGCGCGCATGCTCGAACTCCGCCGATCGCTCACGTGACCGAGCCAGCGAGCCGGTCCGTCCCGCCGAGCATCCGCGCGCGCAGCGTGGCAGCCGTGCGTGGCGCGCTTCTCGCGAGCGGCGCGTGGATGCTGTCCACGCTGCTGGGGTCGCGCGACATTCTCGCTGTGGGCGACCTGATCCCGATCGTCGGCCTGCTGGTGCTGGGGGCCGCGCTCGGCGCGTCGGGCCGCGAGCGGTACGCGTTCCGGTTGATGGCGTCGATCGTCGTGGCGCTCCTGGTCTTCGTGCTCACGCCGATCGTGTCGGTCGTGGGCCGCCGACTGGTGCGCTCCGACCCGCCTGCTCAGGTGGACGCCGTCGTGGTCCTCGGCGGCGGCGTGACGCGGGAAGAGCTCATGAGCCAGGAGACCGTGGATCGCATGCTGAGCGGACTCGAGCGCACGGCGGCCCCGGACACCACGCCGATCGTGACCTCGGTGGTTCGCCGTGGACCACGAGCGCGCACGAGCACCGAGGCGGACACACGTCGGATGATGGCGCTCGCGGGAGGCCGTCGTGTCCACTTCGTACGCGATGTCTTCTCCACGCGCGACGAGGCGGAGGCCGTGCGCGCGTTGGCTACGCGGCTGGGATGGCGCCATGTCGCGGTCGTCACGTCGCCGTCGCATTCTGGCCGGGCGTGCCGAACGTTCGAAGGGGTGGGGCTGATCGTGTCGTGCTGGCCGAGCCCGGAGCGGCGCACCCGCGTGGCCGACGCGGTGACCGTCACCGAACGGCTCAATTCGGCGGCGGCGGTGTTGTACGAGATCTTCGGCTTCGTGCGGTATCGCCTACGCGGCTGGGCCTAGCGGGCGCTGTTTTCGGGCCCGGTTTGGTTAACTTTCGTTCTTCCCCACACCGGCAGCCTGCCATGTCCCGTTTCCGCTTCATGACTCTGACCGCCCTGCTCGCGCATCCCAGCGTGGCGGCCGCGCAGTTCCCCAAGGGCGGCGGCATGGGCGGTGGCATCGGTGGCGGTCGGCCCATGGGCAGCCGCACGGGCGGGATCCAGCAGACGGAGGGTCTGGAGCCACGAGCCGATCCGGGCCCCAAGAGCGAGGAACTGGTTGACCTCAAGCCGATCCTCCGCGGCATCAAGCTGCTACCGGCCCAGGACTCCGCCGTGAAGGCGATTCGTGACAGATACGAACCGCAGCTGCTGCCGATCTACGATTGGCTTCGCGACCAGATGGTGAAGAAGCAGAAGGGGCAGGAGCTGGACATGGCGCTGGTGCAGCGCCGCTTCGACCGGGTCGATGCGCTGCGGCGCAAGGAAGTCGAGGAAGTGCGGCTTGTGCTGACCGAGGAGCAGCAGGTGCGCTTCCTCAAGAACGTCGATGAGCAGCGTGAAGCCGACGCGATCAACGCGTCCCGCGCGGATGCCATCCGGCAGCGTCAACAGCAGCGCCCACCGGCCTAGCGCGACGGGCGCGGTCGTTCCGCTCTAGCGCCGGGGCCGCCGCCGGTAGCGCAGTGCCGCGGCCAGCAGCACCAGCAGCAGTGCCGTGCGTAGCACCCACGTGACGCCCCGCGACTGGACGGGGCGCGGGTCCGGGAGCGAGGTGCCATCCCAGCGGACCACCGGATTGAGCCAGAAGGTGGTGCTGTCGTTCTCCACGACGATGCGCACGTAGTGGTCGTCGCGCGTGGCCACATGGCGCGCCTGCGCCGCATCGCGATGCACGGCCAGTTCGCGCCCGCCATCACCGATGAAGCGAATCCGACGCGCGGGGCGCTCGAGCACAAGATCCACGCTGTCGCCGGTCATGCGCACGGCACGAACGGCGTTGTCCATGTGGAGCCCCGCCCCGCGGACCGCGAACTGCCGCCCGGCCTTGAGCGCGGCGAGCACCGCCGGCGCGCGCGTCGTGGGAGCGAGTACCATCGTCCAGACGCGCCCCAGCAGATCGGTACGGGTGATGTTGTGGTTGTCGTCCGATCCGATGGCCCAGATGGCGTGCCCGGCGGTCAGCGCGGCATCCCACTCGGCGGGCGAGTCGCCGTAGCTGCTCATCGCTTCGAGCAAGTCGTAGTTGCCCAGTTCACGCAGGTCGGCCGCCGTGTGCCCATGGCGCATCACCGGATGATTGATCACGGTGAGCGCTGTTCCCGCGCGGAGCCGGTCGAGCACCCACTGCTTCTGGCTGCGCGTGGCGCCGAACGCGAAGTCGAGCCAACGCACCTCGCGCGCGCCCAACGCGAGCCGATGTGACTTCGGGATCGAGTAGCCGTACTCGTACGTCGGAATCCAGGTCGAGTCGGCGACGTTGGTCGAGTCGATCGTGTGATAGTTGGAGAGGCCGGCGATCTCCGCGCCGAGTGTGCGATAGGCGGCGAGCACGTCGGCTGGCGGCTGGTGGCCATTGGTCAGCCCGCCCCACGCGATGGAGTGCGCGTGGAAGTTCGCGACGTGCCAGGAGGCATCGCCCTGCGCGGTGGAGGGCGCATACGGGTTGTACCACTGCGCCCCGGAGAACGGACGCGGTGAGGCGAACTCGTACACCGGCGCGACGGCGTACACCGCCAACGCCAGCGCGACCGGGACCGCGAGTGCGGCACCGGTCGCGCGTGCGAGCCGCCGCCACGCGGTCACCGGTCGAGGTGCCCGCGGAGGCGACGCACAGCGGGAATGCCCGGTGCGCCAGCTCGCACGATCAGGGGACCACGCCCGCCGGCTTGCCTCGTCGCGGCACGACGACGTGCGGAATCTTGGCGCGGGCAAAGAGCTCGTTGAACTTGGCGAGTTCCTGATCGAAGATCCGATCAATCTCCTTGCGCGCGGCCTGCCATTCGACCTCGAGGTCGGTGACGCGCAGGCGCAGGCCACTCGTGACGGGACCTTCGGCCCCTTCGGCGGTGCGGAAGGCGAAGCCCACCTGACTCATGAGCTTGGGAGTGAAGTTCACGACATCCTGGAAGGTCTTCCACTTGGGCTGCACGAGCGTCGTTTCGGCGGCGGTGAGTGCGCCCGTGAGCGCCTTCCCCGCGGTCAGGATCTCGGCGCCGTTGGGTTCGCGGGCCACGCGCTGTCCGCGCTCACCCACCTGCGTGCGCACCTCGCGGATGGACACGACGGCATCGACCATCTCGTTGACGCGGTCGTAGAGCGCCTTCGTGACGGCCTCGCCGTCGCGTTGGTCTGCCGCGGCGACCGTCATGCGCGGATCAGGCGCCACGACGAGCTTCTGCTCGAGCGACTGACCGACGGCGGTGAGTCGCACGGTGTAGGTACCGGGCGGCACGACGTAACCGTCGCTCGGGAAGTCGTTGAACATGCCGGGCACGACGCGCAGCGGCTCACTGCGCAGGTCCCACTGCACGCGGTTGAGGCCCGCCTTGGGTTCGAGCTTGCTGTAGGGGGATGAGCCCGCCGCTCGCGTGAGCGAGTCGACGCCTGGCTGCGTGTGGAAGGTACGGACGAGCTTCCCCGCCCCGTCGATGATGTCGAGTCGGACCGCGGCGGTGGAGTCTGGCAGCTTTGCCAGGTGGAAGAAGAGCTGCGCGCCATTGTACGGGTTCTTGCCGGGCTGGTACTCGATGCCGAAGCCGCCGCCGGGCACGTAGATCGTCTTGCGCGGCGCATAGAGATGCACGGCGGCCGAGATGGTCTGTTCGTTCATCTGCTGCAGCGCGGACAGATCGTCGAGAATCCAGAAGGCGCGCCCTTCGGTGGACACGACGAGGTCGTTGTCGCGCACTTGCAGGTCGGTGACCGGCACGGCGGGAAAGGTGGCCGGCAGCGGCTGCCAGCGCGCGCCATCATCGAACGAGATGTAGACACCGCGCTCAGTGCCGGCATACAACAGGCCGCGACGCACCGGGTCTTCGCGCACGGCACGCGTGATCAAGTCGACGGGAATGCCGGTCGTGATCTTCGTCCAGCTCTTGCCGTAGTCCGAGGTACGGAAGACGTAGGGCGCTTCGTCGGCGTACTTGTAGCGCGTCAGCACCGCGTACGCCTTGGCCGGGTCGTGCGGCGAGACCTCCACGACGTACGTGAGCGCAGGCCCGACGCCCTTGGGGGTGATGTCGGTCCAGGTGGCGCCGCCATCTCGCGTGATCTGCACGAGGCCGTCGTCGGTACCGACATAGGTGACCTTGATGTCGTGCGGCGACGGCGCGATCCAGTAGATCGTGTTGTAGACCTCGCCGCCGGCGCCTTCGTTGGTGATGGGACCGCCGCCAAGGCCCTGCTTGTCCTTCTCGTTGCGCGTGAGGTCGGGGCTCATCGGCTGCCAGTTGGTGCCACCGTCGGTTGACCGAAACAGCACGTTGCCGCCGAAGTAGAGCACCTTGCGGTCCACCGGGCTCGTGGACACCGGAGCCGCCCAGTTGAAGCGGTACTTCTGCAGGTCGCTCGGCATCGACAGCTGATTGGCCGCATACGGTTGAATCGAGCGCTCGCGCCCGAGGACCATGTCCTTCTCGGTGATGATCCCCTGATAGCAGTTGGAGTACACCTTGACCGGGTTCTGCGGATCGAAGGCGGGCACCGCCGATTCACAGCCCCCGGCATCGGTCCAGTCGCGCTCACCGATGCCGCTGCGCGTGGTACGGCTTGCGGTGCGAATGGAGCTGTTGTCCTGCTGCCCCCCGTAGACGTTGTACGGAAAGAGCGCATCGGTGTTCACGCGATAGAACTGCGCCGTGGGCTGGTTGTACTGCGTGCTCCAGCTCTTGCCGTCGTTCATCGTCACGTGGCCACCGCCATCGTCCGCGCTCATCCAGATGCGCGTGTCGTTCGGGTTGATCCAGAGCGCATGATTGTCGCCGTGCGGCACGGGCACCACGGCAAAGGTCTTGCCACCGTCGGTCGACTTGGTGATCGGCGAGTTGAGCACGAACACCCGCTCGGGGTCCTTGGGGTCCGCGATCAGGTGGATGTAGTACCAGGCGCGCGCGCGCAGCAGCCGGTCGTCGTTGAGCTTCGTCCACGAGTCGCCCGCATCGTCGGAGCGGAACAAGCCGCCCTCCTCCGCTTCGATCATGGCAAAGACGCGCTCGGGGTTGGCCGGCGACACCGCGATCGATGACTTGCCCATGAGTTTGGGGAGCCCCTTGCCGAGCCGCGTCCACGTCTCGCCGCCATCGACCGACTTCCACAGCCCGGAGCCCGGGCCGCCGGACCGCACCTTCCACGGGAGCCGCTGGTGATCCCAGCTCGCGGTGTACAAAACGCGCGGATTGGTGAGATCCATCGAGAGTTCGACCGGGCCCGACAGCGAATCGACATAGAAGATCTTCTTCCACGACTTGCCGCCATCGGTGGTCTTGTAGATGCCACGATCGGTCGACGGCGCCCAGCGCGTGCCCAGCGCAGCCACATAGACCGTGTTCTCGTCCTGCGGGTGCACGATGACGCGCGAGATCGTCTTGGTCTTCTCGAGGCCGAGGTGGGTCCAGCGCTTCCCACCGTCGGTGCTCTTGTAGACGCCGTCACCCTCGGAGCTCGACACGCCACGCACCGGCGCTTCGCCCATGCCCACGTACAGCACGCGCGGATTGGTGGGGGCAATGCCGATGGCTCCGACCGAGCCTGTCTTGAACCATCCATCGGAGACATTCCGCCAGTTGAGGCCGGCATCGTCGGTCTTCCAGAGTCCGCCGCCCGTGGCGCCGAAGTAGTACGTGAGGATGTCGCCCGGAATGCCGGCCACCGCCGTCGCTCGACCGCCGCGGAACGGGCCGATGTTGCGCCACTCGACGCCGCGGACGTGCGTGGAGTCGAGTGCGATGCCGGCGGGAGGCGTCGAGGCGGTTCGTCCGCGCGATTGCGCGGTTGCCGCCAACGGCGTCAGCACCACGAGCGCAGCAAGCGCTGCGGCGGCGCGCGCACGGCGCGTCGTCGCCAGGGAAACGATCGGCGTCGCGCGCGTAGAGCGGACGAGCGAGTCAGCGGACAATCGGTCGACAGGGCGCATGCGTGTGTTCGTCTCGAAAAGGGTCGGTCCAACGTCGTGCGCCCCACCGGGAAGCCCAGGCGGGGCGCACGACCGACATCCAGCCTGCACTACGCTACGGCGTGTCGCGGTCGCCCGCCATCCTGACCTGATCACGCCCCTTCTGGATGGTGGGAATCCCGCGCGTCATCCAGCCCGGGGCCGGGGCACCGAGCAGGTGGTGGGCAAAGAACTCCTGCATCTTGCGGTCCACGTCCTTCTGGTTGGCTCGCTTGGTCGGATTGTGCGCGTCGCCGTTGTAGTTCACGAGATACGCCTCCTTGCCAAGCCGGCGGAGCGCCACGAAGAACTCGATCCCCTGATACCACGGAACCGCGCCGTCGGCGTCGTTGGCCATGAACAGGAGTGGCGTCGTGATCCGATCAGCCGAGAAGAGGGGCGAGTTCTCGATGAACCGGTCGCGACACTGCCAGAGGGAGCAGCCCAGGCGGCTCTGCGACTTCTCGTACTGGAAGGCGCGCGCGATGCCGGACTCCCACCGGATGCCGCCATATGCGCTGGTCATGTTGGCCACAGTGGCATTGGGCACCGCGGCCGCGAAGAGCGACGTCTGCGTCACGATGTACGCGGTCTGGTAACCGCCCCAGCTCTGCCCGCCAATCCCGATCTGCCTGGGGTTCACGAACCCCTTGGCAATCAGCGATTGGACGCCGGGTACGATCGACTTGAGCGCACTCGGCCCCGGATAGCCGTCGATGTAGTGGATGTCGGGCATGAACACGAGATAGCCGAGTGACGTGTAGGTCGTCGGGTTGATCGTGTTGCGTCCGCCCGGCGCGACGTAGGCGCGCAGGTCGTTGGTGTGCTCCTCGTAGAAGTACACCAGCATGGGGTACTGCTTGGTGGGGTCGAACCCTTCGGGGGTGTAGAGCAGCCCGCGCAGCGGCACGTTGTCGGACGAGCGCCAACTCACGAGCTGCACGTTGCCCCACGGATACTCGGCCTGCTGCGGATTGGCGTCGGAGATTCGCGTGAGGCGATCAAGCGACGCGCCGGTGTAGAGGTCGCCGAACTCGCGATAGCTCTGGCGCGTGATCACCAGCTGGCCCGACTTGCGCGCCTTGATCGGCGCACCGTACCGGTGTGCGCTCATCACGATCGGCATCGGCCGTTCGGACCCACCAATCCGATCGGTCCAGAAGCCGGAGTTCTTGGTGGAATCATCCAACGCCGCGAGTACGAGCGGCTGCGCGGGATCGAGCGCTGGCTCGTCGGTGTCGAGCCGGACGACGCGAAACTGCGTCATGCGATCGCGACCCGCGCCGTCGGTGAGCCGCTTGGGTGCCACCGCACCGGCTGGATCGACCTCCCACACGTCCCAGCGGTCGTACAGCAGCACGCGCTGGTCGCCCGTGGTCCAACCGCCCACGCCCCACGGCTGCGGGAGCGACGGCGTGTCCCAGGTTTCCTGCTCGAACGACGCGCTGCGGATGCTGCCCGTGAGGTCGCGCGTGACGGCACCCTTCACGTCGTGCGCCCACCAGCGATGATCGTGGTACCAGAGGGCATAGCGTGCACCGGGGGAGAGCGTCGCGCGGAAGGGCACCTTGCTCGCCACCTTGCGGCGTGTGCCGCTGGTTGCGTCGATGAGCCAGACGTCCGACCCTGCTTCGTTCTGCGCCCACATGGCTTCGATGCGATACGGCACGTCGGTCACGGCGAGTGCCACCTTGCCGTCGTCGCTCACGGTGACTTGCGGTAGCGAGTCGGCGCCGAGCGGCACCACGCGCTTGGTGGCGGGCTGGTAGACCGCGGTGAAGGTCCGGTTGCGATCGCGCGCGAGCTCGAGCTTCTGCTGCGGCTGCAAGCGGTCGTCGCGCCAGTTCCAGAGGTCGTACACCGCTTTCTCGGCGAGCGAATCGGCGGGGATCGAGTCGAGCGGCGGCGTCATCATGCCGAAGGTGAGCGCGCTGCCCTCGCGCGTGAACGCGGGGCCGCCACGGTCGGCCACCAGGAGGCCCGCGGGCAGCGCGCTGGCGGTGGCGACGACCTGCGCCTGCTGCGGAGTCGTGCCGAGCGCAGAATGGAACAGCGCGTACTTGGGCTTGGGCGCAGCGTAGTCGTCACGATCACTCGTGAAGGCGAGCTGCGTTCCCTTCCGGTCGACGGCGAGTCCCTTGTAGTTCCCCTTTCCCGTTGCGACCGCGACCACAGGTGCCGCCACGCTCGCGCTGAGCGTACGCACGTAGACACCGTCGGTCGCACCATCCTTGCTGGACACCGCGTACGAGAGCGACTTCTCGTTGTCGTCGATGGCATAGAGGGTGACGTTGTCAATCCGCTCCTCGGCGCCCGTGCCGAGCGCTCGCAGGACAAGCGTCGTGCCGGACTCCTTGCGCTTCTCGGCGGAGTCCGGACGCGGCGCGCGTCCCGCCGGCGTTGCTTGGGTGCCGGAGTCGGCCTCGAGCAAGTACGCCATCCACGCGCCACCGTTGCGCGCCATCCGGAACGAGCGCACGCGGGGCACCTGCACGACCTTTCCCTCGGGCAGCGAGATGATGGCGAGCGACGCACGCGGCTGGTCGGCGGGCCGCACGCGGGCACGCCGCGCCTTGTCGACGGCATCGCGCATGGGGTAGACAAGCGCCGCCACGGTGCGGCCGTCCCCTGCGAACACTGGGGCCGCTGCGGTGAACAGGGTCGTCGAGTCCGCGTTCGGCGCGAGCTGCTCGCGTCCGGTGTAGCCGCGTGCCACGCGGAACTCGGCCGCACCACGGAGTGCGCGCACGACCAGCTCGCCATTGCCGACCACGGGCGATTGCGTGAAGGCCACCCATCCGCCGTCGGCGGAGACCGTCGTGCCACCGATGGTACGCCAGAGGTCGTAGCTCTCCTGCGTGATGGGCTTCTTCGGCCCGCCCTGCGCGAACGCGAGGGTGGCGGATGTACAGGCGGCAACGACGGTCAGCAAGCAACGCATGACGATGGGAGCAGGGGATGAGGCAGCGCGCGCACGGAGCGCACAGAGAGAACGTTCGGCCCAGCGTGAACGCTGACGCGCTCAGGACAGTTCGCGATAGTCGAGATCCTTTCCGTACGTCTCGGGTTGCGTGGCCAGTGCCCATGCCGAGAGCGTGAACGCCACGACGCCAACGGCAGCCGCGGCACCGACCGTGCCGAGTGTCCCCTTGAGGTTGATGAAGGTGAGGCTCATCGGGACGGCGGCACCGCGAATGAGATTCGGCACGCTGGTGCCAACGGTGGCGCGCAGATCGGTGCCGAACTGCTCGACCGCCATGGTGTTGGTGACCGCCCAGTAGCCGGTCCCGATGCCCATCCAGCCCGAGAGCAGGTAGAGCCCGAAGGCGGTGTGAGCGAGACCCGCGAGGTAGGCGACAGCCCCGGCCGCGGTGATCCCGATGAAGATCGCGGCGGCGGCGCGTCGCGACCGGAGCCGTTGCGAGAGGAGTCCGCTGGCCACATCGCCAAAGGTGGTGGCCACATAGTGGAACAACACCATCCGCCCGGGCACGACGGTCTCGGTGATCCCCAGGGCGCGTGCCAGTTCCGGCGAGAAGGTCACGAGGATGCCGACGGAGAACCAGATCGGCACGCCGATGAGGACGCTGCGGATCCAGCGGAGGAAGCGGTCGCGGTTGTCGAACAGCCGGAGGATGTTGCCGCGCTCGCCGCCCGATGCCCGGACGCTCCGGAACATCCCCGACTCGTGGACGCCGAACCGAAGGACGAGCAGCACGAATCCCATGCTGCCACCCAGAATGAAGCAGCCCCGCCAGTCGATCCACTCTCCCGCGAGTGCGGCGAGCACGGCACCGCTGACGCCCAGCGCCGCCACGATCGCCGTGGCCGTCCCGCGCGAGGCGATCGGCATGGCTTCGACGATCAGCGTGAGCCCCGCGCCCAACTCGCCAGCGAGGCCGAAGCCGGCGATGAACCGGAGCACCGCGAACGCCTCGATCGACTGGACAAAACCGTTGGCGAGCGTCGCCGCACTGTACAGCAGAATGGACCCGAAGAGCACCGAGAGCCGCCCACGCTTGTCGCCGAGCATCCCCCAGGCGATGCCGCCGACCAGCGCTCCGACCAGCTGCAGGTTGAGCAGGCGCGCACCCACGGCGAGCGCCTGCTCACCAGTGACGCCGAGGCTCGCCAGGCTGGGCACGCGGACGATACTGAAGAGCAGCATGTCGAAGACGTCCACCATGTAGCCGAGCCCCGCCACCAGGATGAGCGGGAGGACGGCGCGCAGGCTGGCTGCCTGGCCCTGGGACTCGACGAACGAGGAGTTGGCGGCGGTGGCCGCGGGCGGCGGCGAAGCAGGGCGTGTCATGACCTGCCAGTCTGTCACAGGGACCAGCGCCGGGAAAGTCTGACAGCGGTGCTGCCGATACTGAACGGTGGACCAGCCTTCCGATCTCGGGAGGCGCCCGCCACGCCACCCCGGAGCTGACCGTGTCCGACGTCTTTCTCGCGCGCCAACCGATCTTCGACAAGAATCTCCAACTCGCCGGCTACGAGCTCCTCTACCGGGCATCGGCCATGGCGACGACGGCGGATGGCGCCGACGCCGTGCAGATGTCGAGCTCGACGATCGTCAACAGCCTCCTGTCCATCGGCCTCGACGAGCTGATCGGCGATGCGAAGGCGTGGGTGAACTTTCCGGTCGAGATGCTGCTCGAGCGCAACTTCGACCTGCTCGACCCGAAGCGGTGCGTGATCGAGTTGCTCGAGACGGTCCCATGCGACGACGATGCCATCACGGCGGCGCAGGAGCTGCATGCGCGCGGCTTCACCATCGCCCTCGACGACTTCGCATCCGGTCCGGAGTACGCGCCGCTGCTCGAGCTGGCGCACGTGATCAAGCTCGACGTGCTGGGCCGCAGCGAGCAGGACATCGATGACCAGATCCGGACGCTCGGCTCGTACCGCGCCAAGCTGCTGGCGGAGCGCGTCGAGACGGCCACGCAGTTCGCGATGTGCCGAAAGCTCGGATTCTCGCTCTTCCAGGGATACTATTTCAGTCGCCCGGAGATCGTGCAGCGGCGCGACCTGTCCCCGGCCATGGCGGCCATCGCGCAACTGATGAACAAGGTGCTCGACCCGCGCGTGACCGAGCGCGAGCTCGAGCGCACGTTCCGGCAGGACCCCGGACTCTCGCTCAAGCTGCTCAAGATCGTGAACACGGCGAGCATGGGCGGCACCGGCATCGAATCCATCGCCCAGGCGATTCGCCTCGTGGGGCGGCAAGTGCTGCACCGCTGGCTGGCGCTCCTGTTGGCCAGCTCGGCACCGCGCAAGAACGGGCTCGACACGGAACTCGTGACCCGCGCACTCGAGCGTGCCCGCATGTGCGAACTGCTCGCCGAAGGCTCGGGCGACAAGTCGACGGCGCCGGCGCTCTTCCTGACCGGGCTGCTCAGCACGTTCGACGTGATCCTCGGCGTGCCGATGCCGGAGTTGTTGCAGTCGGTGAAGGTTGCGCCCGAAGTCGAAGGTGCGCTCCTGCACCAGCAGGGCCCGTACACCCCCTACTTGCAGCTCGCGGCGCACTACGCCGATGGTGACTGGGATCAGGCGACGCCGCTCGCGGACCTGATGGGCGTGCTCGGCGAAGTGCCCGGACTCTATCGGTCGAGCTGCGAGTGGGCGCGCGAGGTGCTGCAGGCCACGTAACCGTCGTCCTGAGCGCAGCGAAGGACCTGCTTCTAAAGCCTGTCGTCCTGAGCGCAGCGAAGGACCTGCTTCTCCCGCGCTTGGCTATCGGACTCGATGCCGCCTCAGCCGACACGGTCAACATCACGCGAGAGCCCGCCGGAACATCCGGCGGGCTCTCCGTGCGTCTGGATGTGCAGTGCCGGGCTTCGGACCTGGGGCGTTGGTGACGACGCGCCGGGAGGGGTGTTGAGCAACGAGATGTACTGTAAAAAGCAGGTCCTTCGCTGCGCTCAGGACGACCAAGCGCTCAGGACGACCACGCGCTCAGGACAACAATCAGGACGCCGGCGTCGCCGCCCTGGCCACCGTGAGCGTGTCGGTGCGCGGTTGCGCGAACTGCAGCAGGATCGAGATCCGCCGGTTCTCGTTGGCCAACGGGTTGAGCGTGTTGCGAAGCCGAGTGTCGGCGTAGCCGCGCACCTCGTTGATCCGGCCGCCATCCACGCCGGTCTCTTCAAGCAACCGACGAGCGGCGTTCGCCCGGTCGGCCGAGAGCTCCCAGTTGGTGTAGCGCGCGCCCGCGCTGTACTTGACCGCGTCCGTGTGCCCCTCGACTGCGACCGGGCTGCGCAAGCCACGCAGCTCCGCGCCGATGATGCTGATCGCCGATCGCGCGGCCGCCGTCATTTCGGCGGCACCGCGCACGAACAGCTGGTCGCCGTTGTCGGTTTCGATGAGCTCGATGCGCAGGCCATTCTCGCCGAGCACGACTTCCACCTTCGCCTTGCCCAGCATCACCTTCGCGGAGTCGAGTCGGGACTTGATCCGCTCGCCCGCGCCGGCCATGGCCTTCTCCTCGGCCTTGTGCATGATGAGCTTGATCTGGTTGTCCGAGTGCGGCATCGGCGAGCTACCGTTGGCCAGCGGACTCGAACCGGACCCGTAGCCCTTCTTGAAGCCGGTCGGATTCGAGAAGTAGCCCTCGACCGCCTTCCGGGTGTTGTCGTCCATTCCGAGAATCCACATGACCATGAAGAACGCCATCATGGCTGTGACGAAGTCCGCGTACGCGACCTTCCACGAGCCGCCATGATGCGCGTGGCCCGCCTTCTTGATCTTCTTGACGATCACCAGGGGGCGATCATTCTTGCCGCCCATGTTACGGTCCTTCCTTCTTCGTCAGCTTCTCGAGCTCGGCGAACGAGGGACGGAACTCCGGGGCGATGTTGCGGCGCGCGAACTCGACCGCCGACATGGGCGAGTCGCCGCGGGCGAAGGCCAGGAGCGCCGCCTTGATGCAGAGCAGATACGCATGCTCCGCGCCGACACGCGCTTCCATCGAGGCGGACATCGGGCCGAGCACGCCGTACGAGAGCAGGATGCCGACGAAGGTTCCGACCAGTGCCGCCGCCACCTTTTCGCCGATCTCGCTCGCGGCGCCGCCGATCGAGCCCATCGTGATGATGACGCCGAGCACGGCAGCGACGATGCCGAAGCCCGGCATCGCGTCGCCCACCTTCATCAGGGCGTTCGGGCCGGAGAGCGCCTCATGATGTTGCTGTTCGAGGTCCGTGTCGATCACCTCAGCGAGATGATGGTCTTCGACCGTTCCCGTGAGCAACACCTTCATGGTATCGCAGAGCAGCGACACCGCGTGATGATGGTGGAGAAAGCCGGGAAACTTCTTGAAGATGTCGGACTTCTCGGGATCCTCGATGTGGGGCTCGATGCCGACCAGGCCGTCCTTGCGCGCCTTCTGCAGGATCTGGTACAGGACCTGGAGCAGCTCCTCGTACGCCTTGCGTCCGAACGGATCGGGCTTCAGCAGGCCGATACACCCGGTGAAGACCCGCTTGATCACGCCCGGCGGGTTGCCGACCACCATCGAGCCCAGACCGGCGCCGCCGATGATGATGAACTCGTTCACCTGAATCAGGACGCCCAGCTGCCCATGGTGCATGACGTAGCCGGCTGCGATACTTCCGAAGACGACGACGAGGCCGATGATCAGGAACACGCGGAGAATCCCGGTAGCTGGGGTGGTTGAACCCGAAGTGGGCTCACACGCAAGTATCGGCTGGCGTCGTCCGAAACTCGAAGGGTGCGACACCGCATGAGTACTACCCACACCCCCGTGTCCTCCGCCGTCACCGGCGCGTGGCAGCCTGTTGCCGATGGCCTGCTGCGGGGACTCAATCACACCCTGTCGAACCGGGTGAGCGCGCTGTCGAGTTACGGCGCATTCGTCGAGGCGGGCGAGGAGCTCGACCCCGACCACCTGGCCGCATTGGTGACCGAGGTCGCGCAGCTCGAACGCCTCCTGCGGCTGTATCGGATGCTGCCGCTCGCGGCCGATGGTCGCGAAGAGCCCGTGCGCGTCGGTGACGCGCTGCCGGATGCCGCCGACCTGATCGCCGCACACCTCGACCTGCGCACGGTCCCCCTGCACATCGAGGTCTCGAGCGAGACACCGCCGGTGCTCGCGCGCCTGAATGCGCTGGTGCAGGCACTCGCGCTGGTGTTGCACGCGGCCGGCGAGGAAGCGCTCGAGGCCGGCGACGACGGTGCGATCAACGTGCGGGTCTTTGCCGCCGGCGACCGCGTCATGACGGCCATTGCGGCGGTGCACGCCACCGGCCCGGCTCCCACCGCGGGGCCGGTGGCCGATGCGGTGGCCCTCCTCCTGCCGGGCGCCACACTCGAAGCGCTCGACGCGCCGGCCTGGGGTCTCGTGCTCGCGCTCCCCGATCTTGCGGCCGCGCGCCGGGCACGCGTCTGAACCGTCAACCGGCGCGTGCCTTCGGCTGAATCGGGACGAGCGCGCTCCACGCCTCGGGCGTTTCGGCCGCACGGCGGTTCTCCGCTTCAATCTCGGTCACGATCTCGGCGCGCAGGATGCGCACGGAGCTCGGCGCTTCGATGCCGATGCGCACACCACGCCGATCGACGCCGAGCACGACGATACGTACCCCTTCGCCGATCGTGATGGCCTCGCCGGCCTGACGGGTCAGAATCAACATGTGCGTTACCGGATCATGCCGAGGACGGACTGCGCCAACTCGTCGGCCACGTTCACCAGCTTCGAGGCCGCGATGTAGGCCTGCTGTGCCTTCATCAGGTTGGTGAGCTCCTCATCGGTGCTCACGGCCGTGGCCGCGCTGCGGCGCTCCATCGCCTGCCGCATCAGGATATCCTGCACGGTCGCCTCATCATCGGCGTCGCGCGCCTTCACGGCCACATCCTGCACGAGGGTGCGCAGGTCGGTGCCGAAGTTGCCACCCACGGCGCCCGGCGAGACGCGCCGCTGATCGGAGATTGCCAGCGCGACCACGTTGTTGCCGGGGGCGTTGAGCGCATCGCTCGACGCCACGGCATTGGCCGATGCGGTGACCGCCGCCGAGAGCATGATCCCTCGTGCCGTCAGGTTGCTGGCGCTCGTCGCATCGAAGAAGGTGATCCCGCTGCCGGTGGGGCCGAGCGCGGGATTCCAGTTGCCGGCGGATCCGGCCGTCGGCGACCAGCCCGTGACGTGCAGCGCGTTGACGTCGCGCACGAGTCCAGCCGCCAGCGCATCCAGGGACGCCTCGACTGCGGGGATGTCGCTGTTGATGACCTGCATCGTGCGGCCCAGCGTGCCGTCGGGAATGCGCATCGCGTCGGGGCTGCCCGCGATCGTCACCTGAAAGGTGGGGCCGGTCAACAACCCCATCTGGCGGGCATCGGACCCGTCGACGAGGGCAATGCCGCCGACATACACGGCGGCCGACCCGTTGGTGCGATCCATGACCGTCACGTTCACGATCGACGCGAGCTGGTCGATCATCCGGTCGCGGTCATCCTTGAGGTCGTTGGCCGACCCGCTGATCGAATCTCCCGCGATGATCTGCACATTCAACTCGCCGATCTGGCGGGCCAGGCTGTTGACCCGCTCGATCTGTGCACGCGCCGACTCCGCAGCCGAGGTGGCCGTCACGTCGAGGCGTCCGGCGATGCCGTTGAACGCCGACGCCAGCGCGGCGCCGCGTTCCCGCACGTTGGCCTTGGCCGCCGTGCTGGCCGGATTGGACGCGAGCTCGCTCCACGCACTGTAGAACTGGTCGAGCACGCCGCCGAGCGAGTGCTCGCCCGTGGAGCCCAGCACCCCCTCGATGGACGTGAGGAGATCGCGACGTGCCCCGGCACCTGCCGCGGGCGACGACGACGTGCGGACCTGTGCATCGAGGAGCACATCGCGCGCACGCAGCACGCCGTTGATCATCACCCCCGTGCCGATCGCGCCGTCGGGGCGCTGCTGGGCCACGCGCGCCACCGTGTTGACGGACTGCCGCGAGTATCCCGCCGTCTGCGCGTTGGCGATGTTGTGGCCGGCCACCGACACGGCCGCCTGCTGCACCTGCATCGCCGTCCGCGCGATGCTCAACAGTGATCCGATGCTCATCAGATTCTCCGGTCGATGAGTGCACCACCCGTGCGCGGCGCCGTGGCCTCGGGACCGGCACCGGCGAGCGTCCGCACGTGGCGATCGCCGCGCTCGATGGCCTGGCGCAGCACGCGCCGGTTGATCTCGACCTCGCGCTGCAGCGCCCGCCCGGCATCGGCCAGCTGATCCGCCGCCTGACGGACATCGGCTGGCGGCTCGCCACCAAAGAAGTCCTCGAGCGCGGGCACGCTCAGGTCGTCGCTCTCGCCGAGTAGCGAGTTGAGCTGGCGCCGACGACGGCGCGCCTCGTTGAGGTTGACGAGCACGCGATGCGTGGCAAACACGCTCTGGTCGACGGCATCGATGTCGTCCGTGCCCACCGCATCGCGCTGCGCGCGCATGATCGCGGCCAGCGACTCGAGCAGTCGGGACTCGTCGCGCAGGGCGTCGACCAGCGCGGTGGCGGATCCCTGCGTGTGCGCGACCGGCGTGGGCCGCATCGTCCGGATGACCGGCGGGAGGCCGGCCACGGGGACGAGCGCCTGCGACGGGGGGCCAGTGCGGGCGGGAAGCCCGAGGCGGGACGCGTAGTCAGCGTGCATCGGCTAGCGGTTCTCGGTCGGCGCGGCAGGCCGCGCGGGGGATGCGTCGGCCACCATGCCGGCGCGAGCAAACTGGCGAGCCACCGCCTCAGCGAGACCGTGGGTCCACTGCGACGGCGCCTGATCCGCGATGTGTTCGTCGAACAGCTGCTGGAACGTCTCGCCCGCCGAGCCACCGGACATCACGCCATCATCCGCGACCGTCGCGCGCATCGCCTGGAAGAGCTGGCGCACGAACATCGCTTCGAGCTGCTTCGCCGTGGCGAGGAGCTTGTCGGGATCGGCCTTGCCACCTGCCGATGGCAGGGCGGTGGCCATGGGCGCGAGTGGCGCGGTCACCGCACCACCACATCGGCGGCCAGGGCCCCGACGGCGCGCAGCGCCTCGAAGATGCTGGCGACTTCGGTGCCGGAGCTCGACACGGCGTGCAACGCGGCCGCGATCTGCTGGACGGTGGCGCCAAGCGCGAGGCGCACATCGCCCTTGGCCGCCGTCGAGTCGGCAGCCCCACCGATCGAGAGCGTGATGCCGGCGTGCGAGACGACGGCGGACCCGACCTGCAAGTCGCCACCAGCGACCACGGTCCCGTCACGCCCATCGATGATGACGCGGTTCGAACGCGGCAACCTGATCTTGAACTCCCGCACGCGAGCGACCGCGGCCGCGAGCGACGGCAGCGTGTCCTTGAGAATGAGCCGCACCGAACCCGGATCCTCGACCTCCGCATTGCCAGGACCGCCGGCGAGCGAGTCGACCACGGCGGCAATGCGCGATGCCACGGAGAGGTCGGGCTCGCGCAGGAGGAGGCGCAGCTGCGCCGTACCGGTCGGGCGAGGGAGTTCTGTTTCCAGCACACCACCATCGGGCAACCGTGCCGTGGTGCTGCCGGCCGAGGTGAAGCGGGCGACGCGGTCCACCGTCGTGACGAGGGCCCCCTGGGCACCAGCCACGGGTCGTCCACCCGCTTCCGTGACGAGGGGCGTCATCCAGAGGACACCCCCATGCAGCGACTGCGCATCGCCGATCGAGCTCGTGCGGACCTCGAAGCGTCCGCCCGGACGCAGATAGGGATTCACTTCGGCCGTGACGAGCACCGCCGCGACGTTGCGCGTACGGAGCATCTCGGCGGGGACTTCGATATCGAATCGACGCAGGAGGTTCACGACGGATTGCACCGTCTGGCGCGATCCCATCGCGCCGGTGACGCGGTCGCCCGTGCCGGACAGTCCGGTGACAAGACCGTATCCCATGAGGCGCACCGGCGGCGCGACATCATTGAGCACGAGATCACGGATGCGCGCTTCCTGCGCGCCCGCCGGCGCTGCCAGGAGCAGGGCCATGAGTGCGGCGAGGACGGCGGCCCCCAACAGCGTGCCCATCGATTCGCGACGGCTCACGGCCAGAGCGCCCCCAACATGCGCGACAGGAGTCCGCTGCGTGGCTTGCCGAGGTCACCCTTCTGCGCGTACTGCACGTCGGCGTCCGCAAGACGGGACGACATCACCGCGTTGGTACCCGGATTGACATCCTGCGGGCGAATCCAGCCGCTGATCGTCACGTCCTGCTCGTTCTTGTCCACGTTCACGGTCTTCTTGCCCTTGACCTGCAACATGCCGGTCGGCGAGATGGCGACGACGCGCGCCGAGACCTGCGTGCGGAACGCGTTCTTGCGCACTGCCTCGCCGCTCTTGCGGGAATCGCCGTTGTTGTCGAAGGACATCGAGACATCCATCGCCGCGGAGGGCGCGCCAGGGCTCGCTGGCGGCGTGATGTTGAGGCCGAGTCCCTTGCTGCGACGCTCGGAGTTGTTGTCGGTGAGGTTGGCCGTCGCGAGCGTTGCCTCGTCGACCAGGATGGTGACGATGTCGCCGATGCCGAAGCGCATGCGATCGGACGTCCACGACATGCGCGACGCGGGCTGCAGCGAGAGCGAGTCGGCGATCGGCTTGTTGTCGGGGCGTCCGCGCGCAGGTTCGACCGGCTGCTGCGCCAGGAGGGCCGGTGCGGCGCCGAGCGTGAGGGCGAGGAGGATGGTGTGGCGGGTCATCGGTCGGTACTCTGGGCAACGCGCACGGTGCCGCGTCCGGAGACGATCGCGGAGATGGTGCGCTGGGAGTCGAGTCGAACGGAAATGCGATCGCCCATCGTGCCGCGCGCGAGCGCGGTGACGGCGCGCGTGATGCGAATGCCGGCCACCATCGCCTCGAGCGTGACCGGCGAGTTGGCGGCGACGAGCGCGGGGGCCGCGATGGCGGGCGCCTTCACCGGCTCGCCCTCCTTGAGGAGACGGCGCACTTCCCACCCGGCGAGGCGCTCCGCCTGCGCCGCCGAGTCGGCGCGCAGGTCGGACACGGCGAGCACGGTCCCGCGCGGGAGCGCGCGCGCGGCCCCGGGGGTCGCGCCGGGCGCCAGCGCCCACACCGTGAGGGCGGCGCTGGCCCCGAGAAGCAGTCCCATCACG
>JANMLN010000201.1:0-86093 GCA_031372565.1 Gemmatimonadota bacterium | reverse complement strand
GCTACACCATCGAGCGCGAACTCGGCGCCGGCGGCATGGCCACCGTGTACCTCGCGCACGATCTCAAGCACGATCGTGATGTCGCCATCAAAGTGCTGCATCCGGATCTTGGTGCAGCGCTGGGCGGCGAACGTTTTCTCTCCGAGATCCGCACGACCGCGCGCTTGCAGCATCCGCACATTTTGCCCCTGCTCGACAGCGGCGACGCCGACGGGCTGCTGTACTACGTCATGCCGCTCGTGACTGGCGAAACGCTGCGCGCGCGGTTGGAGGCCGAGCGCCAGTTGCCCATCGCCGACGCCGTGCGCATCGCGCGCGAAGTCGCGAGTGCACTCGATTACGCACACCGGCAGAACGTGATTCATCGCGACATCAAGCCGGAGAACATTCTCCTGCACGATGGCAGTGCGCTCGTCGCCGACTTCGGCATCGCGCTCGCCGTGCAGAGCGCCGGCGGTGCGCGCATGACGCAAACGGGGCTCTCGCTCGGCACGCCGCAGTACATGAGCCCCGAGCAGGCGATGGGCGAACGCACCATCGATGCGCGCAGTGACATCTACGCGCTCGGTACAGTGGTGTACGAGATGCTCACCGGTGCGCCGCCGTTCACGGGTGCGAGCGTGCAGGCGATTGTGGCGCGTGTGTTGTCGAGCGAGGCCGAGCCGCCGTCGCGCGTGCGGAATTCGATTCCGGCCAACGTGGAGCAGGCCGTGCTTACGGCGCTGGCGAAGCTGCCGGCCGATCGGCAGGCGAGTGCGGCGGAATTCGCGACGGCGCTCGCAACCACTAGTGGCGCGCGGAGCAGCGGTGCGACGACGGCGCCGGCGCGCGGTATCCGCGCGCGTTCGTTGGCAATCACGCTGATGGGCGCCGTCGCGATCGCGGCCACCGCCGTCGGCGCGACGTGGATGGTGATGCGACGAAGTGGCAACGGGGCATCGTCCGCCGAGGTCGTGACGCGCTTCACCATCGAGGGGAAGAGCACGTACGTCACCCAGAACCGGCTCTTGGCGCTCTCCCCCGATGGCCGCACGTTGGTGCTATGGCGAGCCGACGCCAACCGCGGAGCGCAGCTGTTCGTCCGCCAGCTCGATCAGCTGGAGATGACGCCCATTGCCGGGAGCATCAACGGCATCGAGCCGACGTTCTCCCCGGATGGTCGCTGGATTGCCTTCGCGGTCGCGCGTCAGCTCTTCAAGGTCGCCGTGACGGGCGGCAATCCGATCCGCCTCGCTACGCTGCCCGTGCAGCCGCAGGGGATCGCGTGGACGTCGGGTGGCGAGATCGTATACGCCGTGCAGTCCGACTCGCTGTTCGCGGTCAAGGAAACGGGCGGGGTGCCCCGCGCACTCGCCGCGGCGCCGGCGGGCGCTGCGGCACGGTGGCCCGTCGCGCTTGAGGCATCGAACGTGGTGCTCTTCGCGGCCAACCACCGCACAGGCGACTCGGTTCGCGTGCTCGCGTTGTCACTGGCCGATGGGAAGGTCACCGACGTGGGAACCGACGCCTACGCGGTGGTTGGCGTCGCCCGCGGGCATCTGGTCTACCTGAATCGTACCGGGGACCTCTTCGCGGCGCCCTTCGATGCACGCGCGCTCACCGTCACCGGCCCCGGCGAACGGATGGGCGACGGCGTGAAGATGAATCCGACGGGGTTCGGACTCGGCTACGCGGTGATGTCTCCGTCGGGCGACCTGGTGTACGTCAATGAGAGCAGCGCCGGGCTGCTGACATATCGTGATGCACAGGGCCGACTCTCCTCGGCACTACCCGATACGCTGGCCTTCGAACATCCGCGGTTTTCGCCCGACGGGCGTCGCCTCGTGGTGACCATCAGTGACAGTGTGACGCGTCGCCGCTCGCTCAGTGTTCTCGACCAGTCCAACGGATTCTTCTCGCCGCTGGCGGGACAGGACCAACAAGCCGGACGCGATCGCGCCGAGTGGACCCCCGACGGTCGGAGCATCCTGTTCCGGTCGCTCACCGACTCGTTGCGGAGTGCGATGCTGCGCACGGCGGATGGCAGCGGTGCCGATACCATGCTTCTGCGAGGGAGGCGCGCGGTGTACGAAGTGGTGCTCGCGCCCGACGGGAAGACGCTGCTGGGCCGTGTCCAGAACGACGCCGTCGAACTCGCGCAAGGGTTGCTCTGGTGGACACGTGGTGACAGCACGGTGCGCACGTTGCCCCATGTGAACACCGATGCTGGTGGCACGGTGACCGGTGCCCGCTTCTCGCCCGATGGGCGATGGATCGCGTTCAGCGCCGATGCGCCGCGGCATGTGTACGTCGCACCCTTCCCCGGCCCCGGTGCGCAGGTGCGCATCGACCGCGCGGGCGGCCTCGCGCCGGTGTGGGCCCGCGACGGCCGGAGCCTCTACTACTACACGCCAACCGGGTTGGTGGCCACGATGGTCGATCTCGCGGCGGGCGTGAAGGTGGGAAGCACGCGGGAACTGCTTGGCGCCGAGTTCGCGAGCGACGATGCCGTGCACGCCCCGTTCGATGTGGGCCCCGACGGCACGGTGGTGTTCGTGCGCCAGACGCGTTTCCCGCGGGTGGTGGTGGTGCGCAATTTCGCCGCGGAGATTGGGCGGGCGCAGCAGGCGCAGAGGTAGCGGCGACGCTTGCCCTGTCCAGCCTCACCACCGCCTACTCTCCTCTCTTCTCGCGCCCAGTCCGACGGTAGATTCCACGCATGACCACCGCCCGCCGCCACATGACTGTTCGACTGGTGCCGCTCCGGAGTTCCGAAGCGGGGGACAGCCGTGTCGGTGGCACGCCATCCGAGCGTGTCGCATTGGTTGGTGTGCTCAGTGCCGAGCTGTGGGCGCGCACACAGCAGTCGCTCCCTGACTATGAGCGCAGCGCGATTCCCATCTGCATCGTGTCGCGTCAGGCACCACAAGGGTAGCGGATATGGTCGAGGACTTCCGCGATCTGCCGTCGGAGAACGCCGCGCGTGTCTGGTCGGCACTGGCCGCCTTTGGTGCGCCACTCGAGTCACTGGCGATCACGCCAGCCGACTTCACGCGTCCAGACACCGTCGCGCAGTTCGGACTCCCTCCGTGGCGCATTGATATCCTCACGGGAATCAGCGGCGTGACGTTCGACGAGGCATGGCCAGATCGGATCGAGGCCTACTTCGATGACGTGCTCGTACCGTTCATCGGGAAGGCCGCGTTCATCCGCAACAAGCCGGCAAGCGGCCGCCTCAAGGATCTCGCTGACATCGAGGCGCTCGGCGGTGAGTAACGCCACCCCGGCTCTGGCGCGTCTCACCGCCGCCCTCGCCGACCGCTATCGCGTTATCCGCGAACTCGGCGCCGGTGGCATGGCGACCGTGTATCTCGCGCACGACCTGAAGCACGAGCGCGATGTCGCGATCAAGGTGCTGCATCCCGACCTAGGCGCAGCGCTCGGCGGCGAGCGCTTTCTGAGCGAAATCCGCACCACCGCGCGGTTGCAGCATCCGCATATTCTGCCGCTGCTCGACAGCGGCGAGGCCGACGGCCTGCTGTACTACGTCATGCCGCTGGTGACGGGTGAAACGCTGCGTGCCCGCATGGAGCGCGAGAAGCAGCTGCCCATCGCCGACGCGGTGCGCATCGCACGCGAAGTGGCCAGTGCGCTCGATTACGCGCACCGGCAAGGCGTGATTCATCGCGACATCAAGCCGGACAACATCCTCCTGCACGATGGCTCGGCGCTCATCGCGGATTTTGGGATTGCCCTCGCGGTGCAAAGCGCCGGTGGTCAGCGCATGACGCAGACCGGATTGAGCCTTGGCACGCCGCAGTACATGAGTCCCGAGCAGGCCACGGGCGAACGCACCATCGATGCACGATCGGACGTGTACGCGCTGGCCGCGGTGACCTATGAAATGCTGGCGGGTGAACCGCCGTTTACCGGACCCACGGTGCAGGCCATCGTGGCGCGGCTGATGTCAGAAGCGCCGCGCGCGTTGGTGACACAGCGGCCCGCGGTGCCGCCGCATGTGGAAGCGGCGGTGTTGCAAGGACTCGAAAAGATTCCCGCTGATCGCTTTGCGACGACCGCCGAGTTCGCTGAGGCGGTGCGCGGTGGCACCGGCGCGCGCATGGCGGCGACAACGGTAGTGCGTCACGCGGCGACCTCGCGTGCACGGGGGCTCGCGGTGGCGCTTGGTGTGATTGGCGTGGCCGTCGGATTCGGCGCCTCGCTGTTGTGGCGCCGTACATCTGAGGCACCCACGTCACGGCAACAGGTGGTGTTATGGCAGCATGCCATCGTTTCCTCGGCGCAGCTAAACGCTTATCGCACGCAGCTGGCCATGGCGCTCGATGGTTCCACGTTGGTGTTCGCCGATTCGCTCGATGGTCAGTGGAAATTGTATCGCAAAGCGCGGGACGCAGAGCGTGCCCAACTGATTCCCGGCACGGAGAATGGGGTCTCGCCCTTCCTGTCAGCGGACGGGCAAACGCTGGGCTTCTTCACCATGGACGGGGCCCTCAAGAAGATGTCGCTATCCGGTGGAGCGCCCATCACCTTGGTCGCGCGGATCGAGGGAGTCAATCGATTGGCCGTGTGGCTGCACGACGGCACCATCATGTACCTCGCCAATATCAACACAGGCGTTCGGATCGATGCCGACGGCCGCGAGATACGGCGCTACCAATTTGGCGAAGCGAGAACGACCACCTCGGTGCAAGGGCTGGTCCCGCTCCCCGGTTCGCGTGGCCTGCTCGCGTACGGGTGCCAGAACAACTGTTCGTTCCGCACCTACGGCGCGGTGATGGATTTGGAAAGCGGCAAGAAGACGGAGCTGTTGACGAATCTCGTGGCGGTGGAGTACAGCAACACGGGGCACCTGCTGGCCATAGAATCGAACCGCCGCGTCACGGCCACGCCATTCGATGCGAAGGCCCTCACAACGACTGGCGCGTCGGTGACGGTGCTCGATGGGCCCGTGACGAAACTCTACGGCGTGGCTACGTCTGGTCAATTGCTGTACCGGGTGGACCCGCGGGCCGATCAAGCGGAGCAGCTACACTGGGTGGACCGAACCGGACGTGTGCTCTCGGCCGATTCGTCGTGGAAGGCGCCGCTATCGGGTCCCGCCATCGCGCCCGATGGTCGGGCGATCGCCGTGAGCACGAACGCGGGGAACACCGCTGGCACAGCGATCGATCTCTGGTTGCGAACGGCCGATGCTCCGGCGCAACGCGTGCGCGGCGGAAGTGGGACGCAGTGGCGTCCCCTCTGGTTCAACGGTGGCAAGTCGCTGGCGTTTGTGAATCGTCCTTCTGATTCGAGCGCGACCTGGCGAATCATGCGGGCCGAAGGCGATGGGTCGGCCGTCCGCTCGTGGCTGCAGGCTCCGCTCGGTGTGTGGGAGGTCGAGATCGCAGCGAACAATGCCTGGATGGTGTACCGGACCAACGAGCCGGACGACCGCTACGGCGTCTACGTGCGTCGCGTGGACGGCGATACGACGCCGCGGCGTATCCTGGCAGATCTTTCGCAGCCTATGGTCTTCTCGCTGTCTCCCGATGGACGGTGGCTGGCCTATGTCTCCGACGAAGGTGGCGCGCGCGAGGTGTACGTCACCTCGATTCCCGATGGCACGACACGACGTCAGGTCTCTCGTGGTGGTGGTGAAGAGCCACGCTTTTCGCGGAGCGGCAAAGAGCTGTTCTTCGTGTCCGCCGGATCGCTCACGGTCGTGCCGGTGCTGCCTGGGCCGTCGTTCACGTTCGGCACGCCGCGCGCGCTGTTTTCGGTCAACGGCTACAAACACGCGGCGAATCGACAACAGTACGACGTCGCGCCGGGTGACGATCGCTTCCTCATGATCACCGCGACGCCAGCGCCGAAGGTGCCGCCGGTGGTGATGGCGGAGAATTGGTTTACGGAGTTGCGGGCGAAGCTCACGCGGTAAGGTTCTTCAGCTGTCCGAGAGTTGAAGGGGTCAGAGAGTTGAAGGGGTCAGAGTCCTTTCGGCTCAAGGGGTCAGCGTCCTTGGACGTGAGTTCATGCGGTCAGCGGCGTTGAACGCGGGCGAATCGGCTCGACTGTCGTCCCTTCACTTTGACATAGCTCCGTGTGCCCCGTATGGTTAGCCATATGAAGACCACGCTGAACATCGACGATACGGTGATGGACCGGCTCCGCCGCGAGGCCGCGCGGAGCGGCCGCACGATGTCGGAGCTCGTCGAGATGGCGTTGCGGCAGCTCCTGCAGCGTCGGTCGGCCGCGCCGGAACTGGTGCCGCTGCCGAGCTTCGATTCTGGTGGGGCGTTGGTGGATGTGGCCGATCGCGAGGCGCTCTATCGCGTGATGGAGGAGCGATAGATGTTCGTGGTGGACACCAATGTGCTGGTGTACGCGGCCGACGTCAGCGCACCGGAACACGCGCGGTGTCGCCTGCTCCTCGAACGCTGGCGCGCGCAGCATGGCGCGTGGTATCTCACCTGGGGCAACTGCTACGAGTTTCTCCGCGTTGTCACGCATCCCCGCGTCTTGCGTAAGCCGTGGACCGGTCACGCCGCCGGGGAGTTTCTCACGGCCCTGCAGCAGTCTCCGGGGTTGTCGATGCTCACGCCGACCGATCGTCATGCCGCGGTGCTGGCGGAAGTCATGTCGGAGGTTCCGATCATCAGCGGCAACTTGTGGCACGACGCGGAGACGGCGGTGCTCATGCGCGAGCACGGAATTCGCCGCATCTGTACGCGCGATACCGATTTTGCCCGCTTCCCCTTCGTCGAGGTCGTCGATCCGTTGACGGCCGAACCGTGACCCCGTCGGTGCTGGCGGCTACGCCATGAGCGTGCTGACACGCCTGACCACCGCCCTCGAGGGCCGCTACCGCCTTGACCGCGAACTCGGCGCCGGTGGCATGGCCACCGTGTATCTCGCGCACGACCTCAAGCACGAGCGTGACGTCGCCATCAAGGTCCTGCACCCCGACTTGGGCGCGGCACTCGGCGGCGAGCGGTTCCTGAGCGAAATCCGCACCACCGCGCGGTTGCAGCATCCGCACATTCTGCCGTTGCTCGACAGTGGTGAAGCGGACGGGTTGCTGTACTACGTCATGCCGCTCGTGACCGGCGAAACGCTGCGCGCGCGGTTGGAACGCGAGAGGCAGCTGCCGATCAATGACGCCGTTCGTATTGCACGCGAAGTGGCGAGCGCGCTCGACTACGCGCATCGCCAGAACGTCATTCACCGCGACATCAAGCCGGAGAACATTCTCTTGCACGATGGCAGTGCGCTCGTGGCCGATTTCGGCATCGCGCTCGCGGTGCAGAGTGCCGGCGGTGCGCGCCTGACGCAGACCGGCCTGAGCCTCGGCACACCGCAGTACATGAGCCCCGAGCAGGCGATGGGCGAACGCACCATCGATGCGCGCAGCGATGTATACGCGCTCGGCGCGGTGACGTACGAAATGCTCACCGGCGACGCGCCGTTCACTGGCTCGAGTGTGCAGGCCATCGTGGCGCGCGTGCTCACGGAGAAACCGCCGTCAATCCGCACGGTGCGCGATACGGTGCCGGTCGGCGCAGAGCAGGCGGTGCTCCGCGCGCTGAGCAAGCTGCCGGCTGACCGCTTTGCCAGTACGACGGAGTTCGCGGCGGCGCTCATCGCGAACACGACCGCGTTGGACCGCCACGCGGGAGACGCGCCGCTGGCACCGGCTTCAACGGATCGCGGCCGGGGTTTACGGGTGGTCGCCGCCGTGCTGGCCGTCACCACCGTGGTGTCGCTTGCGGCAGCCGGACGGGCGCTCACGCGAGTGCCCGCCGTAGCCTCGACCGCGATCTTCGATGCGGCGCTTCCGGACAGCGCGCCCATGGCACGCGTGGCGGGCACGATCGCCACCGGATTCGGTTCGTCGAGTCGCCAACTGTCGGTCTCGGCTGGCGGCGACTTTGTGGTGTACGCCGTGCAGCGCGGCGACTCCACGATGCTGTGGCGCCGCAGTCTCGTCGATGCGTCGGCGGCGCCGATCACCGGCACATCGGGTGGCCGCAGTCCGCGCATCTCTCCGGACGGGCAGCGCCTCGCGTTCGCGACCAGGACGCACATCATGATCCTGCCTATCGGTGGCGGCGAGCCTCGCCAACTGATGCAGAGCGCACCGCCGCCCACGCTGGAATGGATCTCCGATACGCGTCTGTTCGCGCTCGCGGGCGACGGCTACCGACTGACCGGGCTCGATCCGGAACTGGGCGTGGTAGAGGATCGAAAGATTTCGGGGACGCGCTGCCCATGGGGTCAGTGGCTTGCCGCCGAACGCAAAGTGCTGTGCAGCTACAACGAGTCGGCCACGCTGATCGATCCGGCGTCCGGTGAGGTGCTGCCCATCACGACGACGCGTGAAGAAGGCAAAACGGCGCGAGCGGTGTCGGGGACAGCGTTCCTTCTCATCGACGGCGCCTACATGATGTACGTCTCGCTCGACGGCACGCTCCGTGGGGCGTCGTATGACGCGCGCACACGTCAGCTGGGCCGGGCGGTTTCGCTGGTGCGCGGCGTGAGCCGCGATGCCAATGGCATCGCGCAATTCGAAATGTCGACGAACGGACTGCTGGGGTACGCACCCGCTGGTGCTGAGCGGCTGGCGGCGATGGTGGTGCGTCGCGTAGGGGCGGATGCGGTCCCGCTGTCCATGGAACGTGGTCCGTTTCTGCGTTTCGATCTCTCCCGCGACGGGAAGCGACTGGCCGCCGTAGTGGCCACGCCCGAGGGTGACGAGCTTCGCATTTACGATCTGCGTAGTGGACTGATGCAGGTCTGGCTCCGAGCGGCGATCATCCGGATGCCGCTCTGGAACCCGCGGAGCGATCGGATCGTGGTGCGCGTGGAAGACGACGCCGGCGCGGCGCTGCTGATCGGTTCTCCTGACGCGACGGGCGCCCCGGACACGCTCATGCGGCGCGTCCGCGAACAGGATGCCCTCGATGCCCTCGACTTCAGCGATGACTCGACGATCCTGGCGCGCGACAGTCGCACCCCGACCGTCTTTCGTCTCATGATGGCCGGACGGTCGGTACGCATCGACACCCTGTCGAAGGACGCCATCTTCATGACGCGCTCTCCCGACGGGACACGACTCGCTTGGCATACGTCGCAGACCAATCAGCTGCTCGTCGGGCCGTATCCGCGCGGTACCCAACAGCAGCAGGTGGCGGTCGGCGGCGTGGAGCCGGTCTGGCTCTCGCCGACCGAGTTGCTCTACCGATCGGGCGTGACGTGGTACAGCGCGCGCTTTGATCGCACGACCGGCGCGCTCGTCGGCGCGCCGAGCGTGTGGGCGCGCGATCCCCGCTTTCTCGACACGCCCGGGTGGTCCAATCGCGCATCGTGGGACGGTGGCATCGTTTACGCCCAAGGCCCGGAGCAAACCGACTCGCGGTATCTGCGTTTCATCCCGGACTTTGTTACGCGTCTGAAAACCGCCGTGGATGGAGCGGCGAAGTGAACGACGGGGTTCGTTCAAGGGGTCGGAGTCGTTGAAAGCGCCCCGTTCTACCACTCCGACCCCGTGAGACCCCGCTGGCGCTCCGCTTGTGACGTATGTATCCAACACCCATATTGATACATATGAAAACGACACTCAATCTGGATGACGCCGTGCTGAACGAGGCGCGCCGCCTGACGGGCATCGAGGAGAAAACCGCGCTCGTGCATGAGGGACTCCGTGCCTTGATTGCCCGGGAGAGTGCACGCCGGCTCGCGGCGCTCGGTGGGAAAGATCCACAGGCCGCGGCGCCCCCGCGCCGCCGGTCACGTCCGCCTCGGGGTACGACGGCGCCGTGATTCTGGTGGACACGTCGGTCTGGATCGACCACCTGCGGCACGACAACGCGCGACTCGCGGCGCTCCTCGAGCGCGGTGATGTGCGCTCCCATCCGTTTGTGGTGGGCGAGCTGGCCTGCGGGACCCTCCGCCAACGCGCGGTGGTGCTCGAGCTGCTCGGCAAGCTCCCGGCGAGCACGGTGAGCACGCCCGAGGAGACGCTCGCGTTTATCGATGCGCGGCGCCTGATGTGCCGAGGCCTCGGGTACATCGACATCCACCTCCTGGCGTCGGCGGTGCTTGATGACACGCGGCTCTGGAGCCTGGATAAGCGGCTCGATCAGGCAGCGCGGGCCTTGGGCGTGGCCGCAGAGACATGACGTCTCCGATCGAACGCCTCACCACCGCGCTCGCCGACCGCTACCGCCTCGACCGCGAACTCGGCGCTGGTGGCATGGCCACCGTGTATCTCGCGCACGACATCAAGCACGAGCGCGACGTCGCGATCAAGGTGCTGCACCCCGACTTGGGTGCCGCGCTCGGCGGCGAGCGGTTTCTGACCGAAATCCGCACCACGGCGCGATTGCAGCATCCGCACATTCTGCCGCTGCTCGACAGCGGCGAGGCGGATGGGCTGCTGTACTACGTGATGCCTCTAGTGACGGGCGAAACGTTGCGCGCACGGCTGGAGCGCGAACGCCAGCTTCCTATCGCCGACGCCGTGCGCATCGCGCGCGAAGTGGCGAGTGCGCTCGACTACGCGCATCGCCAGAACGTGATTCATCGCGACATCAAGCCGGAGAACATTCTCCTGCACGATGGGAGTGCGCTCGTGGCCGACTTCGGCATTGCGCTCGCCGTGCAGACGGCCGGTGGACAGCGCATGACGCAAACCGGATTGAGTCTCGGCACGCCGCAGTACATGAGTCCCGAGCAGGCGATGGGAGAGCGCACCATCGATGCGCGCAGTGACGTCTATGCGCTCGGCGCGGTGACGTACGAAATGCTCGCCGGTGATGCGCCGTTCACCGGCAGCAGCGTGCAGGCGATCGTCGCCAAGGTCATCAGCAGCGAACCCGAACGGTTGTCGGTCGTTCGCAAGACGGTGCCGCCTCACATCGAAGTCGCGGTGCTCACGGCCCTCGCCAAGCTGCCCGCCGATCGCTTTGCCAGCGCCGCCGAGTTCGCGACGGCGTTGTCCACCAACAGTGGCGCCACCTACGCCGCGACCAGCGCCACCGCAGGTACCCCCGCGCAATCACCGCGCGCACAACGCCTCACGATGGCCGCACTGCTCGTGACCACAGCGACAGCGGCAGTCGCGCTCTGGGGCTGGCTCAAGCCGGCGCCACCAGCCGAGGTGTCGCGCCACCGCATTGTGCTGAGCGACAGTCTCGCGACGAGTAACCTTGGCACGATCGGGCGGACCATGGATATTGCGCCCGATGGCTCGGCCATCGTCTTCACGCACGGACGGGGCGAGACCACGCAACTGTATCTCAAGCGGCGCGATGAAGTCACGGCGACCGTCATCCCTGGCACCAGCGGGCAGCCAACGGCTCCGACCTTCTCCCCCGACGGTCAGTGGCTGGCGTATGCCGGTGGACGGGACCGGAAGCTGTACACGATCCCGCGGGCGGGTGGGTCGCCGACCGCGCTGGCCGACTCACTCAGAGCAGCGAACACCAGCTTAGCGTGGCTGGAGACCGATACCGTCCTGTATGTCCATCAGGACAACGGGCTCCGCGCGGTCTCGAGGAATGGCGGTCCCTCGCGGGTTATCCTGGCCGCGGACACGGGCGGTCGCACCGTGCGCAACGTGTCGGCACTCCCGGGCGGGCGCTCGGCGCTGTTCATGATGTGCGAAGCGGGGTGCAATGGCTCGGCGTTGCTTGCGGTCGATCTGCGGACGAGCAAACCCACACGGCTCGCCGAAGACGCGCTCGATGCCTGGTGGCTTGCCGGTGGCGTGGTGGCCTATGCCGCACGCGACGGACAGGTGTATGCCGCGCCGTTCGACGTGAAGACGTTGTCGTTCACTCGGACGCCGGTCGCCGTACTCACAGGTGTGCGCGGCACGCCGGGGAATGCCGACATGGTGGTGTCGGCGTCGGGAATGGCGTTGTACGTGCCGGGGAATGGGATACTCTCCGTGTTTAGCGACGCGATGCCCGTGTGGGTCAGTCGATCCGGGACGGCGACTCCAGTGGACACCGGCTGGCGCCTGGGCACCGCCTTTGAGAACGGCCGAACGCTCGCGCTGTCACCCGATGGACGGCAGCTGGCCGTCATGGTGCTTCGCAGCGGTGCCGTCGTGGCAGATATCTGGGTCAAGCAACTGGACCGCGCGCCGTTCACGAACACCCGGGTCACGTTCGGCGGCGGCAACGCCAATCCGGTGTGGTCGCCCGATGGGCGTTCACTGCTGTTCACGAGCGGGAGCAGCGGGCGACGCGGGTTCGTGTTTCGCAAACCCGCCGATGGCACAGGGGTGGTGGACACCGTCGTGCGCCTCGCCCGGGGCCTCAACGAGGTGGTGGTCACCCCCGAGAGCACCACGTTTCTGGTCCGCCTCACTGCGCCGGGTTCGCGGGACATCGTGCAAGCGCAGCGCGGCCGCGACACCGCGGTGCCGCTCGTGGCGTCGCCCACTTATCAGGAGATCGGGCCCGCCTTGTCGCCCGATGGGAAGTGGCTTGCGTATGCGTCGAATGAATCGGGGCGGTACGAAGTGTATGTCCGGCCGTACCCCGACGTGAACGCTGGGCGGTGGCAGCTGTCGCAGGCGGGCGGGCTCGCCCCACTCTGGTCGCGCAACGGTCGCGAGTTGTTCTACCTCGACGGTGCCGGGATGCTCGTGAGCGCGGCGGTGCTGCCTGATGCAACGTTCAAGCTCGGCACGCAGACGCCGTTGTTCAATACGAACGGCTATGCGTCGAATGAGCTCTCGCTGTTCTACGACGCGTCGCCCGATGCGCAGCGCTTCCTGCTCTTGCGTCTGCCGGTCTCGGCGGCGACCGGTGGCAAGGTGGAGCTGGTGCAGATCACGAACTGGGCCGCCGAGGTGCGGGCGAAGCTGGCGGGGGCGGTGCGGTGATATCGGCCGGCATGCGTCACGCACGCCTTCGATGACACAACCCCGAGCTTGGCTGAGATCAGCGTTCGGCTCGATTGGCGAGCACCGCCGCCGCATTCCGCTGCAATCCGCGCAACTTCGCGCACTTCATCGGTGATTTCCGGAACGCCGCGCTGCACAGCTCCTGATCCAGACGTCGGTGAGCGACCAGATCCGCACCCACCTCCGCAGCCGCGCGGCACCCGCCACCCACGCTGGCGCGCGGAGCCCGCCCTCGACGCGGGCCCGCCCGAGCCGGGGCACGGCCCGCGCCCCAGACTCCACCGACCCCGATTGAATTTCCTATCGCGCGTCGATGGACGGACGACGCGGCACCCGGGCTACGCGGTCAGTCAATGGAAGCGGAAGCTCGTGGAGCAGGCCTTCGGCTGGGCGACGTGCGTGGGGCCACTGCGCAAACTCCACCACCGGGGCCGCGAGACGGTGAGCTTCATCTTCGGCTTCACGAGCGCCGCCTAGAATCTGATCCGGCTCCGCCGCTTGGTGCCGACCGGGTGAGGGCGCGCCACGGACGCGTGTCCCGCCGGCCTCCGCACGGCAGCACCGACGGTCCTCCGACGGTGGGACGCTCACCGGCTCGTCGCTGCGTCAGGCCGTCTCATCGTCTCACCGTACTTTTTCAGCACGCTGGTAACGTAGCCGTCGCTCGCGCCCCCGCTATCTTTCGCCCGTGCCCTCTCTGTCCGGCTCGCCCGGTTCACGCCATGCAGCACGGTGCGTCGCACTCCTCGCGAGTGTGGCCATCGCGGGATGCGCGTCCAAGCCGCCCGCCGCCGCACAGCGGCCGCTCAACCCCGCCGCCGCTCCGGGGGACACCGCCGCCATCGACAACGGCCGGCCGCTTGGCCCGTTCGCGTCGCGCCCGCTCGCCGTGCTTCCGGCCCAGTACCTCAACCCCGCCGACTCGCTGGGCTTCGTGGGCAAGGCTGGCGATCCGACGGCCTTCCTCGCGCGGTTGGACGACGAGATCGAGTTCGCGCTCACGGCGCGGCGCACCGCGAAGCAGTGGCAGGGGCCCAAGGTGTTGGCGCGGCGCATGAAGGCCAACGGACCGTATGGCATCGATGTGTTCGACGTCGCGTCGGCGCCGCTGCGCGATCCGCGTCTCGATGTGCGGCAACAGCTGCCGGAGCCGCTCGCCGGCAACATGCGCAGCCTGATCGCGGTGGGCACCGAATCTCGCTACGTGCTGATTCCCTACGAGGTGCTGTTCGCGGGCCCGAAGGGGGCCGGACGCGCGGTCCTCAAGCTCGCGCTCATCGACGCGCGCGGGGCATCCCTCGTGTGGATGGGCGCGGTGACGAGCGATCCCGCGGCCAGCTTCAGTCCCGCCCTCGCCGCGAGTCTCGCTGAGCGCGTGGCCGACCTGGTCGCGGCCCCCTGACCGCGCTGCTGCACGTCAGCGATCTGCACTTTGGTCGCCATGCCGTCCCCGCGCACGTGGATGCGATTGAGCGGCTGGTGGCGGAGCGACCGTTTGCGGCCGTCATCGTGTCGGGTGACCTCACCCAGCGTGCCCGCGCGGGCGAGTTCCAGCGCGCCGCGGTGTTCCTGCGCGCGGTCGAGCAACACGCCCCGACCATCGTCGTGCCCGGCAATCACGACGTGCGGTGGTGGCTGGCCCCGATGCGCGTGGGACGCGAGGCGAACCTCTTCGCGGCGTGGCATCGCTACCTGCTCCGCCCGATCGAGCCAGTGCTGCAGCGACCCGGTGTCACGATGGTCGGGCTCAATACGTCACACGGCATCACGCCGCGCACGCTGACCTGGAACATGCGGGATCTCTCCGTCATCGGCGACCTGCGCGCCGCGCAGCTGGACGCCGCGGCCGCCCGCTTTGCCGCCGCGCCCGCCGGTGACCTCAAGGTGCTGGTGCTGCACCACAACCCCGTGCGCGGGGAGCTCTCGCGCCGGTATGGTCTCAAGCGCCCGTCGCAGATCATGCGCGCGATCGCGCGCACCGGCGCCCATCTGGTCTGCTGCGGGCACGACCATCAGGAGGCCATCCACTTCGTCGAACACGCCGACTCGGGGACGATCGTCTCCACCGCCGGCACGCTGTCCGACCGTTCGCGCGGGGGCCGCCCGTCGGCCGTGAACGTCATCGAGGTCAGCGACCGCGAGATCGCGGTCGACACGCTCGGCTGGTCGCACGCATCGCTCGGCTTCGGCACCACACAGCGGCGATGCTTTCCGCGCTGACCGATTTTCTCGGCGACCTGTTCGCCGGTGGAACGCTGCCGGCACCGGTGCCGCCGCGGACCGCGCCTAGGTCGCGCCCGCGCGCGCCGTCCAAGCCCCACAGTGTCGATGCTGACGCGCAGATCGGGCTCGATCTTGTCGTCCTGAGCGAAGCGAAGGACCTGCTTGCCCCCGCCCCCCGCCGCGACGCCGCCACCCTTCTCGCCGAGCTGCGCGCGCTCGGCCTCACCACGATCACCTCGCTCCGCCTGACCCGCAATCGTACGGTCATGGTGTCGTGGAAGGGGACCGAGCTGCGCGTGCACGATGGCTTCGCGCTCGCGCCGCCCGAGATTCTCCGCGCCATCGTGCAGTTCGTCACGGCACGTCGTGCGTCGGATCGCACCGCCGCCGTGCGCCTGCTGCGCGGCTATGACCTGCCCGACCGCGCGCCACGCCCACCGCGACGGCTCAGTACCAGTCCCGAAGATCGCGCGATCGCCGAGCGCCTCGCCGCGCTCCATCGCTCGCTCAACGAGGAGCGATTCGGCGGGCAGCTCTCGCCCGTCGAGGTGGTGGTCTCTCGTCGCATGCTGACACGCCTCGGACACTACGCCCTTGCCCGCGACGGCGTACCGGGCCAGATCGCGATCTCGCGCCGTCATCTCCGTCGCCACGGCTGGCAGCAGACAGCCGAGACGCTTCTGCACGAGATGGTGCACCAGTGGCAGGACGAGGCGGGACTGCCGGTCGATCACGGACGCGCCTTCCGGCGCAAGGCGCGGGAGCTGGGCATCACGCCGGCGGCTCGGCGCGCCGTCTAGTGTCGCAGCGAATGTCATCCTGAGCGAAGCGAAGGATCCGCTTCTCATCCGGGAACAAGCACACGCCTAGCAACGCTCACACTGGGGATCAACGCACCCCATTCCCTGCGCGCCCAACCACACCCTCGCTATCTTTCCCCCTGCCGCCGGCCCCGCCGACGAGCCGACTCGCCCCACCAGACGCCAGCCACGAGCGCCCCATGGCCGCCTCCGCCACCGACACCGATCTCCATCTTGCCTCGCCCGAGCTGAGGCCCCGCGCGGATGACCTCTTCGGCATCGATGCGGCACTCACCGAAGAAGAGCGCTCGATTCGCGACAACGTGCGCCGCTGGGTGACGGACCGCGTCCTGCCGATCATCGGCCAGGCCTACGTCGACGGGCGCTCGCCTCGCGAGCTGATCCCCGAGATGGCCGAGCTTGGCATGTTCGGTGCCAACCTGCCGGAGGAGTACGGCTGCGCCGGGCTGTCGAGCGTGTCGTACGGGCTGATCATGCAGGAGCTCGAGCGCGGCGATTCCGGACTTCGCTCGATGGCGTCGGTGCAAGGCTCGCTGGTGATGTACCCGATCTTCGCCTTCGGCTCCGAGGAGCAGAAGCACTACTGGCTCCCGAAGATGGCCAAGGGCGAGGTGATCGGTTGCTTCGGTCTCACCGAACCGGACTACGGATCGAATCCGAGCGGGATGATCACCCGGGCCAAGCAGCAGGCCGACGGGTCGTGGGTGATCAACGGCGCCAAGATGTGGATCACCAACGGTTCCAATGCGCAGGTTGCGGTGATCTGGGCCAAGACCGGCGACGACCAGAGCGACAAGTCGATTCGCGGCTTCCTCGTGCCGACCGACACCCCCGGGTTCTCGGCCAAGGACCAGAAGGGCAAGCTCTCGTTGCGGGCGAGCGACACGAGCGAGCTCGTGCTCGTGGATGTGAAGGTGCCCGCCGATGCCATCCTCCCGAAGAGTGGCGGCATCAAGAGTCCGCTCATGTGCCTGACCCAGGCGCGCTACGGCATTTCGTGGGGGGTCATGGGTGCGGCGCTCGCCTGCTACGAGGAAGCGGTCAGCTACAGCAAGCAGCGCGTGATGTTCAACGGCCCGATCGGCGGGACGCAGATCCAGCAGGTGCGCCTGGCCGACATGCTCACCGAGATCGTGAAGGGGCAGCTGATGGCGCTGCACGTGGGACGCATGAAGGACGCGGGCACGTTCAGCCCGGTGCAGGTCTCGATCATCAAGCGGAACAACGTGAACGTGGCGACGAACATCGCGCGCGAGGCGCGACGGCTGCTGGGCGGCAACGGCATCCTCGCCGAGTACGCGAGCATGCGCCACATGGCCAACCTCGAGAGCGTCTACACGTACGAGGGGACGCACGATATCCACTCGCTCATCATCGGGCAGGCGATTACGGGGTTGAACGCCTTTTAGCCTGTCGTCCTGAGCGAAGCGAAGGACCTGCTTGTCCCCTCGCTCTGATACGCCAAGGGACCGGCCTCTCCACCCGAGAGGTCGGTCCCTTTTTGCGCCCCGGCTGCAGGGCCGGCCCCGTCTTCGGCACGACTGGACACAGGCATACATGCACTATATGATGTATGCATATGAAGCGAACCTCTCTCTTCCTCGACGAAGCGCTCCTCGCCGCGCTCGCGCGCGTGGCCAAGCAGCGGCGGGTCAGCGTCGCGCAGGTGGTGCGGGAGGCTGCGGCGGCCTATGTGCTGCGGGCCGCACCGTCGGCCGTTCCGAGCATCGCCGGCAAGTACCGCACGGGTGAGACGGACGTCTCGGAGCGCGTCGACGAACTGCTCTGGGCGCATCCGCACGAGTGAGCCGGATCGTCGTCGCCGATACGGGGCCGCTGTTCGCCCTGGTCAACGCGTCGGACGTCTGGCACGAGCGCGTGCTCGCCTGGTGGATGCACCACGGGGCCGACGTGGTCATCTGCGATGCGGTGCTGCCGGAGCTGTGCTACCTCCTGCAGACGCGTGTGAGTCCGCTGGCCGAGATCGACTTTGTGCAGGGGATACGGCGCAACGACTTCGTGGTGGAAGCACTCACGGACAGCGACCGGTTTCGATGCGTCGACATCATGCGCAAGTACGTGGACCATCCGCTTGGCTACGTGGACGCGTGCGTGCTCGCGATGGCGGAGCGGCTCGGCGCGCGCGCGATCCTCACGACGGACCGGCGGCACTTCGGGGCGGTGCGGGACCGGAAGGGGCGGGTGTTGACGCTGGTGCCGTGAGGGGGGAGAAGGAGGGGAGAAAGCAGGTCCTTCGCTTCGCTCAGGACGACAGCGAGAAGCAGGTCCTTCGCTGCGCTCAGGACGACGGGGGGCGTCAGTCGCGGCGATGCCGGCCCTTGAGCGGCGCCAGCACCCAGGCGAAGTACCGGAGCAGCCACACGATCAGCTTGTATCGCTTGCCGGGTACCACCACCACCGGCCCGCGCGCCGCCACGGCCGCCAACGAATCGTCGATCACCCGCTCGGCGCTCATCCACAGCCACGTGGGCACGTTGCCCCGATCGAAGCCCAGCCGATCGTGAAACTCCGTGTAGGTGAAGCCGGGGCAGAGCGCCTGGACGGTGACGCCGCGCCCGACGCACTCGAGCGCCAATGCCTCCGAGAAGACGCGCAGGTAGGCCTTGGTGGCGCAGTAGTTGACGTTCCCTTCCGACGCGGTGAAGCTGGCCACGGACGCCACATTGATGATCGCGCCGGTCCTCCGGGCCAGCATGCCGGGGAGGGCAGCCTGCGTCAGCCGGTTGGTGGCCACGACGTGGACCGCGATCATCTGCTCCTGACCCGCCGGGTCCGCCTTGGCGAGCGCGCCCTGGGTGCCGAAGCCGGCATTGTTGACCAGCAGGTCCACGCGGGGGGCTGCCCTGAGTTGCGCCACGAGGGCGTCCACAGCGTCGGTGCGCCCCAAGTCGGCGGGCCACGTCTCGACCCGTACGCCGTGCGCGGCGGTCAGCTCCGCGCCAAGCGCCGTCAGGCGCGCCCCGTCCCGGGCCACCAGCGCGAGGTCATAGCCCTTCGCGGCGAGCCTCTGCGCGAACACCTTGCCCAGCCCCGCAGAGGCGCCCGTGATCACGGCAAACGGACGCTCGGCGGCACTCGGAACCATGGTCCAATCCTCGGTCGTTCGTGGTATGCGGTTCCGGTGCGGGCGACTAGCTTTTGCCCGTTCCTCTTCGACAACAAATTTGCCTGGAGTCAGCGCGGTGAAGATAGCCGTCTGCATCAAGCGCGTCCCCGACATGGACGTGAAGTTCAAGATCGCCGCGAGCGGCACCGCCGTGGACGAGACCGGACTCAAGTATGACATGAGCGACTTCGACGGCTATGCCGCAGAAGCCGCGCTGCAGATCAACGAGAAGCAGGGAGGCGGTGAGGTCACCGCGATCGGCCTGGGGCCCGACGCCGTCGGCGAGACGCTGCGCAAGGCGCTCTCGATGGGGATCGACAAGGGGGTGCACCTGAAGAGCGACGCGGTGCCGTTCGATGGCTACGCCATCGCGCAGGCGCTGGCTGCGGAGCTCAAGGGCGGCAACTTCGACCTGATCCTGTTCGGCCGCATGTCGATCGACTCCTCGAACCAGAGCGTTGGCCCGATGGTCGCCGAGCTGCTCGGCATGCCATGCGTCACGGCGGCCTCGCGGCTCGACGTGAGCGCGAAGACGAGCGGCACGGCACAGCGCGAACTCGAAGGGGCGAGCGAGACGGTGAGCTTTCCGCTCCCGGCCGTCGTCACGATCGACGAAGGGGTGGCGCGTCCGCGCTATCCGTCGCTCAAGGGGATCATGGCGGCCAAGAAGAAGCCGCTCGAGGTGAAGCCGGCGCAGTTGGGCGCCGTCACCGTGACCGTGACCAAGATGGAGCTGCCGCCCGAGCGCGCGGCCGGCCGCATCATCGGCGAGGGTGCCGATGCGGTGCCCGAACTCATCCGCCTCCTCCAGACCGAAGCGAAGGTACTCTGATCATGGCGAACTTCCTGGCAGTCGCGGAGGCTCGCAACGGCGAGCTCCGCAAGGTGGCGCACGAGGCGATCACGGCAGCGAAGGCCCTCGCCGGCAGCGGTGATGTCCATGCGATCGTGTTGGGCGGGCCCGGCATTTCGGCCAAGGCCGCAGCGCTCGGCGAGTGCGGCGCCTCGACGGTGTTCGTGGTCGAGCACGACGCGCTCGCGCACCACAACCCCGAGGCGGCCAGCGCGGCGATTGCGGCGCAGGTGAAGGCGGGCGGCTATCGCGGCGTGGTGCTGTCCGCGAGCGCACATGGCAAGGACCTCGCGCCGCGCGTGGCGGCCAAGCTCGGCGTCGGCATGGCCGCCGATGTGACCGCAGCGCGGATGGAGGGTGATGCGATCGTCGCGTCGCATCCGGTGAACACCGGCAAGGTCGTGTCGATCATCACGCTCACGGCGAATCCGGCCGTGGTGTCGGTGCGGCCCGGTGCGTTCACGCCGGTGCCGGCGGCAACCGCCGCCACGGTGACCATGCTCGCGCCGGTGGCGGATCCCGCCGCGTCGCGCGTGAAGACCACGGGTCTCACGAGTGGCAACACGGCCAAGCTCGACCTGGGCGAGGCGCCGATCATCGTGACCGGCGGTCGCGGCCTCAAGGCAGCCGAGAACTTCAAGTTGGTCGAGGAGCTGGCCGAGGCGTTCGGCAACGCCGCCGTGGGCGCAACGCGCGCGGTCACGGACGACGGCTGGCGGCCGCATTCGGACCAGATCGGCCAGACCGGTCGCCTGGTGAGCCCCGATCTGTACATTGCCGTCGGCGTGAGCGGCGCCATCCAGCACTTGGCCGGCATGCGCACGTCGAAGACCATCGTGGCGATCAACAAGGACAAGGAGGCCCCCATTTTCAAGGTGGCCGACTACGGCATCGTGGGCGATGCCTTCGAGATCGTTCCGAAGCTGACCGAAGCTGTCAGGGCTGTGCGCGCCAATCGCTGACCTTCACAGGAGCCCGTGCACGTGGAGCAGATGACGACCGGTAACGTCGTGTTCGCCGCCGTGCTGCTCGCAGCCGCGGGCTTCTTCGCCTTCAACGCCCAGCGCCTCGCGCGCTATCTGCAGTTCGGGCAAGGGGCCGAGTCGTCGCGCATCTCCGAGATGCCGACGCGGATCAAGAACCTGCTCTGGATCGGGTTTGCGCAGAGCAAGATCCTGCGCGACCCGCTCGCGGGACCGCTCCACGCCGGCGTGTTCTGGGGCTTCCTCGTGCTCACCATCGGCACGATCGAGATCCTGCTGCAAGGCGTGTTCAACGGCTTCTCGTACGATGCCTTCCTGCCGGCACCGGTCTTCGCCGTCTACACGCTGTCGCAAGAGCTGTTCGCGCTGCTGGTCCTCTCGACCGTCTCGGCGCTCATCTGGCGTCGCGTCGTCACCAAGCCCAAGCGGCTTCAGGGCCCCGGGACGCATCAGGCCGAAGCGGTCATCATTCTCGGCGTGATCGCGGCCTTGATGATCACGTTGCTGCTCATGTTCGGCTTCGCGTCGGCGCGCCAGCGCGGGATGGAGCCCGGGCTGCACCCGATCGGCGGCATGCTGGGTCACGCCTTCAGCGGGCTCTCGGCGGACGCGCAGTTCACCGGCTTCGCCGTGAACTGGTGGCTGCATGCCCTCCTCATTCTGGGTTTCCTCAACTTCCTGCCGTACTCCAAGCACCTGCACGTGCTGACGTCGCTCATCAACACCTTCTTCTCGAACACGAGCGGCCCGGGCACGAAGGGGGCGATGAAGCCGATGGACCTGGAGGCGGAGGGGGTCGAGATCTTCGGCGCCAAGGACATCGAGCAGCTGTCATGGAAGAACCTGCTCGACGGGTACAGCTGCACCGAGTGCGGCCGCTGCACCGCCGCCTGTCCGGCCAACCTCACCGGCAAGTTGCTGAGCCCGCGGAAGATCGTGGTCGACACGCGCGCGCGGCTCCTCGAGAAGGCACCGTTGCTCGTGGCCCGGGAGGAGGCGGCCGCGGCGGGCCCGCATGCGGGCGGCGGCGATCACGACGCGCACGGTGGCACCGCCGTTGCCGAGGCGCCGGATGCGGCGATCGAGGCGCTGCTCGGCAAGTCGCTGCTCGACCACTACATCACGGAAGAGGAACTGTGGGCGTGCACGTCGTGCCGCGCCTGCGTGCAGGAATGTCCGGTTTCGATCGATCAGCTCGAGATCATCAACGAGATGCGGCGCAATCTCGTGCTCACCGAGTCCCGGTTTCCCGAGGAACTGCTGCCGGCCTTCGAGGGCATGGAGCAGAAGGGGAATCCCTGGTCGTTCGCGCCGGGCGACCGCGCCGGGTGGGCCGAGGGGCTCGAGATTCCGACGATGGCGGAGCTGGCCGCGAGCAACGACACCCCGGACATCCTCTTCTGGGTCGGCTGCATGGGCTCGTTTGACGAACGGGCCAAGAAGGTCACGGTCGCGTTCGCCCGGATCCTCAAGGCAGCCGACGTGAAGTTCGCGATCCTCGGCCAGGAAGAGGCGTGCCACGGAGATCCGGCGCGGCGCATGGGGAACGAGTACCTGTACCAGGTGCTCGCCAAGGCGGCCGTCGAGACGCTCAATGGCTACAAGGTGACAACGATCGTCACGCACTGTCCGCACTGCTTCCACCAGATCGGCAGCGAGTTCCCGCAGTGGGGGGGCACCTACGAGGTGATCCACCACTCCGAGTATCTCGAGCGGTTGCTCAAGGAGGGGCGCGTGCCGATGGATGAAGCGGACAACGAGCGCCTGGTCGTGGCGTACCACGACTCGTGCTACCTCGGCCGCTACAACGATGTGTACGACGCGCCGCGCGAGACACTGCGTCGTGCGCTTCCCATCCTCGATCTGGTGGAGCCCGCCCGCACCAAGGACCGCGGGCTCTGCTGCGGCGCCGGGGGCGGCCGCATGTGGATGGAGGAGAAGGAAGGGAAGCGGATCAACGTCGAGCGGACGGAAGAGTTGCTGGCCACCGGTGCGAGCACGATCGCGGTGGCCTGCCCGTTCTGCATGACGATGATCGCCGACGGCGTGACGGCAAAGGGCGCGAGCGCCGACGTACTGGATCTCGCCGAGATCGTGGCGGGCCGCCTCGCGCCGCAGGCGACTCGCGCGACCTAGTTGACGGTCACCAGTTCGGTCGACGTCTGCACCGCCGATCCACAGGTGCCCGTGGCCGTGACGGTGCCGGACGCCACGGCGAAGGTCGAGTCCTTGTACTGCGTCCCGATGGCCTGCTGCTTGGTGCTGACGGTCACACCGTTGTACTGCACTGATACCGTCGCGCGATCGCAGCCCACCGCGTTGGTCACGCCGACGTTGATGACGAACCGGCTCCCCGCGCTGACCGGGTTGGGCGTGATCGTGGGAATGCCCATCAGGATGACGCTGCTGTCGGCGGTGCAGGCCGCGGCGGCGAGCAGGGCCCCGGCGCTGAGCACGCCGAGTCGAACGAGGGGAGCGGACAGGGCAGGACGCATGGACGAGATGGCTGGAGTCCGTCAGAGAGTCCGGCGCGTGGGGGCCCGGGACGTGATCCCCCTAAGATAACCTCGACATCCCCTGCGGTTCCGGAGGCAGCGGCGCCGATTCATATGGTTCCATGTGCACCAGCACCGCGTGCACGGCAGGGACGGCGGTCCGGATGGCGTACTTGACCGCGCCGCCCAATCCGTGCGCCTCGACCAGCGGCATGGCGGGGTCGGCCTGCACGTGGATTTCGACCCAGAAACCCGCACCCAGCTTGCGCACCTTGAGCTTCTCGATGGCGCGCACGTCGGGGACGTCGCACGCTGCGCGCCCGATCGCATCCACGACCCCCGTTGATGGCGTGCGGTCCATCAACTCGCTCGTGGCCTCCGAGAGCAGGCGAATCCCGTTGAACAGGATGACCGCCGACGCCACGAGCGCTCCCCAATCGTCGGCCGCCTCGTAGCCCGGTCCCTTCCAGAGCGCCACCGAAATGCCGACGAACGCCGCCGCCGACGTGATGGCATCGCTCAGGTGATGCACGGCATCGGCCTTCACGGCCGAACTGCCGGTCGTGTCGCCGATGGCGTTCACGCGGCGCGCCATGACGTACTTGATGACGATGACGGCCACCAGCACCGCCAGCGTGAACGGGGCCGGGGCGTGGTGCGGGGTCACGATCTCGCGCACGGCTTCGATCGCGATGCCGATCGCCGCGCCGATCAGCATCAGCGCGACCACCGCACTGGCCAGCGTCTCGGCACGGCCGAAGCCGAACGGGTAGTGCTCGTTGGGGGAGCGGCTCGAGATCTGGAGCCCGCCCCAGATGACGAACGACCCGAGGATGTCGAACATCGACTCGAACGCGTCGGCGATCAGCGCGTAGCTGTTGCCCGCGACCCCTGCGAGCAGCTTCACGACCGTCAGTACGGCGTTCACGAGCAGCCCCGCCTGCGCTGCCCGGATTCCGCGCGTGTTCACCCTGGGCGTGCCGCCGAGCGGTGTGGGTGCGCTGATGATCGGGGCCGCCATGTCGAACGCTACGCCTCCCGAGGGGGGCCGGTCAACGCGTCCGCGCGGCGAATCGCGAAGATCCGGATCGTCTGGCGCTGTCCGTCGAAGTCGTAGGGCACCGCGTCTGGCTCGCCCGGCTCGAGGCCGCGCGATCGGCAGGCTGTCAGAAACTGGTCCAACGCGACGCGCCCCGGGTCTGCGAGGTAGGCCACGCCGTGCGGCGCCAGCGCGCGCGCGAGCAGGTCGGCGACCAGCGTCGCATACGGAAGCTCGTAGAGCACGTCGCTCGCGGCAATCACGTCCCACGTGCCAAGGTCGTCGGGGAGGTAGCGCCAATCGAGCAGGCGCGTGCGAATGACCTCGCCCGTGGCGCGCCACGCGTTGAGCCGAGCGAAGGCGCACGCGTCCAGGTAGTAGTCGGTGGCGGTGACCGTGAAGCCGGCGCAGGCAGCCGCTGTTGCCACCAACCCGGATCCACACCCGAGTTCGAGCAGCGCGCGCCCGTCGGCACCGAGCGTTGCGACATGGCGCGCGAGCACGCGCGCCGACGGCCACAGGTCGGCCCAGTACGGAAGCCGCCCATCGAGCCCGAAATCGACCTCGCTGATCAACTCGTCGGCGCTCGCCGGATGGACGATCGTCACGTGGCGCGTCCCCAGGTCGACGTCGGACTCGCAGGTGCGATGCCGGCGTTCAAGCTCGCTTTCGAGGGCCAACAGCTCGGCGCCAGCGTGCGTCAGAATGGGAACTCCGTACCGAAGGTCAGGGACTCGCCGAGTGGAATGGCGTGCAGCAACGTGCCGGCCGCTGCCTGGGCAGCAGCGGGAGGTACCACCAACAGCGCGTTCCCTCGCGCGAGCGCGGACAGCACATGCGACCCCTGAGCGCCGGCGAGGGTCGCGAGCGGGCGACGACCTGCGCGCGGCGTCAGCATCACGCGCAGCAGGTAGGTCGTGCCGCCCGCCGTGCGCACGGGCGCAGCGAGCTCGCACTCGACGGCCTGCGGATAGCAGGCGGCATGTCCGAGCATGCGCCGCAGCATGGGGCGGGCGAACAACTCGAACGTCACCACGGCCGACACCGGATTCCCGGGCAATCCGAGCCACGGCACGTGACCCACGCGTCCTGCACCGAGCATCGCGCCCGGACGCAGGCGCACCTTCCAGAAGTCGATCACCCCCCCCGCCGCGCGCACCGCGTCGCGGGTGAAGTCGAACGCACCGACCGATACGCCGGCCGTCGTCAGGATGAGATCGGCCTCCGCGCTCGCAGCGCGCAACCGCTCGGCCAGCGCGACGGGGTCGTCGGCGACAATGCCGAAGTCGAGCGCCTCGGCCCCGGCCTCACGCACGAGCGCGCACAACGCGACGGAGTTCGACGAGATGAGCTTGCGCCCGGCGCGCGCTTCCTCGACCTGCGACAACGGCACGAGCTCGTCGCCCGAGCTGAGGATGGCCACACGCGGGCGCCGATGCACGCGTACCGCGGGCACTCCCGCAGCCGCCAGCAACCCGAGCTGCGCGCCGCCCAGCCAGCGACCGGCGATCAGCAGCTCCTCCTCGGCGTGGACGTCCTCGCCGGCGGCCCGCACGTTGCGGCCACTGTCACGCGCATCGCGCACGACCACGAGGTCGACGCCGCCATCCGTGTCTTCAACCCGGACGACCGTGTCGGCGCCGGCCGGGATCGGTGCGCCCGTCATGATGCGCGCCGCTTCGCCGCGCACGATCGCGCGCGTCGGGAAGGCGCCGGCCGCAATCGTCTCGCTCACCGTGAGCGTCACGGGCGCCTGCGCACGTGCGCCTTCGACGTCACGCGCATGCACGGCGTAGCCATCCATGGCGGCGTTCGGCCATGGCGGCAGCGTCACGGTGGCGAACGCGGGTTCGGCGAGCACAAGCGCGTGCGCGTCCGTCAGCGGCAGCGCCACGACCGGTGAGGGCCGGACCTGTGCCACGAGCTGCGCGCTCGCTTCAGCGGCGGTCAGCATCGACCGGAACAGTGAGCGGAAGCACCGCGAGCCGCAGCACGATGGCGTCTTGCACCCGCTCGACCGCGCGCACGGATGTGGTCCAGTTGTTCGCCAGCAGACTGAACAGCAGCGTGGCGCCCCCTGCCGTGGTCACGTAGCCCGAGAGCGAACGCGCCTTGTCGAGCGTCCCCGTCTTGGCCTGCACGCGGCCCTGCGCCGTGGTCCCGCGCAGGCGGTTGATCAAGGTGCCGTCCACACCGGCCACGGGCAGCGATGCGCGGAACAACGCGCTGTCGGCACTCCGGCCCATCACGTCGAGCACGCGCACGACGGCGTCCGGGGCGAGGTAATCGTGGCGCGACAGGCCACTGCCATCGCGCACCGCCACATGCGTGGTGTCGACCCCCCACTGCGCCAACTGCGTCGTGACCACGCGGCGCCCGGCCCGCGCGGTCGCGGCCGAGTCGAAGGCGCCCCCGAGCGTGCGGAAGAAGAGCTCCGCAAGCTGGTTCTGCGAGGGCTTCTCGAGCGCGCCGAGGAGCTGCGACAGTGGCGGCGACGACCACCGCACCAGGGTGTCGCGCGCGGCGTCGCGTGCCGTGTCGCGCGCGAACTGCGCGCTCACCCGCACGCCACGCCGCACGAGCGCCGCGCGCAACGCGGCCAACCACGCACGCGCCGGATCGCGAATGGCAACGGTGAACACCGCACTGTCGCGGACGCTCAGCTGCCCGCGCACGACGTACGCGCCGTCGTCGAAGCTGATCGTGGGCCGTTCGGACGGCGCGACGGGAGCGGCGGTCGACCGCACCTGCACGCGTACGGGGACGACGCCCATCGCGGGGAGCACGTCGACCGTGGCCGCGCGTCCCGCGCGCGCGGCGGCACGCACGATCACCCGCGCGATCCCTTCGTTCACGAACAGTTCGTCGACCGGCGCACTGTACGGTTCGTCGAAGTCGTCATGCGCCCACCCGTACCCGTACGTGTCGCCCGGAAGCGCATCCCCGGCGTGTACGAGGCGCCCGGTGATGCGCTCTACCCCCGCGGCGCGTACGGCGTCGGCCAGTGAGTCGAAGGCGGCGCGCACGTCACCGCGTACCGCATCGCTCATGCTCGGGTCGCCGGAGCCGAACACCAGCAGATCACCGGAGAGGGTCCCGGCGCGCACCCGGCCGCGGGCGGCAAGGACGGTTGTCCAGCGATACTCCGCGCCGAGCTTGGCGAGTGCGACGGCGCCGGTGAGGATCTTCTGGTTGGACGCCGGCATGAACAGCTTGCCCGCATTGCGCGCATACAGGGTGTCGCCGCGCAGGGGATCGACAATGAGCACGCCCCAGTGCGCATTGGCAAACGCCGGGTCGTTGAGCAACGAGTCGATGCCGGCACGCAGTGCGGTCCATGGCGGAGCGGCTGCGACGCCGCCGGCGCTGTTCGCGGCACTGCTTGGAGCTGCAGGCGCCTGCGCGTGGGCGCCCGTGCCGACCACCAGGCACGTCGTGACAAGAGCGGCCCAGCGCCACATGCGTGACTCGCGCCTGCTCACGTCATCTCCCGCGCGGCCGCACGGGCCGCCTCGTAGTCCTCGGGGGTATCGAGGTCGTGCAGGAGGAAGGCCGGGTCGCCGTACGCCGCCTGAGCCGCGACGCCGAGCCGCGCGACGCGCACCTCGGACAACCAGCCGCCCGCGCGCGTGTCTCCCGCGGCGAGGGCCCGATCGAGGGCACTCCGGCAGCGGGCGGCATCGTACCATCCGCACAGCGGCTCCACCCCCCAGCGCGATCCGGCGCGCACACAGAGGCCCGCGTCAGCGTCCTCGGCCATGGCCTGAGCGTGCAGCGCCCACAGCAGTGCGGTGGTCACGAACGGCAGATCCCACGCCACGACGAAGCAGCCGCGATCGCCGGCCAGTTCGAATGCCGCGTGCATGCCACCGATCGCGCCCAGCCCGGGACGAAGGTCATCGATCCCGCGCGCCCCCAGTCCGGTCGCGAGCACCTTCGATCCTCCCACGAGCACCAACTCGTCGACGAGCGGAGCCACCGCGTCGGCGACCCACTCCACCGTACGCCGGTCGCGCACCTCGAGGAGCCCCTTCGCCATCCCGCCCATGCGCGTCCCCGCGCCGCCAGCCAGGATCGCTCCGATGCTCGGCGTCATGGCGCGCACCGATCACTCGGCGTGACAGGTCGACCAGAGCGTGTCGTCTTCGGCGACGGTCACCGAGGTGACGCGCGACGCGGTGCCCAGCACCGCCTGCACTCGCTCGAGGATGAAGCGCGCGAGGTTCTCGCCCGTCGGGATCAGGCGCCCATCGGCGAACTCGGGCACCTCGTCATTGATGTTGCGGTGATCGAACCGCTCGCGCACTTCGGAGGCGAGCGCGCGATCGAGGAGTGCCAGGTCGGTCACGAATCCCGTCTCGGCGTCGACCGCGCCGCTCACGGTCACGTCGCACTTGTAGGAGTGGCCGTGCGAGTGCGGGTTCGCACAGGCGCCGAAGGTGGAGCGGTTGCGCTCCTCGCTCCAGTCCGGCCGTCGATAGCGATGCGCGGCGCTGAAAGTGACGCGGCGCGTCAGCGTGACGCGCATGGTCATCGCAGGAACGTGTACGACGCGCCGATCTGGATCGACCAGTTGCTCCGGAGTCCGCCCTTCGCACCGGACGGCAGGATCGCCGTGGACCCGCCCGTCGGTGCGTTCTCGTAGCTCCCCGGGTAGTCGATTCCATACAAGTAGTTGTACACCTCCGCTCGCAGCTGCCACCGACGCGCCGGCGCAAAGCGGACGCCGCCGCCAAAGCTGAGCATCAGCCCGGTGCCAATCTCGAAGCCGCCCGCATCGGCGCCCGAGATCAGGTCCGAATAGAGGCCGCCACCGACGGACACGACCGGCATGATGCCATGCCATGATTTCCGTCCCGTGAGGCTCGTCTCGAGGCCGATATCGAAGAAGGTCATCGGCCAGCTGAAGTCACCCACGCGTCGAGTCGCGACCGGCTTGCCGGGATTGAGCGCGAGGCGTCGACTGGCAACCTCCGTCAACCGGACGTAGCCGAACAGCGGCCCCGAGAAGTGGTAGTCGTACCGGATCCCGACCATCGGGCCGCCACCGGGCGCGACCCCCGCAGGATCCGACCGGTTGGAGAGATACCCGGAGAAGAAGGTCCACTCGTGCGTGTACTCCACGTCGCGGAATGGGCTCTGCTCGGGCAGGGTGCCGAGCTGCGCAGCCGATGGGGGCGCGGCGAGCGCGAGACACGCGAACGCACGAACGAGGACAAAGCGGCAAGACATCAGGCAGTCGCCTCCGGGAGGCGCAAGGAAGTTCCGGTCATCTCGGCCGGTTGCTCGAGGCCGAGCAGGCTGAGCACGGTCGGGCCCACGTCACACAGCGCACCGCCGGAGCGGAGCGGCCGATTGCCATCGGGGTCAATCAGCAGGAACGGCACCTTGTTGGTGGTGTGCGCGGTATGCGGGCCACCCGTGACCGGATCGATCATCATCTCGCAGTTGCCGTGATCCGCCGTGATCAGCAGGCGCGCGCCTGAGCGCTCGGCGCTGGCGATGATGCGGGCCAGGCACGCGTCCACCGTCTCCACCGCCTTGATCGTCGCGGCCAGATTGCCGGAGTGTCCGACCATGTCGCCATTGGCGTAATTGCAGAGAATGAAATCGTGATGCCGCCCTTCAAGGGCGCCGCAGAGTTTGTCGGTCACGCCCGCCGCGCTCATCTCGGGCGCGAGATCGTAGGTGGCCACCTTCTGGCTCGCCACGAGTTGCCGTTCCTCGCCGCGATACGGCTGCTCTTCGCCGCCGTTGAAAAAATAGGTCACGTGCGGGTACTTCTCGGTCTCAGCCGTGCGAAACTGCGTCTTCCCCGCATCGGCCAGCACTTCGGCCATGATGCGCGCCATGGAGAACGGCGGAAAGACTACGGGCAGCCCGAACGTCTGGGCGTACTGCGTCATCGTCGTCACGCCGATCTGCGGACGAGTCCCCGTGTCGAAACCGTCGAAGCCCGGCTCCGTGAGCGCGCGCACGATCTGCCGCATCCGGTCGGATCGATAGTTGAAGCACACGAGTTGGTCGCCGTCGCGGATCGGCGCAACCGGAGCACCGTCGCGCGTGATCGCGACGGGCTGCTGGAACTCGTCGGTGACGTTCTGGTTGTAGCCCGCGGTGATGGCCGCAAGCGCATCCGGTGCCGTCGGGCCCGTGCCGCTGACCATGGCGCGATAGGCAAGCTCGGTGCGCGCCCAGCGTTGGTCGCGGTCCATCGCGTAGTAGCGCCCGCTCACACTCGCAAGCACCGCACGACCCGCCACGCGCGCGAGGAAGTCCTGCAGGAAGCCGGCCGCCGAGCGGGGCAGCGTGTCGCGTCCATCGAGAAAGAGATGGAGGGCGACGCGCTCCACGCCGCGGGCGCGCGCCAACTCGACCAGCGCCACCGCATGCGCGTCGTGGGCATGCACGCCACCGTCACCCAGCAGACCGCAGAGGTGCAGCGTGCCGCCCGAGCGCTTGACGGCGTCGCACGCGGCCACGAGCGCCGCGTTGTCGAAGAAGGTGCGGTCGGCGATCGCGGCGTGGACGCGCACGAGATCCTGCATCACCACGCGCCCGGCGCCGAGGTTGAGGTGACCCACCTCGCTGTTGCCCATCTGCCCGTCGGGGAGTCCCACCGCGAGACCCGACGCGTCCAGCAAGGTGCGCGGTGCGCGCGACCAGAGGCGGTCCCACGTCGGCACGTTGGCCAGGGCAATCGCGTTGCCGTCGCGTTCGGGGCGATAGCCCCATCCGTCGAGCACCACAAGCGCCACCGGGCGTCGATCACCTGCAGCCATTCTGGTTCCGTGCTGGGGGAAGGCTTACGTTCATCGCTATATGCAACTGCAGGAAGCTAGCCGCCCCCAAGGGGGCCTCCAAGCGATTCGGCAGGCCGTCGCGCTTCTGGCGTGCGCGGCCTTGCCGATGGGCGCGCAATCGCGCACGATCGGTCGCGAGAGCCCGCTGCGCGATTCCCCTGGGGGCCCCGTCGTGGCCACGCTCGCGGGCGGCACCGCCGTGACCCGTCAGGAAGCGCGCGCCGGACATACCCGCGTTGTCGTCGAAGGGTTCGTCGAGGGGGCGGCGTTGGGTGGCCGGAAGGGGCGCTATCAGGTGCACGTGGCGGCGTCGTCGGGCGCCACGCTCCATGCCACGGCCGACGGCGCCTCCAGTGAAACTGCGCGCCTCAAGAGCGGCACCGGGCTCGCGGTCGTCCTGCGCACCGGCAAGTGGGTGAAGGTGCGCCGCGGCGGTTGGGTGGCGAACAACGCCTTCGCCGAGACAGCCGCGGCTGGCCCCACGTCGACCGCTCTCGCGGCCAGCAAGCAGAGCGCGCCGCCACCGTCCGCCCCATCCGCGCAGCAGTCGGCGTCCGTCGCACCGCTCGTGGCGGCATCCGCTGAGCCCGCCCCGCCGCTCCCCGACGGCGCGCTGGTGACCACGCGGCCCTCCGAGCTGCGCACCGCCCCCGACGGCGGTGTGACGCTTGGCACCGCGGCCAAGGACGCCATGCTCACGCCGCTCGCGCGCGAACGGGGCTGGGTGCGCGTGCGCGTCGAGGGATGGGTCCGTGAAGGCGATGTGGCACCGGCGGACAGCAATGCGCGGACCGCGCTCTCCGCCGCTGACCTGCGCGCCGATCCGGCCGGATCACGCGGCAAGGTCGTGCGCTGGGAAGTGGAGGTCATCGCCTATCAGGTCGCCGATCCGCTCCGCAAGGATCTCACTCCCGACGAACCGTACCTGCTCGCGCGCGGCCCGAACCGCGAGAATGCGCTGCTCTATCTGGCGGTGCCGCCGTCGCTCGTCGCGCAGGCCAAGGGCTTGCCGCCGCTCTCGACGATCCTGATCACGGCGCGCGTACGCACGGGCCGCAGCGATCCGACCGGCGTCCCCGTGCTGGACCTCATGCAGCTCTCGCGCAAGTGAGTCGGCTCGCGAATCGATGGGGCGCGCTGCCGCTTCGGACGCTGGTCCTCGCCACGGGCCTGACCCTCGTGGTCGCTGCCGATGTGTGGCTCGCCGTCCGCGTCCGGTCGCTGCAGACCCAGGCGCACCAGCGCCGCATCGACGCCTTCGGCACCGCCAATGCCACCGCCGATGCGCAGATGGCGGCGCAGCGCGCACGGCTCCAGAGCATCCTCGATCGCGTGCGCGCCGAGGCCTCGGCAGATCGCGGCCTGCACCTGAGCGTCGATGTCGACTCAGGCGCCGCGACGCTCGAGCGCGACGGGCTGGTGCTGCGCACGCTCGGCGTCGAATTCGGCCCCGAATCGGTGGTGGGCGCGGCACCCGACACGCAGCGATTGTCCACGCCGCGCGGCGTACGCACCGTGAAGTCGGTGGTGGCCAAGGGGGCAGCGTTCGAGCTGCCGGAATGGCTCTACCGCGAGCGCGGGATCGCCACGCCGGCAAGCCGCAAGCTCAAGGGGGCGCTGGGGCTGGGCGCCGCGTTTCTCGAGGATGGCACGCTCATCTACGCCCAGCCGTCCGACGGGCCGCTCGCCGATTCGCTCTACGTCTGGCCGGGCGCGCTCCGCCTGTCGGCGGACGACCTCAAGGCGGTGCTGCCGAACCTGAAGCCGGGCGTCAAGGTATATCTCTTCTGATGGCTGATTCCGCTTCGTCCGCTTGGTCGGGCCTCGATCGTGCGCTCGCCGCCGGCCTCGGGCTCTCGCTCGCCGCGCTCGGCTTCCTCGTCTACGCGGTCCGGGCGAACCAGTCCGATGCTGCGGCCGCTGGTCACCAGCTCGATGAGGCGCGCGCGTCACTCCAGCGCGCCGAAAGCTCGGCCGGGATCTATGGCGACACGAGCCGAGCGGCGCTGGCGGCGAGCGAGAAGGCGGTTCCCGACACGCAGCCGTACATCGTCGTGTCGATCTCGGAGAACCGGCTCTGGTACAAGCTGCGCGACTCGGTGCTGTTCACGACGCGCGTGGCCACCGGTACCGGCAAGACGCTCAAGAAGCCGGGGGGCAAGGAGTGGAAGTTCGAGACGCCGCGCGGGCGCCTCAAGGTCGAGCGGCGGGAAGTCGAGCCGGCCTGGGTGCCGCCCGACTGGCACTACATCGAGATGGCCAAGAAGAAGAAGCTGCGGATTGCGCGGCTCGACAAGGGCCAGGAACTGCGGCTGAGTGACGGCAGCGCCGTGACCATGGTGGGGAACGATGTGGTCAAGCGGCTCGCCAACGGCGACATCGTGCCGTACGCGGTGCGCGAGGGGCACGAGATCATCGCCGATGGCCGGATGGTGATCCCGCCGCTCACGTCAAACCAGCGCAAGTACACCGGCGTGCTCGGCGCCTTTCGCCTGTACATGGGCGACGGGTACGGCATTCATGGCACCGATGTCCCGACCTCGATCGGTACGAGCGCCAGCCATGGATGTGTCCGCGTCCGGAACGAAGACATCGAGACGCTGTATCAGATCGTCAAGGTCGGGACGCCGGTGTTCATCTACTAGGAAGCCGGTCGGCGGATACGGACGCCGACTGTCACGCGGTTGGCGGCTATTCGCATGGCCCTCGCGCGAACCCCAAGTCGGGCATATCTTTAGAGCGCTGTCCGAGTCTGCCCCACATGTGGGGTGTGACCTGCCGCACTTCCGTCGGATATCCCGCCAGCGCAGGATACTCGCCGTACGACGCACGGATCGCCGTCCGCCGCTCGCCTCCTCCGGCCGAAACTCTCTCACATGCGTCTTGCCGCCACCGCCCACCGCCTGCTGCGCGCTGCCCTGATCGGGTCGGCGTGCACCGTGGTGTGTGGGGTGCGGCCTGTGGCGGCGCAGACGCTGGAGAATGCGGGTCCGGTGGCGGTGCCGGCCGACTCGAGCGAACTACGCGCGGTCACCGATTCGCTGGCGGGCAAGAGCGGCAAGCTGCGCATGCGGCTCTTCAGCCGCTCGCGCGCCATGTCGATCCCGATCTTGCAGCGCCTGTTCGGCGAGCGCGCGGTGACAACCCCGGGCATCCACCCGATCCAGGACTCGACGATCACGCAGCCCGTCAAGCTGATCACCTTGCTGCCTTTCTCCGAGAAGTTCGGTGGCAAGGTGGGCGACTATCGGCTGGGCTATTGGCCCGCCGAGAAGCGAGGCGCGCGTAGCGCCGCATACGAGAATCCGGACGGCTTCATCGAGGTGATGCCCGAGAACGTTGATGCGCCGGTCTCCGAGCATTTCAAGCTCGGCGATTTCGTGACGCACAATCAGAGCGATGTCTGGCCCAAGTACATCGTGCTCCGCGAGGAGCTGCTCGACAAGCTCGAGCTGGTGCTGGCCGATCTCAAGGCGCGTGGCGTCAAGGTCGACGGCGTCCGCGTCATGTCCGGCTTCCGCACGCCGGAATACAATGCCGAAGGGGTCGGACCGCGTCGGGGTGGACGTGCGCGGGACAGTCGCCATCAGTTCGGCGATGCCGCCGACATGATCATCGATGTCAACGGTGATGGTCGCATGGACGACCTGAATCGCGACGGCAAGAGCAACAGCAAGGACAATCAGGTCCTCCTCGACGCCGTCAATCGGGTCGAGTCGGCCCACCCGGACTTGATCGGCGGCTTTGGCGTCTATCGCGCCACGCGTCAGCACGGGCCATTTGTGCACATCGACGTGCGCGGCGACCGCGCGCGCTGGACGGGGGCCATTCCTCGCCTGTCCAAGGCGAAGAAGAAGGGGAGCGCGAAGAGCGGCGGCAAGTCGGTGCTCAGCAGGGCACGAGGCAAGGCGACGGCGAAGGCCGCTCCGGCGGCTCGACGCAGCGCGCGCTGATGCGCCGCGCGGCGCGCCTGGGTGTCCTGCGCGCGCGGCCCCTCTCCCGGAGCGCCGCGGCAACCGGGATCTTGCTCTCGCTGGCCCTCGTCGGGGCGAATGTGGAAGTCGCGCCGCTCAAGCAGGCGTCCGCGCGCATGACGCGTCGTTCCCTCGCGAGCGCAGCGCCGACCATGAATGCCTTTGGCGCGAGCGGCGAAGTGCGGGTGCGCTTCGCGCGGCCCAATGCGGCGCTCGAAATGCCACTGCAGGTCACCGGCGATCCCTCGCAGCTCCGCTACGAGTGGCTGGCCCTCGACGACAGCGTGCCCGTGGCGCCCGCGCGCGCGCTCGAAGGGGCCGAAGTGGTGACGCCCGAGCATCCGGGGCTCTATCACCTCGCCCTGTCGGCCCCCGGTGCGGTGCGGCGGCTCGTGCAGGGGGTGACCGTGGGCGTGCTCGTGCCCTTCGAGGAAAAGACCGGACGCTCGTTGAACGGCTACCGGATGGGGATGTGGCGCGGCGAGCGGCATGCCGATGCCGGCGCACCCCTGCCTGCGGGCTTCCTCGAGGTGCAAGAGCGTGATCTGGACCGTCCGCTCACGCGGCATGTGCGTGTGTCGGATGTGCTGACGCACGACACGCAGTCGCAGTGGCCGCGCTACCTCGCCGTCGACACGCGCGCCCTCGACAAGCTGGAACTGGTCCTGGCCCAGCTCGAGGCCGACATGGGTACCGTGGCCGTGGCCGGCGCGGCGCCGCGTTTCGCGATCGAGGTGCGTTCCGGCTTCCGCACGCCGTTCCACAACGCGCAGGTGCCGGGGTCCGCCCGCGACAGTCGCCACCAGTCGGGTGAAGCGTTGGATGTGGCCATCGACGCCGACCGCGACGGCCGATTCACGCGCAAGGATCTCGTGCTCGTGGTGCGCGCGATCGAACAGGTGGAGGAAGCGCACCCCGAACTGGTCGGCGGCATCGGGACGTACCTGAGTCGGCGTTTCTCCAGCCCGTACGTGCACATGGATGTGCGCGGTGACCGGGTGCGCTGGCGGGGGTGAACCCCGGAGGCGGCGGAACCTTCGGCGTGCCGCTATCGTAGGGGGAGTATCCCTCACACGCCGGCCGCCTCCGCCATGAACGACCATCTGCGCGATCGCCTCGTCCGCAAGCTCGACACGCTCACCGACGAGAAGGGCTACCAGGTCCTCGACTACGTCGAGTTTCTCGAGTCCAAGTACGCCACCACCCCCGCGTCGCAAGCAAGCATCTTCACCCGCTTCGCCGACACGGTCGAAGACACACTCCGCGCCGGCAAGGTTAGCGCGAACGCCATCAGCGAGACGATGGGGTTCATGAACAAGGCCATGGGGGTGCTCAACGGGGCCGTGGCGGCGGGCAAGAGCGTGGCCACCGACATTTCGGGCACGGTGAACAAGGTGGGCACTAACGCCTCGGCCGCGGCGAGCGCCGCTGTGGCTGCCGCGAACGCCGCCGCCACGGGCTCGGGCGCATCGAAGCCGAGCCCGTCGGCGGGCGCACCGCTGCCCTCGGCGGATGCGCCCCCCGTGCTCAAGCCCGATCCCGCCGTGGCCGAGAGCATCGCGGTCGAACCGCACTGGCCCACCGATGGCAGCGCCCCCCGCGCCGGTACGTAGTCCGCGCTCGTCGGTCGCGGACGCGCTCCTCGCGCTCCCGAACCTGGGCCGCCTCATGTGGGGGCTCGCTCGCGACGCGCGCGTCTCGCTGTTCGACAAGGCGCTGGTGGTCGGCGCGGCGCTCTACTTCGTGATGCCACTCGACCTGGTCCCCGACTTCCTGCCGTTCTTTGGCGAGGTCGACGACCTGGTGGTGCTCCTGATGGCGGTGCGGCGCCTTCTCCGGAACGCGGGACTTGATGTCGTCCTCGACCACTGGAAGGGCGACCCGCGGTGGATCACCGAGGGGAAGGTGGCCAAGCTGGTGGGTGTCGCGGCGGCGTTCTTGCCGGGGGCGCGCGGCAAGAAGCGGTGAGGGGGCGCGCGTCGGTTATCCGTCCACCTGATCCAGGGCGAGCCAGACGCGGAAGATCGTCCAGACCACCCCCGCGTTCCCGACAACCAGCCCGAGCGCGAACACCGCCTGCGCGCGCGGTACGTCTGTGCTGTGCGTCGCCCACGCGATGCAGGCGAGTCCCGCAGCGCACCAGCCGAAGCACTGCAGCGCCCCGCGCACCGTGATGCGGAACCGCTCCTGCTGCGCCTCCACCTCCGACTCGTACCGGCGCTGGCCCATCGCGTCGAGTGCGCGTTGGGCCTCCGGGGATCGGACGCGCTCGAGCGGGCGGTGAGAATTCACGCGAGACAGACACCAGATGGGTCGCGGCGGTTCCCGGCCGCTTGCCGCAGGCGCCAGGGTGCCCGTTGCCATCCGAGCGCTGTCCCCCCTGCCACCCAGCCGCGCTCCCACCTATTTTTCGCCATGGCGACCCAAACTGCTTCGCCCCAGAGGCCCGCTCGCTCGGATTTGTCCGAGGGCGGGCCGACGCGCAATGGGGCATCGACCGCGCAACCGTCCTCGGCCAGCTCGCGCATCCGCGCGGAGGCCGGCCTGACCTTCGACGACGTCCTCCTGGTGCCGGGCCACTCCGTGGTCCACCCCAAGGATGTCTCCACCGCGTCGCGTTTCACGCGCGGCATCACGCTCCACGTGCCGCTCATTGCGGCGGCCATGGACACCGTGACCGAGAGCGAAATGGCCATCGCCATGGCCCGCGCCGGTGGCATCGGCGTGCTGCACAAGAACATGTCCATCGACCGCCACGCAGCCGAAGTGGATCGGGTGAAGCGCAGCGAAAGCGGGATGATCCTGCATCCGATCACCCTGGCGCCGTCGGCCAAGCTCAAGGAAGCGGTGGGGCTCATGACGCGCTTCCGGATCAGTGGCGTGCCGATCGTCGATGGCGACGGGCGCCTGGTCGGTATCCTCACCAACCGCGACCTCCAGTTCGAACGCAACCTCGAGCAGACGATCGGCGAGGCGATGACCGCCACTGGGCTGGTGACCGCGCCGATGGGCACGACGCTCGACGAAGCCGAACGGATCATGGGGAAGCACCGGATCGAGAAGCTGCCGGTGGTCGATGCGGGCGGCGTGCTCAAGGGGCTGATCACCGTCAAGGACATTCACAAGCGGCGGCAGTATCCGAACGCGAACAAGGACGAGTTCGGGCGGCTGCGCGTGGCGGCGGCCATCGGAGCGGGCGGCGACTTCATGGATCGCACCAAGGCGCTGATCGACGCGGGGGTCGATGCGATCGTCATCGACACGGCGCACGGGCATTCGGAAGGGGTTCTGCAGGCGACGGCCAAGGTGCGCGAGGCCTTTCCGCAGGTGCAGCTCGTCGCGGGCAACGTGGCCACGCGCGACGGGGCGCGGGCGCTGGTCGAGCGCGGTGTGGATGCGGTCAAGGTCGGCGTGGGTCCCGGCTCGATCTGCACGACACGCGTCGTCACCGGTGTGGGCGTTCCGCAGCTCACCGCGGTCATGGAGGCCGTCGAAGGGGCGGGGGACGTGCCGGTGATCGCCGACGGTGGCATCAAGTACTCGGGCGACATCGTGAAGGCGTTGGCGTCGGGGGCCCAGAGTGTCATGATGGGCTCGATGCTGGCGGGGACCGAGGAGAGCCCGGGCGAGTCGATCCTGCTCGAAGGGCGCCGGTTCAAGATGATCCGCGGCATGGGGTCACTCTCGGCCATGCAGGACGGCTCGGCGGACCGCTACTTCCAGGACGGCGAGATGTCGGCCAAGAAGCTGGTACCGGAGGGGATCGAAGGCCGCGTCCCGTACAAGGGTCCCGTGGGCGACGTGCTCTTCCAGATGGTGGGCGGGCTGCGCGCCGGCATGGGCTACGTGGGATGCGGCGACATCGAGGCGCTCCGCACACGGACGCAGTTCACGCGCATCACCACGGCGGGGCTTCGCGAGTCGCACCCGCACGACGTGACGATCACGCGCGAGGCGCCGAACTACTCGGTCTGACGGCTCGGACCGGGTGAACAGGCGGTGCACGGGGGTGGTGATCGCGCGCGGCCCCCGTGACGCTTCCTTGACAGGGCACTACCTCTGCGTCGACCTTTGGGGGTTGTCGCAGGTCGATTGCGCCACCGCTTCCCGGCGGCGGGGTCCGGAAGGGCTCGGCCGCCGATTCATGTCCGCCCACGCACAGTCGCTCCACCCAGAGAGGAAGTCCCGATGGGTTTGTGGTCTACCAAGAGCATGGCCATGCTGCATGCGGAGGCCGGTGACGAACACGGTCAGTCGCTCAAGCGTTCACTCAGCGCGCTGAATCTCACGATGCTCGGCATCGGCGCGATCATCGGCGCCGGCATCTTCGTGCTGACGGGCACCGCAGCGGCCAACAACGCGGGCCCGTCTATCGTCCTCTCGTTCGTGCTGGCCGGCTTTGGTTGCCTCTTCGCGGGGCTCTGCTACGCCGAGTTCGCGAGCATGATCCCGATCTCCGGATCGGCGTACACGTACGGCTACGCGACGCTGGGTGAGTTCTTCGCCTGGATCATCGGCTGGGACCTGATCATCGAGTACCTCTTTGCGGCCTCCACGGTCGCGGTGGGGTGGTCGGGCTACTTCATCGAGTTCCTCGGGCAGTTCGGGATCCATGTTCCGCGCGCGTTCGCGGCGGCGCCGTTCAGCGTCGAGGGCACGCACAACCTGGTGCGCACCGCCTTCTGCATCGACCCCGGTACGGGATTGGTCGCGATGAAGGACGGGATCGAACTCGCGGCGGCGGCGTGCACGGCACCGTTCGTGGTCGAGCACGGCATCATGAACCTGCCGGCCATGGGGCTGGTCGCCGCGCTCAGCGCCCTGCTGATCGTCGGCATCAAGGAATCGGCCACCTTCAACAACATCGTCGTCGCCATCAAGATGACGGTCGTGCTCCTCGTCATCATCTTCGGGTTCCAGTACGTGAACAGCGCGAACTGGTCGCCGTTCATTCCGCCGAACGAAGGCACGTTCGGCAAGTTCGGGTTCTCGGGCATCGTGCAGGGCGCCGGTGTGGTGTTCTTCTCGTACATCGGATTCGACGCGGTGAGCACGGCGGCGCAGGAAGCCAAGAATCCGCAGCGCGACCTGCCGATCGGCATGCTCGGATCGCTCGCCATCTGCACCGTGCTGTACATCCTGATGGCGCTGGTCATGACCGGCCTGGCGCCGTACAAGACGCTCAACGTGCCGCACCCGGTGTACGTCGCCATCGCCGCGGCCGGCAAGCCGCTCGCGTGGCTGACCTACCTGATCAACATCGGCGCCATCGCGGGGCTGTCGTCGGTCGTGCTGGTCATGCTCATGGGCCAGCCGCGCATCTTCTTCGCCATGGCGCGCGACGGGCTCCTGCCGCCGATGTTTGCCAAGGTCCACCCCAAGTTCAAGACGCCGTGGGTGGGCACGATCGTGACGGGCCTGTTCGCCATGGCGATCGCCGCCATCTTCCCGATCGCGCTCTTGGGTGAGCTGGTCTCGATCGGCACCCTGTTCGCCTTCGTGATCGTGAGTGCCGGCATCATCGTGCTGCGTCGCACGCAGCCCGACCTGCCGCGTCCGTTCAAGACGCCGCTGGTGCCGATCGTCCCCGCGCTGGGCATCCTCATCTGCGGGTACCTCATGTACGGCCTGCCGGGCGACACCTGGATCCGGCTCATCGTCTGGATGGCGATCGGGCTCGCGGTGTACTTCCTCTATGGCAAGTCGCACTCGAAGCTCGCCAAGGCGTAGCGACGCCGTCGCGCCACCTGCGGGTGGCGAGTGACTATCTTTCAGCGCGGCGCTCCGACTGTGGGGCGCCGCGCTGTCTTTCTGCCCCACGCATGCCCACGCTTCCCGATCTGCTCGACATCCCGCCGCAGCGACGCGACGCACTCGCGGCCGTGGCGGCGTACCTGACGCCGGGCAAGACCGTCGTCCTCAGCACGCACATCAACTCCGACGGCGACGGCTGCGGCTCCGAAGTGGCCACTGCGCGCATCCTGCAGGCGGCAGGGCTGCGCGTTCGCATCGTCAACCCCACGCCATGGCCAAACGGCTTCCGCTTCCTGCTCGGCGATGACGTGATGGAGCGGAGCCAGGAGGGCGCGAAGGGGTTTCGCGGCGCCGACCTGCTGCTCGTGCTCGACATCAGTGACGTGAGCCGGCTGGGCGTGCTCGCCGATGCCGTCCGCGCGCTCAAGGTGCCGCGTCTCGTGATCGACCATCACGTCGCGCACGACGAGCCGGCGGGGGACGTCACGGCGTCCGACATCGCAGCCTGTGCGACGGGGGAGATGATCCGCGACCTGGCCCACGTGATGGGGGTGCCCATCACGGCCGAGATCGCGGTGCCGCTGTATGTGGCGATGCTCACCGACACGGGTGGCTTCCGCTTCAGCAACACGAGCCCGCGCTGCCACGCCATCGCGGCGGAGCTGCTCGCGGCCGGCGTGGAGCCCGAGTCGATCTATCGGGCGGTCTACCAGTCGATGCCCGTCGGACGGCTGCACCTGCTGCGCGAAGCGCTGGCCTCGGTCGAGCAGGATCCGACGGTCGGTCTCGCGTGGATCTCGCTGGCCGCCGGTGCCCTCGAGCGGCATCAGGTGACGCCCGAGGACCTCGATGGCTTGGCGGAGCATCCGCGCTCGATCGCGGGCACACGCCTCGCCCTCTTCTTCCGTGACCTCGGCCATGATCGGGTCAAGGTCTCGTTCCGGTCCACGGGCGCGGTGGACGTCAATGTGCTTGCGCGCCAGTTCGGCGGCGGTGGGCACGCCAAGGCTGCGGGCGCGTTGATCCCGGGTGCGCTCGATGCGGTACAGCCGCGCGTCATCCAGGCGGCGCGCGACTATCTCCTGACCATTCCCGTAGGCTGACCATGGCCACGCTTGCAGAAAAGATCGATGGCGCGCTCCGCGCCGTGATGAACCCGCGCGTCGGCACCGACGTGGTGACGGCCGAGATGATCCGTGATGTGGCCACGACGACCGATGGCAGGGTGCGGTTGACCCTGCTGCTCGCACCCGCCGATGATGCGACGCTGGTGCGGAGCGTGCGGCAGGCGGTCGAGCGCGTGGAGGGGGTCACGGACGTGCGCGTCGACCCCAAGGACCCGGCTGAGTTCGCGCCGAAGCCCAAGCCGGCCGGCGCGGCTGGCGGTGCGCCGCGCGCGCTCCCGATCATGGATGCCTCACCGCAGAGCGCCCAGCGCCCTGGCGCCGGGTCGGTGCCGGCACCGGTGGTGTACCCGAAGTTGGGCAGGATCATCGCGGTGTCGTCGGGGAAGGGCGGCGTCGGCAAGAGCACGATGACCACCAATCTCGCGGTCACGCTCGCGCGGCGAGGGCTGCGCGTCGGCGTCATGGATGCCGACATCTACGGACCGAACATTCCGCGGATGCTCGGTGTGTCGGGGCACCTGCCGGTCGACAATGCCACGCAGAAGATCGTGCCCCTCGAGGCGCACGGCGTGAAGATCGTGTCGCTCGGCTTCCTGATCGAGCGCGACCAGCCCGCCATCTGGCGCGGACCGATCGTGATGAAGATCGTCACGCAGTTCCTGCGGGACGTGGACTGGGGGCAGCTCGACGTGCTGCTCGTCGACATGCCCCCAGGCACGGGCGACGCGCAGCTCTCGCTCGTGCAGGCGACGCAGGTGAGCGGCGCCGTGATCGTCACCACGCCGCAGCAGGTCGCGGTGGGCGATGCCCTGCGTGGCGCCAAGATGTTCGAGCGTGTCGGCGTGCCGGTCTACGGCATCGTCGAGAACATGAGCTGGTTCGAGTCGCCCGACACGGGCAAGCCGATGGCGCTCTTCGGGTCTGGCGGCGGGCAGGCGCTGGCCGATGAGCTCAAGGTCCCGCTGCTTGGCCACGTGCCGCTCTATCCGCGCATCGTGCAGTCGGGCGATGATGGCACACCGATCGTCGCCGCCGATCCGACGTCCTCCGCCGCGAAGGCGCTGGACGCGATCGCGACCAAGGTGCTCGAGCGCGCGGGCGTCACGGCCCCGACATGAGTCGTGGTGCGGCCATCGTGGAGGGCGACCTGTCGCGGGTCGTCCTCAGCGTGGCGCTGCCCGCGGTCGCCTCGACGCTCCTCCTCACCTTCTTCACGGCCGTCGACACCTTCTGGGTCGGCACGTACGTGGGATCGGCGGGGCTCGCAGCGGTCACGACGAGTCTCTTCTGGGTCTGGCTGATCATCTCGATCGCCGAGATGATCTCGATCGGGTTGACGGCCGTGGCCGCGCGCCGCTACGGCCAGCAGCGTCCCGACGAAGCCTCGCACGCCACGGCCAACGCGATCATGCTCACGCTCCTGCTCGGGGTCGCGGTGGCTGCCGTCGGGACCGTCGCGCTGCCGTACATCTTCGCCGGCATGCAGACGCCGCCGCAGGTCACGAAGCTCGGCATGCAGTACCTCGGCACCTACCTGCTGGGCGCACCGCTCCTGTTCGGCTTCTTTGCCGTCGACGCTGCCTTCCGATCCAGCGGCGATACCCGCACGCCGTTGCTGCTGCTCGCGGCCAGCGTATCGGTGACGCTCGTGCTCGATCCCATCCTCATTCTGGGCCTGCTCGGGCTGCCCGAACTGGGTATCCGCGGCGCGGCGATCGCGACCGTCACCACGCGCAGCGTCTGCTTCATCACGGGCGTCGTGATCCTGTGGCGACGCGGGATGCTGCGCTGGCGCGGACTCGATTGGACACTGATCCGGACCATGTGCCGGGTGGGGGCACCGACGGCGGCCACGGGGGTCGTCTTCTCGCTGATCTACGCGCTGGTCACCCGCACGACCGCACACTTCGGTACGCCGGCGATCGCCGCGCTCGGCTTGGGCCACCGGATCGAGAGCTGGCTCTACATGATCGGCGTCGGCTTCGGGGCCGGGGCGGCCGCGATCGTGGGGCAGAACCTCGGTGCCGGGCAGACTGCGCGCGCAGAGCGCGCTGCGTGGATCACGGTCGGGTACGCATCGGTGCCGGCACTCGTGTTCTTCGTGCTCGCCGTGACGATCCCGGAACGGCTCGCGATGATCTTCACCGGCGACCCCACGGTGGTCGACGAAGCGGCGCGCTACCTCCGCATCGGCGCCTGGTCGGAGTTGGCCGTGTGCACCGAGGTGGTGCTCGAGAGCGCGCTGGGCGGCGCGGGGCACACGATGCCACCGATGGTGACCAGCACGTTGATCACCGTGTTGCGCGTGCCGCTGGCCGCATGGGCCGCTGCGCGGTGGGGAACGGTGGGAATCTGGTGGGTGATCACGGGGACCGCGATCGCGCGTGCAGTGGCGATGGCGATCATCTGGAAGCGCGGACGCTGGAAGCTGCGGACGGTGTAGGGCTGGGAGCAGGCCACCGCCGAGACCCGGCTGCGACGCGACGTGGAGACCCTCGCGGCGACCGACCTAGCGACGCACGATCTTGAGCGCGCCCAGCGTGGTGGTGGCTTTCACCGTCAGCTTGTGCTTGGCATCGGTGAAGCCGCTCGTCTCCCACACTCCCGGGCCCACTTCACGCATGCCGTCGAACTGGTACGAGCCCATCGTCTTCTGCCCGCTGAGGCGCACGCCCACGGCGGCCGGAACCGTGAGTTCGCCTCCGCCCACCGCGAGCGTGAGCTCCAGCGCGATGTCGCGGCGCCACGTGCCCCCGAAGTCGAGGTCCACGAGTCCCAGCCCACCGGTGACGCGTATCGAGGCCGTGCCGCTGTTCGCGAGACCGGTCGCGTGGAACGCGGCCGCGCCGGCGTCGACCTCCATCGACGTCATGGGCTCGGTTGATGGCGAATCGAAGCGGACGCGCGTCTCGCTCGCTCCGGTACGCAGCCGTAGTGTGCGCAGGCGAAGGCCGCCGAGTTCAAGCGTGCTCTCGGTCACGCCAAGGTCGAACTGCAGGTCGATCGGTAGCGCGCGCGTGAGCGCCAGCGTCATGGTGCCGCCGGTCGCCTTGCCTCCGACATCCCGACTGCCTCCGGACGCATCCACACCCACGGTGAGCGTGCGGTTGGCCGAGTCCCACGTCGAGAGCGCCCGCGCGCGCGCTTCGTCGTATCGGAGTTGCGCGCGATAGAGGTATGGGGCGTCGGCGCCTCGCACGGACAACCGGCCCGCACCGTACTGCACCTTCACGGCGACGGGCTCGGTATCGCGCACCATGCGTGACGCATCGATCGTCCGCCACGTCTGCGCTCCGGCGCACGACGGCAGCAGCACGAGCAGCACACCGGCCAGCGCCAGCGCCACCGAGGTCAACCGGCGAGGCCGCTTGCGTACCGTGAACGGACGCACGCGCGCCGCCCGCGACACCGCAGACCGCGCGTGCAGGCGAACGAACGCGATGTTCACCGGCGTTCGCCGCCCGACGCGGTGGTCGCTGCGGGCCGCTTGGCGGCTGCCACACCGCGCACGGGCGTCGGTGTCTGCCACGCGGCATCCGTGCCACCGGCTGGTGTTCTGGGGCTTTGACGCCGCTTGAGTGCGCCACCGCGCGAGGCGAGGGCGGCACCGAAGCCCGCCGTCGCGGCAACCCACGTGATGGCGACGGCAAGTCCGCGCGTGACCATCAGTAGCAGCCCCGTGTTGCCGACGAGCCCCGCAACGATCCAGAACGCCATGAGCGCCACGATGCCCACGAGCAACGAGCGCAACGCAGCCCCGCGGGCCGAGTGGCGCGCGCCGTCGCGCATCAGGGCGCTGCCGGCCATGCTCGCCACGCCGAGATACCCGAGCGTGAGCAGGCCGGCTGCCGCCAGCACGAACGCGACGACCGCGAAGGGAATCACGAGGATGCCGAGCAGCGTGAGCGCGAGCCCGACGCAGATGAGGAGCAGCGCCGGGGCCAGCGCCAGTTCTCCCGCGAGGCCGATCAGGAAGGCGCGCGGCACGGAGCGTTCGAGCTCGCGCACGACGCCGTCGAGATACCGGTCGGCGAACACGAGCGTGCCGATGCCCACAAGCAGCAGCACGACCAGCCAGCCCAGCGCCTGCGCGAACGGTGAGCGGCCGGAGGCGGGCATCAGGCCGTCCTCGTCGCCTGCCACCGCTCCGGCCGCAGCCGACGCAGTGGTCGCGATGCGACGGATCTCGCCGTCCACCAGACCGCCATCGAGGCGCACGTCGCCGCCAACGCTGATCGCATCACCGTGCACGTGCGCACCGGGGCCGACGATCAGGTCGCCGCCCAACGCGAACGCACTGCCGGCCACATCGCCGAGCACGTCGAGACGGCCAGCCGTGGCCACGTCGCCCGGCTCCTTCGACCCTGCAATCACCGTCCGGGCGCCCGCCGTCACCAACGCGTTGGTCGGCAGCGTGCGCTTGGGAAACTCGCGTGCGACCAGCGCAAGCAGTTTGCCGATCGAGTCGCTGGGGGCCTGCGCAACCGCGGCCATGGGCAACCATGCGGCCGCGACCAACAGGAGGGCATGCACACGTCGCATGACTCAACCCCTCCGCGTACGCGCCGCGACGCCGAGGGCTCGGAACCCCATCAGCGCGGCCGCGGCGGTGAGCAGGAACGCCGGAATGGCGAGGGCGACGGCGGTGAAGCCGTGCTCGCGCAGCAGATCGACCGCGGTCGGCCCGAACAACGCGCCGGCCACGTCGTTCCCGATCCGGATGCCGACCGTGCGCCCGCGCTCGGCGACCATGCCCGCGACCATCGCCGCCTGGTCAGCCCGAAGCGCCAGCCAGACGACGCCTGCCGTCGTGAGCAGCCCGGCGAACAACGCCGCCACCAGCATCCCCGTGCGTGTCGTCCCGCGTTCAGGGACGACGGCGAGCACCGAGTCCGTGAGCGCCACATGCCAGGGCGACGACACCTCAACGCTGCCCATCACGCGCTCCGTGAACTCGCGGGTCGGCTTGAGGTGCGGCGCCGTCGAGAGCATCTCGGCGACAAAACGGGCCTCGTCCAGCGCCGCGCGGCAGGGATCACACTGCGCCGCGTGAGCCGCGAGGGGCGCGGCTCCCGGCGACTGCTCATCGTCGATGAGCAGTTCGATGTCGGCGGGTTCGAGGTGTGTGTCAGGCATGCAGGTCTCCGTGGTTCCGTACGGCTGGGGCGAGGCGGGAGTTTCACCGGGCAAGGCGTTGCGCGCCGGGGCGCGCCGGTTCATTCCCGCAGATGTTCGAGGGCTTCGCGCAGTTCGTGGCGCGCGCGGTGGATGTAGGTCTTGACCGTCCCGAGCGGGAGGTCGAGCGTCGTGGCGATTTCTTCGTAGGAGCGCCCTTCGACGTGCCGCAGCATGATGCAGGCGCGGTACTCGGGGCGGAGCTGTGCGATGGCGCGCTCGATGGCGCTGCCGAGCTCCTTGGCCTCCATCTCGTCGAGGGCGTTCTCTTCGCCCGAGTCGATATCGATGGTGGTCGCCTCGATCTCGCTCGCGGTCGCGGCGTTCGGCGAGCCGTGGATCGAGATGGTGTCGAGCTGTCGCTTGCGCAGATGATCGATCGCCACATTGTTGGCGATCTTGAACAGCCAGCTCGACAGCTTGAACTCCGACCGGTACTTGTCAAGGTTGTTGAGGACGCGGATGAAGGCGTCCTGCGCGAGGTCTTCGGCGACCTCGCGATCCCGGACCATGCGGTACACAAGTGAGAACACCGGGCGCTCATAGCGCCGGATGATCTCGCGGAACGCGTCCTCGCGACCCTGCTGCGCGAGCGCGACGACGTCCGCGTCTGGGAGGTTCTCGAGCTCGATTCGCGTAGTGGGCATCGGAGCGCACGCAGCCGGGGCGGGGCCCCCTGCGCGCGCATGGAGAAGCTACCGGATTGCAAGGGGGCAGGCGAGGGGCGCGCGACGCTTGCTGCCTCCCTCGCAGGCCGCGAGCTTTCCCACGGTGACGGTACACACGGACATCGACGCGCGCGAGGTTGAGTCGGCCGCTCGCGGCGACGGCGGAAAGCGCGAGTATGTGCAGCGGATCTTCTCCGAGATCGCGCCGCGCTACGACCTGCTCAACCACCTGCTGAGCTTCAACATCGATCGGCGCTGGCGTGAGCGCGCCATCGCGCAGTTGGGCGTGGAGCGCGCGCCGGACGGTGCCTGGCTCGACCTGTGCGCGGGGACCCTCGACGTGGGGGCGCAGCTCGCCGCGACGGCGGGGTTTCGCGGCCGGGTGATCGGCGCCGACTTTGCCGAACCGATGCTCCGAGCCGGGGCCGGGAAGGGGGGTGGCCGCATTGCACCAGTGGTGGCGGACGCGCTGGCGCTGCCACTGCCGGCAGCGAGCGTCGAGGGGGCCATTGTCGCCTTCGGCATCCGGAACGTGGCCAACCTCGATGCGGGACTCGTGGAGGTCTTTCGTGTACTCAAGCCGGGGGCGCGGTTCGTGATCCTCGAGTTCTCGACGCCGCGCGCAGCCATCGTGCGCGCGGGGTATCATGCGTACTTCCACCACCTCCTGCCCTTCATCGGCGGATTGATCAGCGGCCACCGGACGGCGTACGCGTACTTGCCGCGCTCCGTACAGCACTTTCCCGTCGAGGAGGCGCTGGCTGCCCGGCTCACGCAGGCCGGGTTCGCACGCGTGCGCTGGGAGTCGCTGACGCTCGGCGTTGCGGCCATCCATGTCGGGGAACGACCGGCCGAGCCGGGCGTTGATCGCGCACCATGACCCTCGACACGCTGCAGGAGTTCATCGCCGCCATTGAGCAGGCCGGCGAGCTGGTCCGCATCAAGGAGCCGGTCTCGATCCATCTCGAACTGTGCGAGATCGCGGACCGTGTCATGAAGCGGCCCGGTGGTGGGCCCGCGCTGCTGTTCGAGCACCCCGTACTCCGCGACGGCACCCGCTCGGCGTATCCGGTGGCCATCAACCTGTTCGGCAGCATGACGCGCATGTCGCTGTCACTGGGGGTCCGGGAGCTCGACGAGGTGGGTGCGCGCATCACCAAGCTCATCGACCTCAAGGTGCCCGAAGGATTGATGGGCAAGCTGTCGCTGTTGCCGCGTCTCCTCGAGGTCTCGAAGTTTCCGCCACGGATGGTCGGAAGCGGGGCGCCGTGCCAGGAAATCGTGTGGCGCGGCGACGAGATCAACCTCGACCGGCTGCCGATCATCACCTGCTGGCCCGATGACGGCGGACCGTACATCACGCTGCCGATGGTGATCAGCAAGGACCCGGTGCGGGGCATCCGCAACGTGGGGATGTATCGCGTACAGCAGATGGGGCCGCGCCATGTCGCGATGCATTGGCAGCGGCACAAGTCGGGCGCCGAGCACTGGCGCCACATGGCAGAGACCGGGCAGATGATGCCGGTGTGCATTGCGATCGGGGCCGATCCGGCGAGCGTCTTCTCGGGGAGTGCGCCGCTGCCACCGGCCGTCGATGAGTTCATCTTCGCCGGTTTCCTCCGGTCGAAGCCGGTCAAGCTCGTCAAGGCGCTGACCTGCGACCTGGAGGTGCCGGCCGAGGCGGAGTTCGTGCTCGAGGGGTACATCGATCCGCGGGAGCCGCTGGTGACCGAAGGGCCGTTCGGCGATCACACGGGGTTCTACTCCGAGGCGGACTTGTATCCGCGCGTGCACATCACGGCGGTCACGATGCGCAAGCACCCCGTGTACGCGACGACGATCGTCGGTCGGCCGCCCATGGAAGATTTCTACCTGGGTCATGCCACCGAGCGGATCTTCCTGCCGTTGCTCAAGCTGACGACGCCCGAGATCGTCGACTACCACATGCCGGCCGAGGGCATCTTCCACAACCTCGTGTTCGTGAGCATCCGCAAGCAGTATCCCGGGCAGGCGTTCAAGGTGATGAACGCGCTGTGGGGACAGGGGCTGATGTCGCTGGCGAAGGTGCTCGTGATCGTGGACGACTGGGTCAATGTCCGCAATCCACAGGAAGCGTGGTGGGTCGCGCTCAACAACCTCGATCCCGAGCGCGATGCCCGCTTCACGATGGGACCGGTGGACGTGCTCGATCATGCGAGTCGCGGCTTCACCTATGGCAGCAAGATGGGGCTCGATGCCACGCGGAAGTGGCCCGAGGAAGGGTTCACGCGCAACTGGCCCAAGGTGATCGAGATGGATGCCACCACCAGAGCGAAGGTCGACGCGATCTGGCCCTCGCTCGGATTGGGAACGCGATGAGCGGCGCGCAGGCGAGCGTCGGCGGACCGCGTGAAGGGCAGACCTTCGCCGGGCCCGGCGTTGTCTCGACATGGGCGAGCTTCGTCAAGCTGCCGCACACGGTGTTCGCGCTGCCGTTTGCACTCGTGGGGGTGACCCTTGCGAGCTGGACCCATGCGGTCACGGTGTCGCAGGTGGGCTGGGCCGTGCTGGCGTTCACGAGCGCACGGTTCGCGGCGATGGCCTTCAATCGGCTGGTCGATCGACGGTTTGACGCCCTCAATCCGCGCACCGCGCAGCGCGAGATCCCGCGCGGCGTGATTGGCGTGGGTGCGGCCCGCGCCTCGGTGGTGCTCGCAGGCGCGCTGTTCATTGTCAGTGCCTGGCGGCTCAATCCGCTCTGTCTCGCATTGTCGCCGATCGCGCTGGCGTGGGTGCTGGGATACAGCTACGCCAAGCGGTTCACGCGCTACGCGCACCTGTGGCTCGGCGTCGGGCTGTCGATCGCGCCAGCCGGCGGATGGCTCGCGGTGACGGGGGCGTGGCCGACGCCGTGGTGGCTGCTGCCGCTGCTCGCCGTTGCGGTGGCCAGTTGGGTCGCGGGCTTCGATGTGCTCTATGCGCTGCCCGACGCCGAGTTCGATCGGTCGCAGGGGCTGTTCTCGATCCCGTCGGCGATCGGGGTGCCGCGCGCCATCGTGGTCGCGCGCGCGCTGCACACGCTCACGGTCGTGGCGTTCGCGTTGGTCGGATGGGCGCTGCCCATGGCCGGCGCGACGGCGGGCGTTGCGTGGTGGGCGGGGGTCGCGGTGGCTGCGAGCATCCTGTGGTACGAGCACGGGCTCGTGAAGGCCGATGACCTCTCCAAGCTGGACGCGGCGTTCTTCACCATGAACGGCGTGATGAGCTTGCTCTTCTTCGCGTGCGTACTGGCCGGCCGGCTGATCGCGGCGGTGAGCGCATGAGTGCGGCGCGTCCGATTGTTGTCGCGATCACCGGCGCGAGTGGGGCGCCGTACGCGGTGCGGCTGGTGCGCGCGCTGGCGGAGTTGGCGCAGCCGACGTGGCTGATCATCTCGTCGCACGGTTATCGCCTGCTCTCCACCGAGGTGGGCATCGCCGATCAGGCGGCGCTGCGCGCGTCGGTTGGCGCGAGCGCCTGGGACGCGCACGTGCGCGTGTTCGACGACGGCGATCGTGGCGCGCTGCCGGCCTCGGGCTCCGTGCGCACACGCGGCATGGTGATCTGCCCGTGCTCGATGGGCACGGTGGCGTCGATCGCGGCGGGGACCTCGCGCTCATTGGTGGAGCGTGCGGCCGACGTGGTGCTCAAGGAACGACGCAAGCTGATCCTCGTCCCGCGCGAGACGCCGTTCTCGCAGATCCACCTCGAGAACCTGCTGCGCGTGACGCAGGCAGGCGCCGTGGTCATGCCGGCCGCGCCGGGCTTCTACCACAAGCCGCAGGGCATCAGCGACCTCGTCGACTTCGTGGTGGCTCGCGTGCTCGACCAACTCGACCTCGACCACACGGTCGGTCGGCGCTGGCAGGGCGACGCCCCAACGGACGCGTGAGCAGGCGAGCGCAGACGGGGCCCATCGTGATCGGGCTCATCTCCGACACCCACAATCTGGTGCGGCCGTCGGTGCACGAGGCGCTGGCAGGGGTGTCGCTCATCCTGCACGCCGGAGATGTCGGCGAGCCGATCGTGTTGGCGGAACTGGAAACCATCGCACCGGTGCTCGCCGTTTTCGGCAACACGGATGAGCCGTACCCGCCGCTGGTTGCCTCGTTCGTGCACCGCGTCGGGGATGTGGCCATTCACGTGAGTCACGGGCACGAACTCGGTGCGCCCACCCCCGCGAATTTGCTGGCGGCCTATCCGGAGGCCGTGCTGGTGTACGGGCACACGCACCAGCAGCTGGTCACGCGCGCCGACGGCCGGTTGGTGGTGAATCCCGGGGCGGCAGGCCCGCGTCGGTTTCAGCTCGTGCCGAGCGTGGCGAGACTGACCGTGCTCGATGGCGCGGTGGACGTGCAGATCGTGCCGCTGACGGATTGACCGGATAGCGCGACACGCGGTCAACGACAATCACGGTTTCGATACTCAAACGTCACGATCACGGGCCGCCACGGTCGGCGTGACGTCGTTGATATCAGTCTGTGACACCGGCGCGCGGCAGTCTTCACGAGCAGAGCCGAAGCTGAGGGGCTTTAAGTGCGCGCGACGCGCGCCATCCCGTTGGACTCAGCGATGCTCGCCATCCTCCTGCTCGTTCCACTATTGATCGGTACCGGCGCCGTGCCGGCCGCGACGGCGCGCGTCCCCGCCAAAGGCGTGTCGGCATCGCGTGCCGTGACCGTGTTGCGCGGTGACGTGCGATGGGCCGGACACCAGACGCATCGGCTCAGCGGCACGACGATCTTGTCCGCCGGAAGCTCGCTGACCATCGGCGCGGGTGCGGTGGTACTGGCCGACTCGGGTGCTGAGCTCATCGTGCCGCGCGAGTCACGCCTGAACGCGAACGGGACGTTCCTCGAGCCGATCGTGTTCACCTGCAGCGACCCTGCACCGACGGCGGGCTGCTGGAACGGCCTGACCATCGCGGGGAACGGGGTCATCAATCACGGCCCATCGACGAGCCCGCCCGTTCGTGGGTCTGGCGCGGCCGGGTGTCGTGAATCGTCCGATCGAGGGGTCGCGTACGGTGGCTGCGCCATCCGCGACTCGAGCGGGGTCCTGCGCTATGCGCGGATCGAGTACGCGGTGCGTGGCCTCGAACTGCTTGCCGTCGGTGCCGCCACGCGCATCGAGTACGTGCAGGTGCATCGTTCGCTCGGCAACGGCGTGACCATCGTCGGGAGCAACGTCGGGCTCCGGTTTCTGGCGCTCACAACCAACGCACAGTTCGGACTTGCATGGACCGGTGGCTGGACGGGATACGCCCAGCACCTGATCGTGCAAGGCGATCCGTCACTGGTGGCCGGGGGCATGCAAGGCCGGAACGGTGGACGGGGCGGCAGCGGTGATGATGCGACGCCGAGGTCTGCGCCGTCGGTGGCCAACGTGACGATCGTGCTCGAGAGCAACGGCGCGAATCCCTACGGCTCGACGCCTCCTCGCGCCCTGGTCCTGGAGCGCGGAACGGCCGGTGATGTCCGTGACGTGCTGCTCTTTCGTCCCGCCGTGGCGCTCGACGTCGACGGCGCGAGCACGTGCGCGCAGGTCGGCGCCAACGGGCTGCGGCTACGTGGCGTCGTGACCGTTGCAGCGACGTCGTTGGGCCCGCCGGGGAGTCCGCCCTCGACATGCGGCCCGTACGGCACGCCGGATCCCGAGTCGGAGTGGCTCGCGCGCGCGGATCAGCAGAACGTGGTGGTCAGCGATCCGGTCGAGGTTGCCCGAACGCTGATCGCCGGGACGGATGTGGTGCTCCCCGACCTGCGACCGCCCTTCAACTCGCCCGCGGCCACGCTGAGTGTGGTGGGCGGCGGCGGTGCCGAGTTCGATGTGACCACGTGGCGGGGCGGAGTCAAACCCGCGGACGCCGGCCGCGCCAACGCCCCGTGGTACAGCGGGTGGACCGTGGGCGAGGTGCTCGTGGCACCGGCGCTCGCCTCATTGTCGGGGCAGGTCTTCTCGGCGATCCGCGGGGCGCTGGTGGGGGTGCGTGTGACGCTGGAGCCGTCTCAGCGGCAGGCGACCAGTGCCAGTTCGGGTGCATACGCGCTCACCGGCGTCCCGCCGGGCCCGTCCGTGCTCAGCGTCTCGTCGGTGCCGGCGGGGTGCGTGATTCCGGCGTCGGAGAGCTTCGTACTCCCGGCCGGTGCGGCCGTCACCCGTGACATCGGCGTGCCCTGCCGCCCGGCGATCGAGTCTTCGCTGGACGCGGGCGCGCGCCACACCTGTGCGCTGACCGAGATCGGCGAGGCCTGGTGCTGGGGCAGCAACGACCGCGGCCAGCTCGGGATCGGTGGAGCGAGTGAGAGCCGCGTGCCCGCGCAGGTCCTCGGCATGGGGACCTATCAGGTCATCGCGGCGTCCGATGCGCACACGTGTGGGCTCACCTCGGCGCGCGTCGTGCGCTGCTGGGGGGCGAATACACAGGGCCAGCTCGGTCTGCTCGACACGCTCGATCGTCCACTGCCCACGCCCATTGCGAGCGCGGTGGGTTTCACGGCGGTGGCCGCTGGCGCGAACCACAACTGCGCGCTCTCGATCACCGGCCGCGCGTACTGCTGGGGGCGCAACGACGCGGGACAGCTTGGCATCGGCAACACGATCCGGACGCTCGGGCCCGCCGAAGCGTCGGGTGGGCTTGCGTTCGTGGGCATCACGGCGGGCGGTGTGCACTCCTGTGCGTGGACGGCCACCGGCGAGGCCTACTGCTGGGGATCCAACGTCTTCGGCGGTCTCGGGATTCCGACCGTGACACAGGCGCTGGTGCCGACGCAGGTCGCGACCGGCCTTCGATTCACCTCGCTCACGGCGGGAGAGTCCCACACCTGCGGCATCACGACCGGGAATCAAGCGTACTGCTGGGGTGGGAATCAGACCGGTCAACTTGGCACGGGGAGCGCGGTGGGTGAGTCGCAACCGCGCGTGGTCGCCAGCAATCCCCTCACGACGAGTCTCGCCACCGCCGCGGAGCTCTCGAGTTTTCTGCATACCTGCGCGGTCACCGGAAGCGGTGGCGGCTTGTGCTGGGGCTACAACAGCACCTTCCAGTTGGGCACGGAGACCTCGACCACCTGCGCCGTCTTCGGCTTCGACCTGTCCTGCTCGCGCGTGCCGCTGTCCGTCGATGGCGGGCTCGCGTTCACGCGCATCGTCGCGGGCAGGGCGCACTCCTGCGGCTTCACGACCGCGCGGACGCTGTACTGCTGGGGCGAGAACAGCGCCGGGCAGTTGGGCGACGGCGGCAGCGGCACGTCGATCCTGCCCGTGCTCGTGGCGGGACTCCTCGCATATCCATGACTCACTCTTTCGCGCTGGTTCGGCTCGCGCTTGCCATTCTCGCGATGGCAAGCGCCGCCTGCTCGTCGCCGTCGGCGCTTCCGCCGGTCGTTTCCGCGGGACGTGTGTCGGTGGCGGCCGGCCTCGCGGTGCAGTACCGGGTGCATGGCAACGGCCCTGATACCGTCGTGCTCGTGCCCGGTGGCCCTGGGCTCAACGCCGACTATCTCGAGCGTTCGTTCGGCCCGTTGGCGGTTGGACGAACGGTCATCGTGGTGGACTTGCGCGGGCGGGGCGAGGGTGCGGGGGTGCCGGACTCCACGCAACTCGGACTCGAGCACGACGTGTCGGATCTGGAGCTGCTTCGTGCGTCGCTGGCACTCGGGCGGATGGCCCTCGTTGGCCACAACTGGGGCGCGGTCGTCGCAGCGTCGTATGCCGCGAGTCATCCAGATCGCGTCAGTCGCGTGGTGATGCTGTCGCCTCACTTGTTGCTGTCGTCGTGGGCATTCCAGTTCGCGGCGTACACCGGTGATCGTGCGCGACTGAACGCGTATTACGCCGACAGCCGCGCCCGCGCCGACTCGCTCGACCCGCAGGCGTTCTGCCGGAAGTACTGGTCCTTCTACCTGTCGCCCCTGGTCGTGTGGGACTCCGTCACGATCGCTCGCGGTGCACCGCTCGTGTGCGGACGTTCACCGATGAACCTGCGTCAGCTCGAGCGCACCAATCGATGGCTGCTCGGGTCGGTCGTGAAGGTGGATCTGCGTGAGCGCGTCAAGGCCACGGCGGTCCCCGTCCTCATCCTCGCGGGTGGGCGCGACCTGATCTACAGCACGATGCTGGGGCAGTGGCGTGATGCCATGGCATCGTCCCGGCTCGATACGCTGGACGCCGAGCCGCACATGCCGTGGCTGATGAATCCGGAACGCACCTTCGGGGACATGGACACCTTCCTGCATGGCCAGTGGCCCGCGGGGGCCCGGTGATGCGCGGATGCATCGGCACGGCGCTGTTCGCGTTCATCGTGGGCGTGGCGACCACCGGGGCGCAGGCACAAGTGCCGACCGTCGCGCCTGCTCGCGCAGACAGCGGAGGGTCGGGCGCCGGCAAGATTGCGGGTCGCGTGATCGATCAGGAGACCGGCCGGCCGCTGTCCTACGCGCAAGTGGTGCTCGACTCCGGCCGCGTCGGCGCCGCCACCGATCTTGACGGGCGGTTCATTCTCGCGAACGTGCGAGCGGGCCGGCATCGCGTGACGGTGCGATTGATCGGGTTCCGCCCGGCGCGACAGGATTCGATCGTGGTCGCGCCCGGGCGGACGGCGATCGCGAACTTCGCGCTCACGGCCGCGGCGTCGCAGCTGGCCGCGACCGTCGTGACGGCGGAGGCTCCGAAGCAGACGCGCAATGATGCGAGCCTGCTGGCCGTGCAGAAGAATGCGGCGTCCGTCTCCGACGGCATCAGCGCGGAGGCGATGGCCAAGTCTCCGTCCTCGAACGCGGCCGACGCGATCACGCGCGTGCCGGGCGTGTCCGTCATCGGTGGCCGTTTCACCGTCGTGCGCGGTCTGGCCGAGCGGTACAGCAACACCCTCCTCAACGGCGCTGAACTGCCGAGTCCCGAGCCGACACGCAAGATCGTGCCGCTCGACATTTTCCCGGCGAGTCTGCTCGAGTCCATCGTCACGAGCAAGACCGGCACGCCCGACAAGCCCGGAGACTTCACGGGTGGATCGGTCGAGATCAAGACCAAGGAGTTTCCGGAAGAGCGTGTCATCCAGATGAGCCTTGGCGTCGGCGGCAACTCGTTGGCGACGGGCGGCACGCATGCGATCCCGCAGGAGCGAGGGGCAGGATACTTCGGCTTCGGCGGCGCCGATCGCGAGTTGCCGAGTCCGTTGCCGGGAACTGGGCTCGCGCCGGACCGTTTCGCGCAGGCGGTGAATGCCAAGTGGGTCCCCCCAACGGAGATGGTGGGTCCCGATCTCAAGGCGTCGCTCAGCGTGGGCGACCAGACCACCCTGTTCGGTGGTCCGCTCGGCGTGATCGTCGCCGGCACGTACAACCTGCAGCGCTCGCTGACCCCGGACCGGTTGTTCGTCTTCAATCCGTCGACCACGGAGGCGCCGACGCGTTCCTTCTCGGGTACGGACGCACAGACGACGGTCGATCTCGGCGCGATTGCGAACATCAGCTACCGCCTCCGTCCCACGCAGAAGATCGGGTTCAAGAACACCTACACGCGCAGCACCGAGAACTACCTGCTGGTGACGAACGGGGTGGATCTCGAGAAGAGCCCGTCGCCGATCCGCGGCTATCAGACGCGATACGTGTTGCGGGATCTGTGGCAATCCCAGCTGTCGGGGGATCATCTCCTCGGATGGTTGTTCGATTCGCGTCTCGAGTGGCGGGGCACGCTGGCGCGGGCACGGCGCGGCGAGCCGGATACGCGACAGGCGCCGTATGGATTGAATCCGGCTGACGGCAGCTACGGACTGAACACCGTGCTGCTGCCGAACCTGCAGGCCCGCACGCTCGAAGATCGCATGGCCTCGTTCGGGAGCGACTGGAGCGTCCCGTTGCGCTGGGGCAAGTTCCTTGCCGCTCAGCTCAAGCTGGGTGGCCTCTACCGGGAACGGACGCGGCAGTTCGATTCGTACCTGTTCTACTATCGCACCGCCGACACCGGGGTGCGCGCGACGCAGCTCACGCTTACACCGGACCGGCTCTTTGCGCCAGAGCTGATGGGGCCGGTGCTCAAGCTCGACCGGATCATCGGGCGCACGGGTCAGTATGTCGCCTTCGAGAAGGTGAAGGCAGTGTACGGCCTCCTGGACATTCCGCTGGGGTCACGCCTGCGTGTCCTGGCGGGTGCGCGCTACGAGTCATGGTTGGCCAACCTGACCCTCGACCCGCTGCTGCCCACGGTCCAGGGCATCAACAAGGCGAAGTCCGACCTGCTCGGATCGATGAATCTCACCATCAAGCTCGATGAGACCTCGAATCTGCGGGCGGCCTGGTTCTCGTCCGTGTCGCGGCCCGATCCCCGTGAGATCTCCCCGGACTTCTACTCGCCGGTCCTGGGAGAGTGCGACCAGGTCGGGCAGCCCACGCTGCGCCGGGCGCGCGCCGACAGCTACGACCTGCGATGGGAGAAGTATCCGGCGGCCGGCGAGATCCTGTCGGTGTCCGCCTTCTTCAAGACCTTCGACAGTCCCATCGTCGAGACGACGTTCAATGGCGCGAGCGGATGCAACCAGTCATTCGCCAACGCCCGGTTGGCGATCAACACCGGCCTCGAGTTCGAGGCGCGCCGCACCCTGACCTTTCTTCCGGGTGGCTTCAAGCGACTGAACGCGTCGCTCAACGTGACGGTCGTGAAGTCGAAGGTCTGGATGCCATCCGACCTGGGACTCTACCCCGCGGATCTTGAGCTCGCCGGTCAATCCCCGTGGCTCGTCAATGCCAGCCTCGGATACGAGTCGGCGCAGCGCACCTTCTCGGCGACGGTGCTCGGCAACTGGTTCGGCGATCGCATCGTGCGCTACGGGCAGGCGAGTCGCCTCAGCACGGACCAGGCCCCCAACCTCTACGAACGGGGGCGGTTCTCGCTGGACGCGAAACTGTCGCGCCGGTTCAATCGCATGAACTGGACGCTCGGTGCGCGCAACCTCATGAACGTCCCCGTGGTGTTCTACCAGGAAGTGAACCGTGGCGTCAGCGAGTCGGGGCGCATCCCCCAAGGCATCAACTTCTCGATGGGCATGGGATATGACTTCTGACGCCTGGCGTCGGATGTGCCGACGCGCGATGCAGGTCGCCGGACTGGCGGCGCTCGTCGCCTGTCAGGGCGATCCGTCCACTGGCCCGAGCGGCCTGCCTCCGACTGACGGTCTGCGCGCAGAGGCGCTGAGCATCCGGATGGTGCGGGTCACCTGGCCACGCGTGACTGGTGCCGCGAGCTACACGCTGCTGCGTCGCGTCGACCTGCAGGGCGAGTTCCAGCCGATCATCGAGCAGCTCGTGGCCGGCACCGGAGACTCCGTGGTCTTCCTCGATGAGTCGGTCTCGGCCGACCACTACTACGGATACCGCGTCGTCAGCGTCGACCAACTCAGCATTCGCTCCGCGCCATCCACGGCGTGGGGCGTGCGCATGCCACCCGCGCCGGGCATCCAGCTCAGCATGAACACCGTCGCAGAAGCGCAGGCGCCGGCGACGTACACGCTGGTCGTCAAGGACAGCGCGACGGACAGCGTGCGCGCCAGCGTGGTGCTCCCGAACGACGGTCAACGCCGCATCTCGCCGCTGCCCAATGGCGCGTACCGCGTCGTGGTGCAGGGCGTACCGTCGTGGTGCAGCGTGCCCGACAGCATCGCCAGGGTGCGGGTCCGCGATGACGTGATCGCCACGATCACGAATGTCCGGTTCGAACTCAGCTGTCGCGATCCCGGCCGGGGCCGCGTTGTCGTGATGGCAACGCCGACGGGAGCCAGCGTGGACACGAGCTTCCGCCTCGTGCTCTCCGGTGTTGTGCGCCGCACCGGGGCACCGGACACGGCGGTGATCATCTCGCGGACCGTGTCGGCGCGCGCCGGTGTCGCGGGGACTGTCCTGTTCGACCGTCTGCTCCCGGGCACGTACACGGTGGCGTTCGAGGACATCGCGTCCAACTGCACCGCGGCCACGCGCGCAGCCACCGTGACGGTCGCCGCCTTGAGCCAGGACACGGTGCGGTTCGCCGCCGCCTGCACACGCACGAGCACGACGGCGGGGCGACCGGTTGTCGTGCGCAGCACCTTCTCGCCCGACACGGCCACGGGCACGACCACGGTCGACCTCGCCCTCTCGCTCGACCTCACCCGCGTCCCAACCCGAAGTGTCGGTGCGATTGAAGTGCAGGTGCGTTACAACCCGGCCGTGCTGACGTATGTGCGGTACGTGCGGGGGCAGCTGCTCGCGAGCGCGAACGGGGGGCTGGCCTCTGGGCTGGTGCTCTTGGCGGGGGTGGCCGATCCGAGCGAAGGGACGCTGCGCGGTGGAACCGTGTCGCTCGGGACGCTTCGGTTCACCGTGCCAGCGGGGGCCGCGATCGGCGCGAACACCGAGACCGAGACGAAGGTGGTGCTGTTTGTCGACTCGGCCGGTGTCGCCACGGACACCGCGACGATCGGCTCGGTCGAGTCGGTGTTCAAGGTGATTGCCGCACCGTCGTCGGGTGGTGGGACAGGCGGCACAGGCACGGGCGGTACGGGCGGCACGGGCACCGGAGGCACTGGCACGGGTGGCTCGGGTACCGGTGGATCGGGCACGGGAAGCGTCGCACTGACGGCGGTGGCGAACGGCCCGTACGCGGCGACCGTCGGATCGCCGGTCAGCTTCTCGGCCGCCGGCAGCACTGCGGGTGCGAGCTACGCATGGGAGTTTGGCGACGGCACGACCGGGAGTGGGTTCGCCCCATCGAAGAGCTACGCGGCGGCGGGCACCTACACCGTCAGACTCACCGTGTCGCAGAGCGGCTCGAGCGCCTCGGCGACGTCGATCGTGATCGTGAGCACGCCAGGCAGCGGGGGTACCGGCGGGTCAGGAAGCGGTGGGAGTGGGAGTGGGAGTGGGAGCGGCACTGGTGGAAGCGGCGGGACGGGCGCGGCCTTCCAGATCACGCACGGGTTCTCTGGCGTGGACGGTGGCGGCTTCGTGACGTTGCTCATCAGCATGGAACTGCCGCGCGCCACGCCCGATACGTCCGTGCTGGGCGACTGGGTGATCTCGAGTCTGCAGTGGGACCCGGCGGTGCTGGAGTTCGTCTCCTTCAACTTCGGGCAGTGGTCGACCAATGCCGACATTTCGGGAAGCGACATCAACCGGGGGCTGTTGAGCATTCGGGCGACGGCGGGTTCGCCGAACAACGTCGGGTCGATCACGCTGGCCCGCATCCGGTTCCGACCCGTCGGTGCGTCAGGCAGCACGACCACGACGAGAACCACGGTCTCCAACGTGCGGGCCGCGACCTCGGTGGGCGGCGCGAGCTACCTGTCCCGCATTCGTGTGCAGGAAGGGACGTTCACGCTGCCGTAGACGCGCGAGGTGAATGTCACGGTTCGTGACACGGCGTCGTTACCGTCACACAAGGCAGACGGTTCCCATACACGTCGCTCGCTGACTCAGGACATGGAAAGCCGATCATAGGGCGCTTGATCTGCCGCGTGCGATTCCGCGCGTGGCCTACCCCTTTGGAGGCCCTGCATGTCCTTTCTCTCCCGTTTCGTTGCTCGTCCGTCTCGGACGCTGTCGACGGTCCTGCTCGCTGCGACGACGGTCGGCATGGCCGCGTGCAGCGCGGACCAGTCGACCAAGCTCGCGCCGGTCCTGCCGTCCGACCCGGCCCTGACGCCACAGATTCGTGGTGCCGCCTTCGTGTTTGACGTTGACCGCAACAGTGGCCGGGTGAAGATCACCGCCCCGAACGGCGGCGCGATCAGCGCCCGCCTCGATGGCAATGGTGGCATCTCGCTCGACGGCACGCCCAACACCTCGATCCTGGCCGGCGATGTGGTCGAACTGACCACGAGCGGCCTGACCTCGACCACCGTCGGCTGTGCCGCCACCAAGGTCTGTGTGTCGTTCCAGGTGTCGATCACGAACCGCTTGACGGGTGTTGAGCTCATCACGCCGACGTGGCCCACGCCGCCCGCCGGCGCCACCGGTCCGCTGCTCTTCCCGTTCTCGTCGGTCACCACCACAACCACCGGTGGCTCCAGCACGTCGGGCGACGGCACCGAGATCATCGTCGAGACGCCGTCCTTCGGCGCCATCGCACCGAATGGCGATTGGGACAACGCGCCGCACAGCTTCTTCAATGACACGGACTGCAATGCGACCGTGCCGACCGGCGCCCCGACGGACTGCTACCGCTCGGAGCCGTACCCGACGATCCCTGCGGCCGGCACGACGACCAGCCGCACCGTCGGCTTCACGGTCGACCCGACCGTCAGCCGCTTCCGCATCCGTGCCCTGCTCGTCGCCGACCTCCGCTCGGCCGTGATCGCGTACGGCTCGGTCGGCGGCACGGTGTCCTCGGCCGCGCTCGGCGGCCCTGTGGCCGGCGTGACGGTCTCGGTGGGCTCGCGCTCGGCGATCTCGGATGCGGCTGGCGCCTACCAGATCGACAGCGTGGTCGTCGGCTCGCGCACCGCGACGGTGACCGCTGGTCTCCCGGCTGGCTGCTCGGCCACGTCCGTGGGCGTCGTTGTCTCGATCGGCGCGACCTCGACCGCCAACTTCCCGCTCGCCGGCTGCACCGTGCCGACCGGCACGGTCACTGGCTCCATTCTCGACTCGCGTGGCGCGGGCTTCAACCTGCCCGGCATTGGCGTGATCATCACCCCGAACGGCGGCGCCGCCCAGCCGGCCGCGCTGACCGGTGCCACCGGTGCCTTCTCGGCCACCATCCCGACCCTCTCGGGCTCGGCTGGTCGCATCACGGGCTTCACGGGCGTTCCGGCCAACTGCACTGCGCCGGCGCTGGGCGCTGGCCTGTTCACGTACTCGGGCCTGACCGTCGGTGGAACGGCCGCGATTCCGGCCATCACCCTCACCTGCGTCACCCCGCCGACGCGTTACGCCTACACCGGTCAGTGGATCGCCGGTTTGGTCGACACGGTCATCTACGAGGGTCGCATCAACATGAGCGCGGATCAGCTCTCCGCGATCACCGTTGACGTGCAGTACGACAACGCGCGCCTCGTGGCCGTCACGGGCGGCGTCGCCTCCTCGTCGATCAACGCCGACCTGGACAGCCGCACGTACAATCCGGCGCTCACGCCGAGCATCGTTCGCATCGCGGTGTTCAGCCTCGCCGGTGCCACCACCACGGGCAACGTCGGCCTGTTCCGCCTCAAGTTCCGCCGCATCGCGGCCGGCACGGTGACGCAGATCTCGACGATGAACCAGGCCTCGGGTCCGGCCCCGGCGCTCCTGAACCTCGTGCCGCGGATCGACGTCACCGACGTCCCGCTCCCGTAAACCAACCGAACACCTCGACCGGCCAGTGGAACCTCGCGTTCCGCTGGCCGGTCACCCTCACACACTCGAGACTCTCCGTCCATGATGATTCAGTTGAACCCCGCGCGTCGCGCCCTGTCGGGTGCGGTCGCCGCGACGCTGGCGCTGGCCGCCTGCAGCCCGAACGACGGGCCGCTCGCCGCACGCACCCAGCTGCTCAGCACCAAGCTTGCGATCTCGTCACCGGGCCAGACGGCCGGCGGCCGGATCGCCGTTGACGTGCGCACCGAGGGCACGTCCGAGGACATCGGCGGCCTGCAGGGCATGGTTCGCTTTGATGCGGCCAAGCTCCGGTACGTCGGACAGGCGCAGGACAATGGCACGATCCTGTACGTGAACGCCAAGGGCGCCGCCCGCGGCGAACTGCGGATTGCCGAGCTCAATCCGGATGGTCTCCGTCCCCGCTCGGGCAAGATGGTGTTCGAAGTGCTGGCTCCGGCGTACATCGGCAGCATCCGCTACGAGCATGAAGTCGCGGCGACGCGTCGCACGCTCGCGCAGTACACGCGCGCCGAGGACGGCGGCATCATGGTGGACGATGCCATGAGCGTCCCGTCGGACGCCCGCGTGATGGACCTCGCCGACTGGAAGGCCGAGGCGGCCCGCATGGATGCGGCGCGCGGCACGAAGGGCACGATTGCGCTGCGTCCCGGCGAGTACCGGCTGAACCTCCAGTACGGTGACGCCACCCTCGACGGCGCGGTCAACACCACCGACGCCGTGTACATCATCAACGTCGCCGTCGGACTGGGCGAGATCATCATCGGCACCGACGCGCCGTCGCGCGATGCCGTGATCGCGGGCAACCCGGTTCCGTACAACGTGGGCGGACCGCTCGCCCCGGGCATCGAAGCCAATGGCGACCGCATCATCAACGTGTCGGACGCCCTCGGCATCATCAACGAGGCGGTGTTCGGTAACCAGCCCGTGGTTGGTGACGTGATTGCCGGCCGCGGCGCGCGTCCGGGCGCTGGCGCCCGCGTGACGCTCTCCGGCTCGATCAACACGAATCGCCTGCTGTCCAAGGACACGGTCTACCAGCTCGATGGCATCGTGCGCGTGAACGGTGGCGCGACCCTGACCATCCAGCCCGGGACGCGTATCGAAGGCAACACGGCGTTCCCGTCGATCTCGGCGCTCTTCATCGATCGTGATGGCATGATCAATGCGAGCGGGACCGCGCTCGAGCCGATCGTCTTCACCTGCACCGGCACCAAGGTGCCCGGCTGCTGGGGCGGCGTCTCCGTCGCAGGCAACGCGCCGATCAACTCGGCCTCCATCCTGATCGCCAACAATCCGGCGGTCGCCGGCCGGACCCTCGCCGGCTGTCTGGCCGCGCAGGCCGAAGGCGGCGGCCCGGAGTACGGCGGCTGCAATCCGGACGACAATAGCGGCGTGATGCGCTACGTGATCGTCGAGTTCGGCGGCTTCAACCTCTCGGCCAACAACGAGCTCAACAACCTGACGTTGTCGGGCGTTGGCCGTGGCACCACGATGGAATACATCCAGGCGCACGGTGGGCGTGACGACGGCATCGAGATCTTCGGTGGCTCGGTCGACCTCCGCTACCTGTACCTCACCGACAACTCCGACGACTCGTTCGACTACTCGGAAGGGTGGATCGGCCGCGCGCAGTTCGTGCTCGTGTCGCAGAACCCCGCCGATGGCGAGAAGGGCTTCGAGGTGGACAACACCCCGGCCACGCCGTTCACGGTGCAGGCGCCGTGGGGCATGTACGGCGAGGTGTGGAACTTCACGATTGTGGGCGACCTGTCCACGGACGCCGCCGGTCCGGTGTCGGGCAACAGCGTCAACGACGCGATCCACTACCGCCGCGGTGCCAAGGGCGTGCTGCGCAACGGCCTGCTCTACAGCAGCCCGCGCGCGATTCTCGTGCAGCAGACGGAAACCTGCGGCACGGACCTGGGCGGACAGAAGTTCGTCTTCCGCAACAGCACGATCGTCGACATGCATACTCCCGCTGCGGTCGTGAACCCCTCGAGCGTTGCGGGGACCTGCGGTGACGCGCTTCCGCTCGACACGAACGCGACCACGGGCACGGTCCGGATTGCCGCCGGCAACCCGTTCGCCGCGGCTCCGGCTTCGGCGCCAGGCCGCATCTCCAGCGCGCTCGATCGCAACAACCCGGACTTCCGTCCGCTCGCCACGTTCTCGATGTCGAACGCGGCGGTTCCGGTCTCGCGCAACCTGACGATCACGTCGACGGGCAACCCGGGCGGCACGACGGGCACGGTGCTCAGCCTGACGCGTCCCGAGTTCTTCGATGCCTCGGCCACCTTCCTCGGGGCTGTTGCACCGGCGAACCTGTCCAAGACCAACGCGCCCTGGTACGCCGGCTGGACGCGGACCGCGACGTACAGCAACCCGTAGTACGCAGGAGGCACCGCGCCCTCGCGCACGGTGTCGGAGAGGCCGCCGCTGGAGTCCCTCGGGATTCCAGCGGCGGTCTGTCTTTACGTATCCGTCATGCAAGCGTTACGAAAACTTCCGGTTGCGTCCCACTTCGGTAAATGAACCGCTGCGTCGCTCGCGTTCCGACCCAGTGCTGCCGAAGTTGAAGGACTTTGTCACACCTGCGATCGGTACCCCTCGATAACCACGAGACAAGCTGGCGGCGGATCCGTCCACGCGTTCGGGCGGTCACGACGGTCGCACGCGTGCTCCTGCTTGTGTGCGTGCAGGCGTGCACCGACCCACAAGGGCCGGCACAGGGCGGGCCACCGTACCTCGCCATCCTTCCGCGCATCTCCGGCCCGGACGCGGGCACGCTACCGAGTGTCGTGCGCTACCGGGTGCGGATGCTGTCAGCCCCGTCCATCGTCGATACGGTCCTCGCGCGTGCACCGCGCGACACGGTCATTCTCTCGCTGCCACCCGCAGCCTACCGTATCGACCTCGATGGGCTCCCGCTTCGCTGCAACTCGCGCGACGGTACGATCCGTGAGGCCGTCCTGTTCGCCGACGCCAACACATCGATCGTTCGTTTCAATGTCACCTGTCTCCCGTCGCTCGTCGTGCGCACGAAGACGCTGGGCAATGTGCCGACGCAGGCCTACGCACTCCGCGTCTCGGTCGGGGACAGCGTGGTGCGGGATGCCGTCATGCAGCCCACCGACTCGCTCTACCTCGATGACGTCGCACCCGCCACGTATCGGCTGGAGCTGCGCAGCCTCCCGCAGCGGTGCGGCGTCATCAGCACCGGTGGTACCGCCCCGCTGGTGATGGTTCCGCCTCGGGGCGGCGCCGAGCTCACGTTGTTCGTGGACTGCTCGAATCCCGCCGATCGGCCAAGCGTGGTGTCGCTGGCCGCGAGCTATCGGCACGGTGCCCTTGGCTTCGTCGCGCGCGTCGCCGATCCCAACCGCGACGTGGACCGCTACACCGTCGACCTCACCGACTGCCGCGGGGCCAGCCTGCTGCCCACGGGCGCACGGACACGCGCCGGTGTCGCCACCTCGCTCGTGGGGCCCGACACCGTCACGATCGTCGCAGCCATCGAGCCGGGCCTGCCCGACGCGGTGGCACGCAACGCGTGCGCCTCCTTCCGTGCCATCGACCTCGCCGGCAACTCCAGCCCCACGTTCGAGCTGCCGCTCTCCACCGATAGCGCGCAGGCACCGCAGGCGATTCGCTTCAACGCGGTCTTCAACGGGACCTCGTCCGTTGCGATGACGCTGAGCGTGCTGGATCCCGACGACGACTTCGTCGGTGCCTTCATTGCCTTCACCCTGCGCGACGGGGCACTGGGTCAGGCGATCGACGGCAGGCCCGAGTTCGGCATCCTGGCCGTCAACGGCGTGCGCGGGAACGTGCTCCCCTCGATCCCGCTGGGCGGCGGCCGGCCCGAGTACGGAGACTTCCTGTCGGTGATCGTGTACCTGCTCGACGCGCGCGGCAACATGACGCGTCTCGTCGACACGGACCTCATCCGATGAGCGCCGCGCGCCTCCTGCTGGTCGTCGGATGCATCGCCGGCGGTGCGTGTGCGAACGGGAGCGACGTCGCAACCGGTCCCGATGCCTGCGGGTCGTCAACCGCGCCGACCCGGCTCGCCGCTGGTCTCGATACCGGGGTCGTGGTCGTCGGCGCGTCCACGGCCTGTCTGCAGATCGACGGCGGTGCGGGTGACTATCTCGTGAGCGTGCAACTCGGCACGAGCACGCTCGGGTTCGGCGGGTACGCGGTGGACGTGGCTCGGCCGGGTGCTCGCGTCAACGCGGCATCCTCGGTGGTCGCGCCCGGAGCGGCACCATCGGCGATCCCGCTCGCGTTCGAGGCATCGCTCCGGGAGGCCGAGCAGCGCTGGTCCCGCCGCAGTCTCGGGCCCCAACAACGGTCGCTCACCACGCGTGCGCTCACACGCGCGGTGCCGGTGCTTGGGTCCATCGACACGTTCCAGGTGATCGCGAACCTGTCCCCACCGTACACGTACGTGAAAGCGCCCGCGCGCCTCGTCTACCGCGGCTCCCGCGTCCTCACCTACGTGGATGTGAATACGCCCGCCGTCTGGACCGACGCCGACTGGGCCGCGCTGGGCGCACACCTCGAGCATCCGCTGTACGGCATCGACACCGTCGCCTTCGGCGAGCCTTCGGATGTCGACGGCAATGGCCGCGTCATCGTGCTCTTCTCGCCGCGCGTCAACGCACTCGTCTCGCAGGTGGACTGTGCGCGAAGCGGGTTCGTGACGGGATACTTCTACGCTTTCGATATCGCCAGCACCGCCGCAGAGTCCAATCAGGGCGAGATCTTCTTCTCGTACGTGCCCGATCCCTCCGGCGTGTTTTCGTGTCCGCACTCGGTGGCGGAGGTGCAGCGACAGCTCCCCGCGACGTTCGTGCACGAGTTGCAACACATGATTTCCTACGGCCAGCACGCTGTTGCACGCGGGAGCATTGCCGAAGAGACCTGGCTCAACGAGGGGCTCAGCCACCTCGCGGAGGAACTCGCGGCGAGATTCTACGAGGCGCGGTATCCGGCGCCGATGGGCCGCACGAGCAGCGCGCAGCTCTTTCCGGACTCTGCCGGCGATTTCATCATGTCGAATCTCGCCAACAGCTATCGTTGGCTGCTGGTGCCGAGTGCATACTCGCCCGTCCGCTATGCCGCGGGCAGCCTGGGCGGGCTCGAGGAGCGCGGCGCATCGTGGTTGTTCTCGCGGTGGCTGGTCGATCGCGTCGGCGCAACGGCGACGCGCAGCCTGGTGCAGACCAACCGGTGGGGCACGGCCAACGTCGAAGCGGTTGCCGGCGCCCCGATGAAGCAACTGCTCGCCGACTTCGGCATGGCCGTCTGGCTCGATTCCGTCCCCGGCATGCCTCGGCCACCGCTGCTGTCGGCGCGACGCTTTCGTTCACGCAACTTGCGGGAGTTGTTCGCGGCACTGCTCGTCGCGCGGCCTGGCTTGGGATCCGGCTATCCGCTCGCGCCCCTCCCGCTCACCTCCATGCGACGGGCGACACTGCGTCCCGGGGCGACGGAGTACTTCCGCCTCACGGTGCCAACGGGCGGAACCCGGCTCGCCGTGCGACGGCCGAGTGGCGAAGCCACGGCGGTGGAATGGCAGGTGCAAGTGGGGGTCGTTCGCCTCAATCCGTGAGCGCGCGCCGAGGTTGATTCGTGTTGTCTTCCCCCCTCTCGCCGCTCCCTGCCATGACCCTGACCGCTGACCGACGCCTCACGCCCTCGCCCTCACCCGCGGTGGCGATGTCCGTTCCGTTCCAATCGACGACAGCCAGCCTGGACCTCTTTCTCGCCGATGCCAGCGAGGCGCTCGCTGAACGAGTCGACCTCGAGTCGGTGATCCGTGCAGCGGTCCAGCTGCCCGTGCCCCAACTGGCCCACATCTGCGTGCTCGATCTCGTCGTCACGGATGACGGCACCCGGCGGGTGGTCACCCAGCATGCCGATCCCTCGCTCGATCAGGCGCAGCGCGCGTTCGCCGACGAGCACTTGCCGCCGCCGCCTGCGGTGCGGTCGCCGGTGTCCGCGGTGCTCGCGAGCGGCGATACGCTCATGCATACGGTGTTTGCCCGTCGCTCCGAGGATGCCATGAACGAACCGCGCGAGATGGCCAGCATCATCGTGGGGCTGCTCGACGGCAGCGAGATCATCGGCGTCCTGTCGTTCCTCGCGCACCACTCGGCTCGGCAGTTCGACCCGGTGGAGCGCCGCACCTTCGAGGGGTATGCGCGACGCGTGACCCGCGCGGTGCGCCATGCTCGCCGTTTCCAGGCCGACCGGGACGGCCGCATGCGGGCCGAGGCCGAACTGGAGGTGCTGCGACACACGACGCAGGTCCTGACCCAGTGTACGGAGCAGCTCAGGCAGGAACTCGAAGAGGGTCGTCGAAAGGCGGAAGTCGCCGCGAGTCTCGCGCGCGAGGGCGCGACCGCCGGCTGAGCGACGACGCGCCCGCCGCGGCGCTGGCGGTCTCCGCGGACGGCGCCCTCCGCTGCCCCACGCTGCACGCCGCCCCATGGCGTGCACCGGACCCGCAGCGGAGAGTGGCACATGTCTTCGCCGCTCGTGCCACTCGAGGTGACCATCGCACCGGCCTCGCTTGAGGATCGGCTGTGGGCGGCCACCCTCATGGCGTCGTCGGATCCGTGGCGCACACTCGGCCGCGACCTCACCGCGTGTCTTGCGGTCGTCGCGGCGCCCGATGACGCGCCCCTCTGCGTCGCGCGCGACCGCGAGGGCCCGTTCTGGGCCACGATGCTCACGCTGGAGGGTGAGGACACGGGCACCGCTGGCGGCATCATGAACTTCGGCAGCAACGTCAGGGGCTTCATCTCGCCGAGGCTGACGCCCCGGTTGGCGGCGTGGATCGGCTGGGAGCGCGCGCTGCAGATCGGCGGCCTGCTGGGCATCATCGCAGGAGTGCTCTGGCTCTGGGTCACACCGGGCTGCCCGCCCGCAACGTCGTCGAACGAGATTGGTGCGGCGGGGTAGGGGAACGCAGTACTCGCCTTCCGCATCCGAGGGCGGTACCGTTGCCGATGACATCACGCCTCACTTTGCCGGAGACGTTCCCATGCGCGCACGCCTCGTTCTGCTCGCGCTCGCGATCACCGCTCCATCGGTGTCTGCCCAGCCGGGCAAGTTTCCGCCGGACTCGCTCCGGAACGTGCGAGTGTTCGCCAAGTCCACACCGCCCCAGCAGCTGATCGGGGCCATGCGCAACTTCAGCGGTGCACTCGGCGTGCGCTGCACGCACTGTCATCTCGGTGAGGAGGGGAAGCCGCTTGCCACGGTGGACTTCGCGAGCGATGACAAGCGTACCAAGCTCGTGGCGCGACAGATGATGCAGATGGTCGGCGAGATCAATCGGCGCCTCGACTCCATACCCGGTCGCGTGGCCGGCGGGCCTGCGGTCACCTGCGCCACATGCCACCGCGGAGTCGCGCGCCCCATTGCGCTGGGACAGCTGCTGTCCGAGGTCGCCCTTGCCGCCGGCGGTGATTCCGCCATGCGCACGTACCGTGCGCTGCGGCAGCGGTTCTACGGACGCGATGCCTACGACTTCGGTGAACCCTCGCTGACGACGGCAGCCTTCCGCACGGCGCAACGAGGGAAGCACGAGGATGCGCTCGCGCTGCTCACGCTCAACGAGGAGTTCTTTCCCGCGTCGTCGGCGACGAGCGTGAGTCGCGGTAACGTCCTCCTCATGAAGGGGGATACGTCCGGGGCGGCCAGCTCGTTTCGCGAGGCGATCCGGCGGGACTCGACCAACGGCGAGGCCCGCGGCCGCCTGCGCGACATCGGGGTGCGCCCTTAGCTTCCGCTCGTCATTTGCCGCGCACCGCTCCCCTGATCGCCCCTCCATGTCTCGCGCACGTGATCTTGAGAAGCTGGCCGCCAAGGTCGCCGACCGCGGCATCGCGACGGATGGCACGGCTGCCGCCGGGCGACACATCGTGTTGTGCGCCGGCGAGAAGTGCTGCGACGGCAAGGATGGGGAGCGTACCTGGAAACATCTCAAGAAACGCGCGGGAGAACTGGCGAAATCCGGTGCGCCCGCGCTGCTGCGATCCCGAGCCACCTGCCTGCAGTTCTGCGTCGCCGGGCCACTCGCCGTCGTCTATCCCGACGGCGTCTGGTACCACTCGGTCACCGAGGACGTGCTCGACCGGATCATCGACGAGCACGTCATCGGCGGAAAGGTCGTGCGGTCGCATTGCTTCGCGCACGATCCGTTGACCGGCTGATGGCGCCATCGGACGTCGAACGCCTGCGCACGCTCTGTCTCGCGCTGCCGGAAACGTACGAGAAGCTGGCGTGGGGCGAACCGACCTTTCGCATCATTGGCGGGAAGATCTTCGCCATGCACGCCAGCGCGACCACGCACCACGGCCGCGGGCGACCCGCGGTCTGGCTCCACGCATCGAAGGAGAACCAGCTCCTCATGATCGCCGACCGGCCCGATCGGTTCTTCTCGCCCCCGTATGTGGGGCCGAGTGGATGGATCGGCGTCTGGCTCGACGGCGATGTCGATTGGGAGGAGTGCCGCGAACTGATCCGCGACGCGTGGCGGCGCGTGGCGCCGAAGAAGCTGCTGCCGATGCTCGAGGCGGACAACGCCGCACCGAAGCGCCCGGCACGCAAGCGATCCCGCTGACTGCAACAGGCTCCGACGCATCTACTCCATGACACCATCGACGCTCCCCGGGATCATCGCCTTCCTCCGCGGTGCGGAAGCGCTCAAGAGCACCACCCGCAGCGCCTGGACCGCGAGTGGACACCAAGAGACGACAGCCGCCCACACCTGGCGACTCTGCCTGCTCGCCATGCTGATGGAGGACCAGCTCCCCGGCGTGGATCACGCTCGGCTCATGCGGATCCTCATCGTGCATGATCTCGCGGAAGCAGTCTCGGGCGACGTTCCAGCTCCGGATCAGGTTGGGGCGCCTCCCAAGGCGACCCGCGAACGCGCCGACCTCGTCTCGCTCCTGTCGCCCCTGAGCGCCGAGCTGAGCGCCGAGATGCTGGAATTGTGGGAGGAGTACGAAGCGGCCCGCACCCCCGAGGCGCTCGCCGCGAAGGCGCTCGACAAGCTCGAAACGATCATGCAGCACGTCCAGGGGGCGAACCCGCCGGACTTCGATTACGCCTTCAACCTGACCTACGGCGTGAAAGCCACCGATGCGGTGCCAGCCTTGGCGCCGTTGCGCACCCTGCTCGATGCCCTCACCGCCGCGCGCGCCGACGAACGCACGACGTAGCGGCTCCTACCACACGCGCTCGACACCGTAGCCATCAAACGCGCGGTCGGCGGAGATCACGGGGAGGCCCTCAAGTCGCGCGGTCGCCACGAGCAACCGATCGAACGGATCACGGTGCACGGGCGAAAGAGCCGCTACCTCGAGCGCGTGTGACAGCTTGATGTCCAGCATCTCTACGCGCGCGGCGTGCAGGTGCGTGGAGAACAACTCGGCCAGCGCGACGTCCAGCCGCAGCGAGCCTCGCCCCAGTTTGATGGCCACCTCCCAGGCAGAGGCAACGCTGACGTAGAGCGCCGTACGCGCGTCGGCGCAGGTGCGCCGCGCGCGCGGCGAGAGCCGAGCCGGATCGCTCAGCATCCACAGCAGGGCGTGGGTGTCGAGCAGCGCTCTCACGGGCGCCGCTTCCGCCGTCCGACCGGCTGCTCGGCGACCAATCGTACCGGCACCGCGATGGCCGGATAAAGATCCGGCCGGAGCGGATCGTCGTCGGAGCCTTCGAAGTCGTCGATGAGCGTGCCGGGCGCGTCGAAGTCGTCGCTCATGTGAATCTTGCCCGCGAGCGCCCCCAGCACGCGCACCGGGGGTGCGGTGTTTACGGGGACGAGCTTGACGACGGGGACATGGTTCTTGGCAATCATGATCTCTTCTCCGAGAAGGGCACGTTCGATCAGCCGAGACAATGTGGTCTTGGCTTCATGGACGTTCACAACCCGAACATTGCGGGGGGGCTCCAATCATTGCTCCTTTAGACTTAGCTAGTAGCTTAGTCTATAATCACACGGAGTCAAGCGCGCCTGCCCGGCTTCAGCCGTTCACTACGCACTCTCGGCCAACGCGGCAACCCGGCTGCCATCGGCGCGCACGGCGCGCGCGAGCTCGCCTGGGTGCTGCCGGAACCAGCTCGACAGCAGGAGCAGCTCGTCGATCTCATGCGGGGGAATGGCGGTCCCACGCGATCCGGGCTGCGACTCGATCGAACGGGCCAGCTCGGTGAGGGCCTCTGCGTTCTCGAGCCGCCCGTCGGCGCTCACCTGATCCACGACGCGGCCGCGCCGCACGAGATAGATCACGTCTTCGCCGTAGTGCCCGGCCACCGGGTACGCGAAGGTCAGCGTCTCGACCGCGAAGCGCAGTCGGTCGAACGAGGCGCGCAGCCCCTCGAGTCGCTGAAGCTTGTCGCGATACGACGCGGCCTGTTCGTACTCGAGCGCGTCGCTGGCGGCGGTCATCTGGGCGCGCAGCACGTCGAGCGGGCGCGTGTCGCTGCCATCGAGAAACCCCCGCGCGAGCGTGACGCGCTCATCGTACGCCACCGACGAGCAGGCCGCGATGCAGGGCCCGAGGCATCGCTTGATCTCGTAGCGAATGCAGCCGGGGGTGCGCGCGTGATGCGTGAACAGCTCGCGCTGGTCATCGAAGGCCATGCGCCGGTCGAGCGTGCAATCGCGCAGGCCGAGTGCATCGGACAGTTCGCGCACCGCATCGGCCAGCCGCACCGCCCCGACGAAGGGTCCGTAAAAGAAGCCCCGCCCGTCGCCAGCGCCGCGCACCACCTGCAGCCGGGGGGCGCGCCCGGCGGTCAGCCGCAGGAAGGCATAGTGCCGTGCATCGCGCTTGCCCATCACGTTCGATCGTGGGCGCCACTTCTTGATCTGTGCGAGCTCCTCGCGCAGCGCGGCGAACTCGCTCGGTACATAGGTCCACTCGATGCGGTCCGCCGCCGCGAGGATGCGCATCCCCTTGTCGGCGGGCCAGCTTCCCCGGAAGTACGAGAGCAGGCGTGCGCGCAGCTGCTTGGACTTGCCGACGTAGACGATCTCGCCATCCGCGGCGATCATGCGGTACACGGCGGGGCGCTGCTCCGCGCCCTCTGCGACCGTCGCGCGGAGGCGGTCGAGGTGCGCCGGATCGGGGCGATTGCCGTGGCGGCGACGGCTCACCGCTGACACCAGGCGCAGAACACCGTGGTGCGACCATCGATGGCCATGGTCGCGGCCAACCGGACACCGCAGCGGCCGCATGGCGCCCCGCCGCGGCCGTACGCCTGCAACTGTTCGGCAAACGCGCCGCGTCCCCCCAGGGCGTCGCGGTAGTCACGAAACGTCGTCCCGCGTGCGGCGATCGCGGCGCGCAAGGTGGACCGGAGTTCGCGCGTCAGCACGTCGGCGTCGGCTGCGGAGAGGGTGATGGCGGCGCGTGACGGGTCGATGCCGGCGCGCCAGAGCGCTTCCGTCGCGTAGATGTTCCCGATCCCGGCCACGGCCCGTTGATCCATCAGTACCGCCTTGATCGGTCGATGTGAACCCTTGAGTCGATCGCGCAGCACCGCGCCCGTGAAGGCGTCATCGAGCGGCTCGGGGCCGAGGGCGCGCTCGTAGGCGATCCACTGGCTGGGCGTCATGAGGGCGACGGTACCAAGACGCCGCACGTCACGGTACACCAGTGCGCGCGCGTCCGACAGCGCCCAGCGCACCGCCACGTAGTGATCGTCGTCCGCGGGGCTCGGATCGAGCAGCAGCGCTCCGGTGAAGCGCGGCTGTACCACGATGCGGTCGCCGCCATCGAGGTCGAGGACCACGAGCTTCGCGCGGCGCCACGCGCGCGTGATCGTCTGGGCGCTGACGCGCGCCGCGAACGCATGCGTGGTCGCGAGCCTCAGCACGTCCGCGTGCGGCGCATGCATCTCGCCGATCCGGACACCGCGGAGCGCGGCGTCCAGGTCGCGCGCGATCGTCTCGGTCTCAGGAAGCTCCGGCACGCGCCAACTCGCGCCAGCCGATATCGGCACGGAACTGCTTGCCCTCAAACTGTACGCGAGCCGCCCACGCGGACGACCGAGCGAGCGCTTCGCGCATGGAGGGCGCGGTGGCGACGATGTTGAGCACGCGACCGCCGTTGGTTTCGAGTCGGCCATCCATGCCGGTCCGTGTCCCTGCGTGGAAGGCGAGCACGCCATCCGGCAGCTCTGGCAGGTCGATCGGGACCCCCGGGCCGGACGACTCGGGATAGCCGCCGCTCGCCAGCACCGTGCACACGCTGGCCGCGGGACGCCACCGCAGCGGTGCCGCACCCGCAAGGCCATCGCCACTCGCCACCGCATGGAGCACGGGGGCGAGCGCGCTGTCGAGCAGCGGCAGGATGGCCTGTGTTTCGGGATCGCCGAAGCGGCAGTTGAACTCCACCACTTTCGGGCCGTCGCGCGTGAGCATGAGGCCGGCGTAGAGCAGGCCGCTGAACGGAACGCCGCGTCCGGCCATCGCCGCGAGCATCGGTGCGAACACGCGGGCCTCGGCCTCGGCGACGAGCGCACGGCCGCCAATCGACACCGGCGCATATGCGCCCATGCCGCCGGTGTTGGGGCCCAAGTCGCCCGCGAGCAACCGCTTGTGATCCTGCACGCCGATCATCGGGAGCGCACGCGTGCCATCGCACAGCGCAAACAGCGAGACCTCTTCGCCCTCCATGAATTCCTCGACCAGGACTTCATGGCCGGCCGCACCGAACGCGTTGCCCTCGAGCATCATGCGGATGGCGCGCTCTGCCTCGTCCATCGTGAGGGCGACGATGACGCCCTTGCCGGCGGCCAGCCCTGAGGCCTTGATGACGACGGGCGCGCCCAACCCGTGCGCTGCGCGAATGGCAGCGTTCACGTCGGTGTGCGTCGTGGCGTGTGCGGTTGGCACGCCCGCTTCGTTCATGACATCCTTGGAGAAGCGCTTGGACGCCTCTACCTGCGCCGCGCCGGCCGTCGGGCCGAACGCCGCGAGTCCTTGTGCGCGGAACCGGTCGACGATCCCCGCGGCCAGGGGCGCTTCTGGCCCCACCATCGTGAAGGTGACCCCTTCGCGACGAGCGATCGAGACCAGCGCGTCAATGTCGGTGGCACTTGCCGCAAGGCAGCGTCCCAACGTGGCAATCCCGGGATTGCCAGGCGCGGCAAGAATCTCCGCACCTTCGCCGTGCAGTTTCCAGGCCAGCGCGTGCTCGCGCCCGCCCCCGCCAACCACGAGGATCTTCATCGCAACCGGCGGGGCCGCTGGCGCATCACGCGCCTGGTCCGCCGCGCTTGTTCCACGCCTGCTGGAAGGCGTCCTTGGCGCGTCCCACGGCGGCGCTCACTTCATCCGCAGCCGCCTTGGCCTGCTCCTTGTAGTAGCCGCCGGCCTCGGACATGTCCTCGGTCAGCGGACGCTTCGGGTCGCCGCGGCGCTGGTAGGTGCCCGCGAGAATCTCCCGGTACTGTGCGCTGGTGGACCAGCGGGCCATCTCCGCTGCGCGGACCGTGCCGAACGGATGGGTACGCCAGACCGTGTTGAGGAGCTTGAGCGTCTTGTCCCAGGCGCCGCCCTCGGTCTCGTACTCGGCGGCTTGCGCCAGAAAGGCATCGACGTCGATGGTGTCGTCGCCAGCCACGCCACCCGAGAGCTTGAGTTGTGCGCCCGCAGCCACGCGCAGATCCTGCACGCCGAGCAGTCCGGCGCGGTCGGCGGAGAACTCCGACTTGCGGTACCACTCGAGGATGGCCACCTGGAATGGCAGGAGCGCAACGCCGGCGAGCAGCGGCATCGCGTTCAGGCCGACCGCAAAGATGATCTCGGCGATCGTCCGGTAGGTGACGTGCCCGCTCATCACGTGCCCGAGTTCGTGGGCGAGCACGTTGCGTTGCTCTTCGCGATCGAGGATCGAGAGCGCGCCGGAGTTCACGACGATGAACGGCTCTTCGAAGCCGTACGCGCCGGCGTTCGCCTTCGGGTTTTGCGTGATGTAGAGCTGCGGACGCGTCGGCCAGTCGAAGGTCGCGATGACGTCGCTGTACAGTGCGTCGAGCTTGGGGCGTTGGCGCGGACCCACGCGCACGGCATCGGCCGTGAAGAAGTGCCGGGCGCCGCGATCGCCGATGAACCCGGCGATCTTGCGAATCACCTCGTCAAAGCCCGGCAGCGCGCGCATGGCGTTGAGGGCCGCACGATCTGCCGGGTGTTCCCAGGCGGTCGAGTCGATGAGTGGAAGCGGGGTCGGGGCCATGGCTCGTGGGTCCAGAGAAGGAGGATGTCCCCCCTACGGTGCGTTGCCGATGGGAGTTACAGGCCGGCGAACGCCTGATCGAGGTCCCCGATGAGGTCCTCGATGTCCTCGACCCCGCACGAGAGCCGGATGATGCCGTCGGTCAGCCCCATGGCCGCCTTCCGGTCGGCGGGTACGCTGCCGTGCGTCATGCTGGCCGGGTGGGAGATCAGCGATTCGACCCCCCCCAGCGACTCGGCGAGCGCAAAGACCTTCATCCGGTCGAGCACGTGCTTGGCGTTGACCTTGGACCCCATTTCCACGGTGACCATGCCCCCGAACCCCGACATCTGACGCGTGGCGAGCTCGTGCTGCGGGTGGGAGGAGAGGCCCGGGTAGATGACCCGTTCGTCGCCCCAGCGCTTGGCCAGCCACGCGGCCACGGCGCGCCCATTGGCATCGTGGCGCGGCATGCGGAGGTGCAGCGTCTTGGTGCCACGGAGGGCGAGAAAGCAGTCCATCGGCCCCGGGACTGCCCCGGAGGCATTCAGCAGGAACTGCAGGCGTTCGGCCAGATCATCGCGGTTGGTCACCGCGATACCGCCGATCATGTCGCTGTGGCCATTCAGGTACTTGGTGGTGCTGTGCATCACCACGTCTGCCCCCAACGCGAGGGGACGCTGGAAAAACGGGGACGCGAAGGTGTTGTCGACGACCATCAGGGCACCGGACCGCTTGGCGATCTCGGACGCCTCCTGCAGGTCGGTCAGGCGCATGAGGGGATTGGTCGGGGTTTCCAACCAGAGCATGCGCGTGTCCGGGGTGATCGCGTCGGAAATCTTTTGCGGGTCCCGGGTATCAACAAACGAGAAGGTCAGGCCGAAACTCCGCAGCACACGGTCAAAGAGCCGGAAGGTGCCGCCGTACACGTTCTCTCCGCAGACGACGTGATCGCCGGCCTTGAGCAGCTTCATGATCGTGTCCGTGGCTCCCACCCCCGAGGCGAACGCAAAGCCGTGTGTCCCGCCTTCGAGGATGGCCACATTGCGTTCGAGCGCCTCGCGCGTGGGGTTCTTGCCACGGGCGTACTCGTATCCCTTGTTCTCCCCGAGCGCATCCTGCACGTAGGTTGACGTGAGGTACACCGGCGTCATGATCGCCCCCGCCAGGGGGTCGGGCCGCTGGCCCGCATGAATCGCCTGGGTGCCGAACCCGGCCGACCGATCGCTTTCGAAGACCTTCGTCATGTTTCTACAATCCGGTGGACGATGATCCTCAAGATACTCGATCGGCAGGGGACGGAGCGAGCGCAGACGGCGCGCGGTCCCTGGGAGCATTCCACGTGGGGGTGACCAGCATGGACGCACCGACCACGCGGCCGGCGCTACCGACGTCGATTCCCCCGGGCGCCACCTGTCTGGTCGTCGACGACGAGCCGCGCATCCGGCAGGTCCTCGCCCGCCTGATGAAGGCGGACGGGTTCGAGTGCCGCGAGGCCGGCTCGGGCACCGAGGCGCTGGTCGCCCTCGACGACGCCCCGGCCGATCTCGTGATCTCCGATCTCCGCATGCCGCAGATGGACGGCGTGGAGCTGCTGCGCCACCTGCGCGAGCGCCACCCCGACACGGCGGTCATGCTGATCACGGCCGTGGCCGATGTCGATGTGGCCGTCGGATGCCTCGCGACCGGCGCGATGGACTACCTGACCAAGCCGTTCCACCTCGACGAGGTCCGGGCGCGCGTGGCCCAGGCCATGCAGAAACGGCGCCTGATCATCGAGAACCGCAGCTACCAGCTGCGCCTCGAACAGCGCGTCACGGTCCAGGCGACGCGCATGGAAGAGCTCTTCCTGGCCGGCATCCAGTCCCTCGCCGAGGCGCTCGAAGTGAAGGACCGCTACACGCGCGGGCACTCGGTGCGCGTGTCGCAGTACTCCGTGGCGATCGTGCGGGCGTTGGGACTCGATGACAACGTCGCGCGGCAAGTGGAGCTTGGCGGGCACGTGCATGACATCGGCAAGATCGGCGTGCGCGAGGCGATCCTCAACAAGCCGGGGCCGCTCACCGACGAAGAGTACGACCACATCATGCTGCACCCCGTGGTCGGCTGGCGCATTCTCTCGCCGCTGCTGCAGGACGCACCCATGGCGCTCAACATCGTGCGCTCGCACCACGAACGGTACGACGGGCGCGGCATTCCGGACGGCCTGGCCGGCTTGGTCATTCCGCTGGAGGCCCGGATCGTGGCGGTGGCAGACGCCTTCGATGCGATGACGAGCGGCCGCCCCTATCGGGCCGAACGCCGCTACTCCGTGGATGCGGCGCTCTCGGAGCTCCGCCGGTGCCGTGGTACCCAGTTCGATCCGCTGGTCGTCGACGCCTTCCTCAGTGCGATCGACGAAGGGATGCTCGACGTTCCCGACTTCGATCTCGCCGATCCGCCGCTCGGCTCGGCCTGAGGCGCACCGTCGCCGGGGAGGTCTCACCCCTGCCGAAGCTCGATCCGCGTGTGCGCGTACCACGACTCCTGAAGCGCGCGCGGCACGGGTAAGCCGACGCACATGGCCACGCGAAGCGCCGGCGCGGCGAGTGGTCGCGTGCGGGCGACGAGCGCGTGCAGCAGTCCATCGCACGAGGCACGATCGCCGGCCAGGTGCGTCACCTGACCGGACTCGAGCAGCTCGAGCGCGGACGCTGGCGCGGCGCGATGCATCGTGCGCACACGCGCCCCTGCGAGGAGCGGTGCGAGCCCGGCGACGCCGAGACCGACAGGATGCGCGAGCGACACCAGCGCGAGGAGTTCGTCGCCAGCGGCGAGTCCGGTTTCATGCACGGTCGCTCGTGCACCGGCGAGCAGGGTGCGATGCGTGAGCACCGCGCCGCGCGGGACGTCCTCCGGGGCGGACGGGTAGACGATCACGCCGGGATCGTCGGAGCCGGGCGCATCGGGGGCGCCGTCCAGTCGAAGCGTGTCGTGGCTCGTGAGCACGACCTCGCGCACCACGTCGCCGGCGATCACGGTGGCGCGTGCAGGCGCGTCGTCGAGCAGCGCGTGCACCGTGCGGGCCGGGAGCGCATGGGACAGCGCGCGCACGGTGAAGACGGCACCAACATCGGCGTCGGCCAACTGGAACGCGATGTCGCGCGGTGCCGCCAACGGATCGATCAGCACGGCGGCACGTCCGTCGCAGGCCGCAAGCGCCGAGAAGAACGCGGCGGACGTCGGCATCAGGATCGCGGCGCGGCGTCCCTCGAGCGCGCGCACCAGCGCGACGCTGGCGCGGAGGAGCGAAACCCCCGCCATCGTGAGCTGCGACGCCGGCATGCCATCCACCGAACCGCCGTGCGCCGCGATCGCGAAGGGCACATAGGCGAACGGATTGGTCACAGCTCGAAGCGGGCCACCACGCTGCGCAACCGGTTTGCGACGTCGGCCAGATGCTGGCTCGACTCGGCAATGTGGATCATCGCGCTGCCCTGCGTCTCGACGACATCACGGACCTCCTGTGCCGTGGACGCATTCTGTCCCGCGACCGTGGCGATCGCCTCGATCTCGTCCACAAGCGCCACCACTTCGCGCTGCTGCTGATCTGCCGACGCGACGATCGCCGCAACGGCCGCTCGACTCCCTTCGATCTGCATGCCGATCCGCTCGAGCGCCGTGGCGCTCCCGCGGATGACGAACTCGCCCGCGGCCACTTGATCCGACACCCCCGTGATCTGCACCTCGGTGGCGCGAGCGGAGGACAGGATTTCGGTGGCCAGCGAGCGGATGACATCGAGCGCGCGCGCGCTTTCCGACGCCAGCTTGCGGACTTCGTCGGCGACCACGGCAAAGCCCTTGCCCTGTTCTCCGGCGCGCGCCGCCTCGATCGCCGCGTTGAGCGCGAGCAGGTTGGTTTGCTTCGCGATCGTGCCGATCGTTTCGGTGATCCGTCCGATCTGGCGCGACTTCTCGGCCAGCGCCTGCACGCTCGGTACCGCGCCGCGCGTGACGGCGCTGATCTGCGCCATGCTCTCGAGTGCCTCGCGCGCCGAGGCCACACCGCGCTGGGCGACGTGCGTGACCTCCTCCGCTGCCTGGTTCGCCGCCCGTGCCTGGTCGGCCACTCCGCGCGCCCGCTCCGACACCGCGGCCGCGCCGGCCGAGATCGTGGTGATCGCCCTGGTCTGGGTCTCGGCGGACCCCGAGATGGCGTTGGCGGCCGCGGAGACCTCCTCCGTGCTGGCCGACAGTTCCTCGGCGCTCGCGGCCATCTCCTCCGCCGTGGCGGCGACCTCGGCGGCCCCCGCTTCGATCTCGCGGAGCACGGTGCGCAACTGTCCGCTCATGCGCCGGAAGCTCTCGGCGAGTGTGCCGATCTCGTCATCCGAGCTGTAGGCGAGGTCGCGGCGGAGCGCCCCCTTGGCCACGGCCTCCACATGCGCCGAGACGGCCTCGATGCCGCGCGTGAGGCGGCCGGCGATCCAGAACGCGAGGCCGACCGCAATCAGGAAGACCACGGGCAGGATGCCAGCAAACCGGATCAGTTGGCGATCCATCTCGCCGAGGAAGACGTCCGCGTTCAAGGTGGCGAGCACGAACCCAACGGCTTCGCCGTCCGCGCGCACGATCGGCGCCACCGCCGAGATGAAGCGTTCGTTCTTGACGGTGTAGAGATTGCTGAACGTGGCGCGGCCTCGCTGCAGGGAATCGGACAGGCCAGGAGGTGGCGTCCACGCGGCCGCATACTCGGCGCGATCCGGTGACCATGAGCCGTGCGCGAGGAAGCGCCACCGTCCGCCGCTGTCGCGCCGGATGACCGCCATGCCGTCGGCGAGCTCGGTCGCGGCCCCGCCATTGGCCGCCCAGAACTTGCGGAGCTCGCCGCGCAGCCACGCGAGGCTGCTGGCACCACGCGTAGCGGCCAACGAGGCGACGGAGTCACCGGAGAGGCTCGCGCCTGCCGTGCGGGCGATGGCTTCAAGCCGCTGGCCATGCAGCTCCATGAGCCCTTGACGTGCCTGCAGGTAGATCGGCACGACCAACACGATGAGGGCGGCGAGCACGGCCGCTGCGCAGGCACCCGCCAGCTTCCACCGGAAGGGGAGGACCGAGCGGCGCGGGCGGGGCGAGGTGTCCAGGGCGGCTCCGGTGATGGCAGGCTCGGGCGACGGCAGCGGTGGGACGCGTGGTAACGTAGGTCACCGAATCGCACGGGTAAAGCCGCGCGCAAATCTTGAAACGGCAGTGGCTTGCGCTAACTTTCGGGATTCAATAATCGGAGCCGCGCGACGATGGCGTACGAGGGGTTGATGGTGAGTGTCTCCGGGATACGGGGACGCGTCGGAGAAGCGCTGACGCCGGAGATCATGTCGAGGTTTGCGGCAGGCTTCGGTGCCTGGTCGGCTGCGCGGCACGCTTCCAACGCGATTGTCGTGGGCCGCGACAGCCGGGTCTCCGGGCCGATGTTTCATCGCATCGTGGTGGGAGCGCTGCAGTCGGTCGGGTGCCGCGTGATCGATGTCGGCATGGCGCCTACGCCGACCATTCAACTCGCGGTCGAGCATCACCATGCGGCGGGCGGGCTGGCGATCACGGCGAGTCACAATCCCGTCGAGTGGAACGCCCTCAAGTTCATCGGGTCGAGCGGCCTCTTCCTCGACGGAACCGAAGCGGTGGCCATGCGGGAGTTCGTGGAGGCGGGGGTGCGCGGCGTCACGTGGGAGCGGCTGGGGAGCGTGGAGGTCGACGACGCAGCCTGCGCACGGCACGTCGCGGCGATCCTGGCGCTTCCGTGGCTCAACGTGGCCGGCATTCGGGCGAAGCGCATGCGTGTGGCGTTGGACTGTTGCCACGGCGCCGGACCCACGGTGTTTCCCGCGCTCCTCGAGGCGCTGGGCTGCGAGGTGCACGCGATCGGGATGACGCCGGATGGGCGTTTCCCGCGCTCGCCGGAGCCTGTGGCCGATAATCTCAAGGAGCTTGAAGCGTTGGTGGCCCGCAGCGGCGCTGCCGTCGGGTTCGCGACCGACCCCGACGTCGACCGGCTCGCGCTGGTCGATGAGCGGGCGCACGCGATCGGGGAGGACTGGACGTTGGCCCTTGCGACGCGCGTCGTTCTGCGACATCGGTCGGGGCCGGTGGTCACGAACCTGTCGACCAGCCGGGTACTGGACGATGTGGCGGAGCGGTTGGGCTCCCGGGTGTTACGGGCGCCGGTCGGGGAAGTCAATGTGGCGGTACGCATGCGCGACGAGCGCTCGCCGATCGGTGGAGAGGGGAACGGCGGGGTCATCCTGCCCGAACTGCACCTCGGCCGGGACGCCCCCGTTGGCGCGGCACTAATCCTGCAGTTGTTGTTGGACGAGGCGCGGCCGCTCTCCGCCATCGTGGCCGAATATCCGCGCTATGCCATCGTGAAGGACAAGCTCAACCGCCCTGCGGGTGCCTTGGCCCCGGTGTACGAGGCCCTCCGGGCCGCGTTTGCCGATGCCACGGTGGACACGCAGGACGGACTTCGCTTGTCCTGGCCAGACCGCTGGGTGCACGTGCGCCCGTCGGGCACCGAGCCGATCGTTCGCGTCATCGCCGAGGCTCCGACCGAAGCGGAGGCGCGTTTGTTGATTGCACGTTCCCGTGAGCCACTCGACGCGCTCGCGCGCGCGTGACTTCTCTTCTTTCAGGATCCTGATCCATGTGCGGAATCGTTGGCTACGTGGGACCTCGCACCGCCGTGCCATTGCTGCTCGAGGGCCTCAAGCGGCTCGAGTATCGCGGCTATGACTCGGCCGGCATTGCCGTGATGAACGGCAAGGGGGTCGAGACGCGGCGTGCCGCCGGCAAGATCGCCAAGCTCGAGGCGGCCCTGAATGCCGACCCCGTCACCGGCACGCTGGGCATCGCCCACACGCGCTGGGCGACGCACGGCGCGCCCACGCAGCTCAACGCGCATCCCCACACGAGCACGGACCACACCATCGCGGTGGTGCACAACGGCATCATCGAGAACGCGACCACGATCCGTGCGCGCCTCGAGGCCAGCGGGTACGTCTTCACCTCCGAGACCGACACGGAGGTGCTCGCGCACCTGATCCAGGAGATGTACGCCGGCAACCTCGAGGAGGCGGTCATCCGCGCGCTCGAGAAGGTCGAGGGGACCTACGGCATCGCGGTGGTGTGCAGCAAGGAGCCGAACAAGATCGTCGCGGCCCGCAAGGGCAGCCCGCTCCTCGTCGGGCTCGGCGACGGCGAGTACTTCATCGCGTCGGATGCCTCGGCGATCCTCAACCACACGCGGGAAGTCATCTACCTCGATGACGGCGACCTCGCGGTCCTCGACCGCACCGGCTACAAGATCATCGACATGAGCGCGACGCACCTCGATCGCAAGGTCACCAAGATCGACTGGGACCTCGGCCAGATCGAGCGCGGCGGCTACCAGCACTTCATGCTCAAGGAGATCTTCGAGCAGCCGACGACGATCGAGAACACGATGCGCGGCCGCCTGATCGCCGAGGACGGGACCGCCAAGCTCGGCGGCCTCAACCTCACCGACGAGGAGCTGCTCAAGTTCGACAACATCGTCATCACCGCGTGCGGCACGAGCTGGCACTCGGCGCTCATCGGCGAGCACATGCTCGAGGAGCTCACGCGCATTCCCGTCGAGGTCGAGTACGCGAGCGAGTTCCGCTACCGCAACCCGATCGTCAACGAGCGCACGCTCTGCATCGTCATGTCGCAGTCGGGCGAGACCGCCGACACGCTGGCGGCGATGCGCGAGGCCAAGCGCCGCGGCGCGCGCACGCTCGGCATCGTCAACCAGGTCGGCTCGACCATCGCCCGCGAGGCGGACGGCGGCATCTACATCCACGCGGGCCCCGAGATCGGCGTCGCCAGCACCAAGGCGTTCACGTCGCAGGTGGTCGCGCTCGCGCTGTTCACGCTCAAGCTCGGCCGCCTGCGCCAGATGTCGATCCTCGACGGGCGCCGGCTCGTGGACGCGCTGCAGGCGCTCCCCGGGCAGATCCAGAACATCCTCGATCGCGCCGACGAGATCGAGGTGCTGGCGGAGGAGTTCAAGCGGGCGTCGAACTTCCTCTACCTCGGCCGTGGCTACAACTTCCCGGCCGCACTCGAGGGCGCGCTCAAGCTCAAGGAAATCTCGTACATCCACGCCGAGGGGTACCCGGCCGCCGAGATGAAGCACGGCCCGATCGCGCTCATCGACGAGATGATGCCGGTGGTCTGCATTGCCCCGCACGACACCATCTTCGACAAGATCGTGAGCAACGTGCAGGAGGTGAAGGCACGCAAGGGCAAGGTCATCGCCATCACGTCGCAGGCCGAACCGAGCCTCGTGGGCAAGATCGACTACGAGTTCCGCATTCCGCCGACACTCGAAATGCTCTCGCCGATCCTCGCCTCGGTCCCGTTGCAGCTGCTGGCCTACTACATCGCGGTCAAGCGCGGGTCCAACGTGGACCAGCCGCGCAACCTCGCCAAGTCGGTCACGGTCGAGTGATGTCGTCCTGAGCGGAGCGAAGGCGCTGCTTGGGGTCGGGGG
>JANMLN010000164.1:0-9429 GCA_031372565.1 Gemmatimonadota bacterium | reverse complement strand
CGTCCCCTCGAGCGCGCGGTACCCGTGCACACCGCCGCCACCAAACCCGGCCACCTCGCCCGCCGCATACAACCCGGGGATCGGCTCGCCATCTGCGCCGAGCACGCGCGCCTGCAGGTCCGTCTCCAATCCGCCGAGCGTCTTGCGCGTGAGGATATTGAGCTTCACCCCGACCAAGGGGCCGTGCGCCGGGTCGAGGATACGGTGCGGTGTGGCCACGCGAATCAGCTTGTCGCCGAGGTAGTTCCGCGCGCCGCGGAGCGCCGTCACCTGCAAGTCCTTCGTGTAGGGATTGTCCATCTCGCGGTCGCGCGCGACCACTTCGCGTTCCACCTGCGCGAAGTCCAGCAGCGGCGTCGGCGTCCGCGTGTTCATGCCGTCGACCAACTCGCGCAGCGTGCGCGCGACCACGAAGTCTTCCCCTTTCTCCATGAAGGCGCGCACGGGAGCGGGCGCGCCGCCGCTGCCGCGCCGCAGTACCTGCATGATGCTCTTCCCCGTCATGTCGGGATTCTGTTCGGAGCCGGAGAGCCCGAACTCCTTCTTGATGATCGAGTGCGACAGCACGAACCAGGTGTGCTCGTGACCGGTGCGCATGATGTGCTCGAGTGTGCCGAGCGTGTCGAAGCCAGGGAAGTTGGGCGCCGGCAGCCGACGACCGGTCGCGTCGAGCCAGAGTGAACTCGGACCCGGCAGGATGCGGATCCCGTGCATCGGCCAGATCGGATCCCAGTTGCGCACCCCTTCGACGTAATGCCACATCCGGTCGCGATTGATGAGGCGCGCACCCGCAGCCTCGGTAATGCCGAGCATCCGCCCATCGACGTGCGCGGGCACGCCACTGACCATGAAGGCTGGTGCCGTGCCCAGTCGCGCGGGCCAGTTGGCGCGCACGAGGTCGTGGTTTCCGCCAATGCCACCGGAGGTGACGACGACCGCCATCGCGCGCAGCTCGAATGCTCCCACGACGGTGCGCGAGCTCGATGCACCGCGCACCACGGTCGTGGGCTCCAGCACATCGCCCTGCACCCCCACGATCGCACCGGCGTTGGTGACAAACCCGTTCACGCGATGGCGGAACTTGAAGACGATGGTCCCTGCGGCCGCGTGCGCGCGCACCCGACGCTCGAACGGCGCCATCGTGCCAGGTCCTGTGCCCCACGTGACATGAAAGCGCGGCACCGAGTTGCCATGGCCGGTCGCGAGCCCGTTGCCCCGCTCTGCCCATCCCACGATCGGGAACCAGCGCATCCCCTGCGCGTGCAGCCAGGCGCGCTTCTCGGTCGCGGCAAAATTCACGTACGCTTCGGCCCACTGCCGTGGCCAGAAGTCCTCCGGCCGATCAAAGGCCGCCGAGCCCATCCAGTCCTGCAGCGCGAGCGCGTGGGAGTCGCGAATGCCCAACCGGCGCTGCTCGGGTGAGTCGACGAAGAAGAGACCACCGAGCGACCAGAAGGCCTGGCCCCCCAGGTTCTGTTCACCCTCCTGATCGACGAGCAGCACGCGCTTGCCGCGATCAGCGAGCTCGGCGGCCGCCACCAACCCCGCCAGCCCGCCTCCGACCACAATCACATCGGCTGATGCCTGAGTCATGCGGCGAAGATACCGCGACGGTCGCGCCGCCGCCGAACGTGTGCTGGTTCCGGCGGGTGTCGCGGCTCAGCGCGTGTGGCGCGCAGGGCGCGGTGCGAGTGGAGCGAATAGCCCGGGTGGGTCTCGAACCCACGACCTACGGATTAAAAGTCCGCTGCTCTACCAACTGAGCTACCGGGCCGATCGCCGAAACGTATCAACGGCACGACGGACCCGGCCACTCCCTGTGCCTGCAAGCAAATGCAGCGCCCACTCTCCCACCGCGCAGCTGCGGCCCGTACATTCGCTCCCCCATGACAGCTGTGCACGACTCCTATCCGCAGGTGGAGGCTCCGACACGCGCCGCGTGGCGCAGCTGGCTGTCGAAACACCACGCCAGCTCGAAAGGCATCTGGCTCGTCTTCTACAAGAAGGCCAGCGGCGTCGCGAGCATCAGCTACGACGAGGCAGTCGAAGAAGCGCTGTGCTTCGGGTGGATCGACTCGCGCTTGGGGGCGCTCGACGACCAGCGGTATCGGCAGGTGTTCTCGCCACGCCGGCCGCAGAGCGAGTGGTCGGCCCTCAACAAGCGGCGCGTGGCCAAGCTCCAAGCCGATGGCCTCATGAAGCCCGCGGGTCGCAAGGCGATCGCCGCAGCCCAGGCCAATGGCGCGTGGAGCAAGATCGACGCGGTCGAAGCCGGGATCGTCCCCGAAGCGCTCCGCAACGCGCTCGCGCGCTCCCCGATTGCCAAACAGCGGTTCGACGAGTTCAGCCCCTCGACCCGCAAGTACATCCTGCACTGGATTCACAACATCAAGTCACCTGAGAAGCGGCTCGAGCGTATCCGCGTGGCCGTGCAGTTGGCACGCCGCGGGCTCAAGGCCAACGACCCCCGCCATCGGGCCAAGCTGACCAAGTCCGCGGAGTGACGGCGCCCAGACTGTCGCACGCCCAGCCGCAAAGGTGTTGCGTTGCCACAACAGTACCGGCGGTACAACAATGTTTCTCGTTGTGATACAACGACTTACGACTTTCACGCGCTGGCACGCAGGTTGCTCTAACAGGTCTCAGACGGTTGTATCCGTTTTCGCCCACTTGGAGAACTCCACATGCAGCCGCAGACCAAGAAGCCGTTCGTCGCCCCGATGCTCAAGAAGGAAGCGTCGCTGACCGAGATCACGCTGTCGGGCGAGCAGGGTTGATTTAGCCGGTCGGCGCTCCAGCGCGGACCCCATCGCGAGACACGAACGCCAGCCCCTGCGGGCTGGCGTTCGTGCTTTCCGCCCGCGAATTTGCCCGCATGACTCCCGAGGTCACACTCCGCGTCCAGCACCCGCGGCTGGCCTCACTGGTGCACGAGTGGCTCGCCAGCGCCAGACTCGAGCTGCCCAGGCCGGTCACCTTGTCGATCGATGTGGCGCCGCTCCCCCTCGCGCCGCTCGACAACCGCGACGTCTTCCGGCAAGGACGCGTGAACATCCGCTCCGGTCCCCCCATCCATACGGTCACCCTCGACTGGGAACCACGGCTGGGTCGGGCGATCCTGGCCCCAGGGTCGACGCACGCCCACGTGATCCTCGCCGAAGCCGCGCTCGAGCGCGAGAACGAACTCCTCCGCTCCTTCCTGCTCGACGTCGTCATCCTGCTCGTCCGTCGCGTCGGCATGCACCACGTGCACGGGGCCGCCCTCATTGATCCCAAGGGACGCGGCTGGCTCCTCGCGGGCACGTCCGGGGCGGGCAAGTCCACGACCACGGCCCTCCTCGCCCGCAACGGCTGGACCGTCGGAACCGACGACATCAGCTTCCTCGTGGCCTCCAATCCCCCGGGCCGAGCGGGCATCGCCTGCTGGCGCGAGCGCCTCGCCCTCCGCGACGATGCCGCCTTCGCCATGGGGGCGCAGGGCGGCGTCCTCCTCGAAGAGCGGCGCAAGCTCGGCTTCTTTCCCGAGGAGCTTGGCGCCCCGTGGACACCGCGCGTCATCCCGGAGTTCCTCCTTTTCCCGTCCTCGGAGCACCCCGACGTCACGACGGTCGCGTCACTCAAGGCGCGTGAGGCCGTCACGCGCCTCATGCGCTGGTCACCCTGGGTCGCGCTCGAGGCCGACCTTGCCGATGAGCATCTCGCCCTGATGTCGCTGCTCGCTCGCCAGACGCGCGCCTTCGACATCAACCTCGGGCGCGATCTCTTCGCCCACCCCGCCCGCCTTCTCGAACTCGTCGCATGACCCCAGTGTTCGTTCGCCATGCCGACCTGCGCCTCACCGCCGTCGACGGCGAAGGCGTCGTGCTCCATCTCGGATCACGCCAGTACTTCTCCGTCAACGACACCGGCGTCACCATCCTTGAGCAGCTGCGGACGCGGCGCACGCTCGACGATCTCGTCCGCACCGTGACCACCGAGTACGACGTGACCGAGGAGGAAGCCACGCGCACGGTGCGCGCCTTCCTCGACCGCTGCCTCGAGGCGGCGCTCATCACGGAGGCGCGCTGACCGCGGCGGCGCCCCCGAACGTTCCGGTGAACGGGACGACGGCGGCGCCGCTCCCGCTGGGCTGGCGCGTGCGCGCCGCCGCCACGGCGTTCGTCGTCCTGCCACTCCTCGAGTGGATCTCGTTCGCACGACTCGAGCGCGCGCTCGACACCATCGGCCGTGTCCTCCCGTCGCAGCGCGTCGACCCGCTGACCGCGTCGCGCTGGGTCGATCGGCTGCTCGGGCGGTTGCCGGACCCGTGGCGCTTCACCTGCCTGCGACGCGCGACGGTGCTCTACCACCTGCTGCGCTCCGCCGGAGCGCCACTCGAACTCTGCATCGGCGTGCGCCGCGAGACCGACGGCTCGCTCCATGCGCATGCCTGGCTTCTTGACAACGGCGTGCTCACGCTCGAGCCCCCGCGGATCGCGGAGCGCGTGGCGATGTTCACCGAGATCGCGCGTTTTCCGAGCGCCGCCCCCGCTCCGCCGGCATGACCCCACGCACCACGATCGCGCAGGCGCGCCTGCTCCTCGACACGCTCCGTTTCGGCAGCGACGAGTCGGTCGAGCGGCTGCGCGCCCGGTGGGCCACCGCCGATCACGGCGCCCTCGTCACCTTGGCCAAGTACGAAGGCGCGGAGCTGTGGCTGGCACGACGGCTGCGCACGAGCGGCATCGCGCTGGATCCGCCGAGCACCGCCGCCCTCGATGCCGCTGCCACGCGTGCGCGCGCACGCACCCTGCGCGCCGACGCGGCCCTCGCCGCGGTGCTGGCCGCCTTTCGCGCGACGGAAGTCGAGTGCGTGCTCCTCAAGTCCTCCGCGCTCCGGCGCCTCACCGAGCGCATGCCGTTCGCCGACGCGCGCACCAGCGCCGATGTCGACCTGCTCGTGCCCGAATCAGACGGCGACCATGCGCTCGGCGTGCTCCGCGCTCGCGGCTGGTCGCTGCTCGATCTCAGCGCGGTGGCCGTCACGGGTGATGCGGCCGTGCCCGAGCCCGACGAGCGCGGCACCCTGCGCGCGGCGCTCGCCAGCGTGCCGAAGCATCACCTGCCGTCGGTAGCCGACGCGAGCGGCGTTGCGATCGAGTTGCACACCTCGACCGGTGCGAGTGTACGGCCGATGGAAGCGTGGCGCCGCGCGGTGTCCGCGCGTGTGCGCGTCACGGTCGAGGGCGAGGCGGCGTGGGTGCCGAGCGACACCTGGCTGTTGGTCCATGCCGTGTCGCATGCCCTGCTCGACACGGGGATGCAGGCGCGGAGCGGCCTGCGACTGCGGTACTGGCTCGACGGCGCCGTGCTGATCGGCGCTGGAGACGTGCAGTGGTCACTGGTGCGCGAACGGATCGCGAGCGGCGAGTTGGGAGCGCCCGCGTTGGTACGCGCCTGGCTGTGGACCGCCGCGCAGCTCGCCGGCGTTGACATCGGGATCGACGAACTGGGGACCGGCGACCTGGTCGCACTGCAGCTCGAGCGGCTGCTGGCCTGGCGGCTGCACGTCCTGGCGCGCTATCCCGCGACGGGCCGCTGGGGGCAGAAGCTCCTCGAGGAAGGAGCGCGCATCGAGGCCGGCATGGGCGCAGAAGCCGCGTGGAAGCCCGAGCCGTGGCGGGTGCGGCTGCGGCAGCGCACGGCGCAGCTGTGGGCGCGCGGCGCGTGGGGGTGGTGGCGCGCCCGGTTGTCGTCCTGAGCGCAGCGAAGGACCTGCTTGCGGCAGTGAAGCGGACAAGCAGGTCCTTCGACTCCGGGCCGCTCCGCGGCGTGCCTCGGTGAAGCGGACAAGCAGGTCCTTCGACTCCGGGCCGCTCCGCGGCCCTTCGCTCAGGACGACTGACTAGACACCCGCCTCGCCTCGAGCGTCACCAACACCGCGCACGTCGTGATGCTCACCGCGCTGATCGCGCACCACGGGCAGAAGCTCTTGAGCACCACGAACTCGCCGTACTTGAGCCGCACGGTGAACAGCACCGCCGGCCAGATGAGCGCTTGCAGCGCTCGCACGCCCCACACCGCGTCGGCGTTCGCTTCCTGCATCGCCACCAACGCGGTGACGAACACCAGCGCATAGCCCACCGTGCCGATCAACGCGACGTCCACACCCAGGAACTGCCCGTACGACGAGAACTGCACGATCTCGCAGCCGTGATCCGCCCCGCAGGTGAGCGCGCCCATCAGCCCGATCTTCCAGAGGTGCAGATAGAGCGCCACCATCGCGTTGACGGCCGCGAGGAGCGCGATCGCCATCCGGTACGTCACGACGTGCCCCAGCCTCCCGGCTTCGCCAACCATTCGCCGCCATCGATGACGAAGATCCCGCCCGTCACCCAATCGCCGGCAGGCGAGGCGAGAAACGCGACCATGTTCGCAATGTCGCGCGGCGATCCCCAGCGTCCCAACGGAATGGTCCGCTTGGCATGCTCGGCCATCTTCTGCTCGACCGCAGCAAACACATCGGCCACGCCGCTCCCCGATGGCGGCGTGAACGCCTTGCGCACCCCTTCGGTGGGAATCGGCCCCGGGGCAATCGCGTTCACGCGGATGTTCTCCGGCGCCCACTCGACCGCGAGCGTCTTGGTGAGCGCGTCGATCCCCCCCTTGGCCGCCGTCGCGTGCGCCATCAGCGGCCAGCCGCGGTAGTGGAGCGTCATCGAGATCGACACGATGCGACCGCCCCCCTGCTTCGCCATGACCGGATAGACCGACTGCGAGCAGTGGAAGGTGCCGAACAGATCGATCTCGATCACCGAGCGCCACGCGTTGGGACTCATCTCGGCCGACTTCACGTAGAAGTTGCCGGCGGCGTTGTTGACGAGCAGGTCGATGCGGCCATGCCGCTCGGCCACGCGCGCGACCATGGCCTGCACGGCGCCCAAGTCGCGCACATCAACCTGCTCCGCGCTCGCCTTGCCGCCCGCGGCGACCAACTGCTGCACCGCTGGCTCGAGATGTTCGGGTTTGCGGCTCGCGAGCACGACGTGTGCGCCGAGTTCGCTGCACAGTTCGGCGATGCCGAAGCCGATACCGGTGCCGCCACCGGTGATGATCGCCACCTGGCCGTCGAGCAGGCCGGGGCGGAAGACGGACGCAGGAGTGCTCATCGGGGAGGCGCTCTCTCGCTGGGCGAAGGATGTCACACCGCGCGGGTCGCTCTCGGGCGTCCGCGCGCGCCGTGGAAGATGGCGCGCAGTACGTGCGCTACGGGAGGGTGTCGAAGAGCGTCCCCTGGACCGGCCCGAACGACCGCCGATGGTGCGCGGTCGCCCCGACGCGCCCGAGTGCGTTGATGTGCTCGGCGGTCCCGTAGCCGGCGTTCCGTTCCCAGCCGTAGCCCGGATGCCGTTGCGCGAGGACCGCCATCAGCCGATCCCGCAGCGTCTTGGCCACGATCGACGCACAGGCGATCGCATAGCACTTGCTGTCGCCCTTGACCACGTTGGCGTGCGGGTAGCCGAGCGTCGGCAGGGCGTTGCCGTCGACCAGGATGTGATCGGGGGTGATGTGGAGATGGCGCAGCGCCCGTTGCATGGCCAGCACCGTCGCGTGGTAGATGTTGAGCTGGTCGACTTCGCGCACGCTCGCGGCGCCGATGCCGACCGCCAGCGCGCGCTCGCGGATGGTCATGGCGAGTCGCGTGCGCACCGCGACGGGGAGCTGCTTGGAGTCGTTGACCCCGGCAATGGCCGGACCATCGGGGGGCATGATGATCGCACATGCGACAACGGGGCCCGCCAAGGGGCCCCGTCCGACTTCGTCCACTCCTGCAATCAGGGCGTGCCCCGCCTCCCGTGCGCGCCGCTCGATGGCACTCCAACGGTGCGCGCGGCGCGCCGACATGGACCGTTACGAGCCGGCCGTCTCAGCGCCCGGGGCCGCGACACGGACCTTCCGCTCCTTGATGCGGCTCGCCTTCGCCCCAACAACGGCACGCAGGTAGTAGAGCTTGGCGCGACGCACGCGACCGCGGCGCACGACCGTGATCTCCGAGAGCATCGGCGAGTGCACCGGGAAGATGCGCTCCACACCAATTCCGCCCGAGATCTTGCGCACCGTGAAGGTCTCGCTCACACCGGCTCCCTTGCGCGCGATGCAGACGCCCTCGAACGCCTGAAGGCGCTCCTTCTCGCCTTCCTTGACGCGCACGTTCACGCGCAGCGTGTCGCCGGGGCGAAACGGCGGGACGTCGCGCATCCATTCCTTCTGAGTCTCGATGAAAACGTGCATATGTCACTCCAGGCGAAGAGCCCGGTGGGGCGTCTGGGAAAGGGCGGGCGGGCCGATCACGTGCCACGTGCCAACTCGCGCGAGCCCATCAAGATAGAGAGTCTCAAGGCGCAACGGAACCCTCCCGGTCCTTTCGTGTCGCATCATCCGTCGGCGAACCCGTTCGACCGTTTCTCCCGTATTGTTGTCTCGGCCCGTCGGATCGCCCTTCGCTGCCTCCCGAGTGATCACAAATCTGCTTTTCGCAGCATCTACTGCACTCTTCGCCGCGACTCCGCACATCGTCGCGGACACGCTGAACGCCGAACGGTACGCCGATTCCGCGCGCGTCACCATCGAGCGTGCCTTTGTGCACGGTCGACCAGATGACCTAGTGGAGGCGCGCGCCCTCGTCGAGCGCGGGATCGCGCGCTTCCCGCGCGATCCGCTCCTGCGCTACTACCTGGGATATGCGCTCTTTCGCGAGGGGGTGCTCCGCGAGGGCGACCCTGCCACGACGGCGTTTCGGCACGCGCGTGAGGTGTTGGAGCAGTCGCTGGCGCTGCGCGAACTGGCCGACACGCGCGCCCTGCTCGCCTCGGTCATCGGCAGCATGATCGGGTCGAGCGTGCTGCGGGCGATCCGCTTCGGGCGCGCGAGCCTGGCCGAGATGGACCGTGCGCTCACCGCGGGGCCCGCGAACCCGAGGGTCTGGATGCTCAAGGGTGCGGGCGCGCTCAACCAGCCGACGATGTTCGGCGGCGGCGCGGACAAGGCCGAAGCGGCACTGCGCCGCGCCATCGCGCTCTTCGCAAGCGACCGCCCAGGAACGTCCATGCCCACGTGGGGACTGGCCGAGACGCACGGGTGGCTGGCGCTGGCGCTGAAGGCGCAGGGAAAGAGCGCCGAGGCACGCACCGCGTTGGCCGCAGGGCTCGCGCTGGAGCCTGGGCATGCGTTTTTGCTGACGCGCGTCAAGCCGGTGGTGGAGAAGCCGGTGTCGTGAGGGCGTTGTCGTCCTGAGCGCAGCGAAGGACCGGCGGTCTCACATGGTCAGTGCAACACCTTTCGGACAGTCTACAATCGGAGGTGTTGTGATGGGACGATACTGTTCGCGTTTGACGCGGGCCGAGCACGCGGCCGTGTGGGTCCGGTATCGCGCGGGTGAGCCGGTGAGCG
>JANMLN010000154.1:0-2720 GCA_031372565.1 Gemmatimonadota bacterium | reverse complement strand
ACCTGCTGGGGACGGACCGCTTCGGACGCGACCTGCTGATGCGCATGCTCGTGGCCGCCCGGTTGTCGCTGGCGGTGGGGTTGGTGGGCGCGGTCGGTGCGGCGGTGGTGGGCGCCGGGGTCGGTGCCTTGGCCGGGTGGCGACGCGGGCCAATCGAAGCGCTGCTGATGGGCGCCGCTGACGTGGCGCTGGCGTTGCCGCGTCTCGTGTTGCTGCTGGTCTGCGCTGCGCTCTGGCAGCCCGGAGCGCTGACCACGGTCGCCGTGCTCATCGGCACCGGCTGGATGGCGGTCGCGCGGCTCGTGCGTGCGGAGGTCATCGGGCAGGCACAGCGGCCGTTCGCCGATGCCGCGCGCGCGCTGGGCGCCACGCCGCGCCGTGTGCTCTGGCGCCATGTCATGCCACAGGCGAGCGGAACGGTGCTCGTCGCGACGACGCTCGGCGTTGGCAACGCCATCCTGCTGGAGGGCGGGCTCTCGTTCCTCGGGCTCGGCGTGCAGCCACCGGCGCCGAGTTGGGGCAACATGATCGCGGGAGGCCGCGACCTGATCCTGAGCGCGCCGTGGGTCGCCCTCGCGCCGGGAGCGCTGCTCATCCTGACCGTCTCGTGTTGCACCGTGCTCGGGGACGCCCTTGAAGCACGACTCCGCGGCGAAGTCACCGCACCAACACGGTAACCACGCTGCGTGGCGGCGCACGGAACGCCACGTGCCCGTCACGGGCGATGCGTAGCACGCGCCCCGGCGTCTCGTCGAGGCGGGCCAATCGCGCCTCGCGCAGGCCGCGCGCCACGTCCCAGCGCCCGCGCACGGGGGCATCGGTGAGGTTCACCGCACGCAGCACGAGCCAGTCGCCATGACGGGCGTCGGTGATGGCGCTGACCGCGAGTCCTTCGCCGGACAGGGTCACACCGGCACCGTCCGCAATCGGGGCCATGGCGTGCCGGCGCGTCTCCCCCGTGAGCGGATGCAGGACGTCGTCGCAGGCGGCCTCGATGAGGGCGCGCGTTGCCGCGCTGTCGGAAGCGTGGGGTAGCAGCGCAAAGGCCGCTTCGAAGGGTCCCAACGCGCGCGCCTCCGGCACGGGTACCGGCCAGCCGGCATGCCCCGGTCGTTCGGGCAGGTCGTTGCGGGAGAGGTGCGCCACACTGCGGAGCAGCGTCACTGCGATGTTCCCCATCGGCGTCACCTCGTACTCCGCCAATCCATCGGCGATGAGCGTCATCCCGCGCCGCGCATCGTGCGCGGTCACCCAGCGATGGAGGGGCGCCGTCAACGGAGGCGTTTCCATCGCCCGCTGGGCGCGCGTGGTGCGCACGGGTGCACGCGCAACGGGTCCGAATGCGGCATCGGCGAGCACGCTCGGCCGCGCGATGCCGGTACCGATCACGAGACGGAGCCGGTGCTCGGCAGCACCATTCGTGCCCTGGACGAGGACGCGCGCGTGCGTGGCCCCCGCATCGATCTGGAAGCGTACGGTGAGCAGGACGGCGCCACTGATGCGCGCCGGTTGTCGATGATCACGCGGATCGAGCATGGCGCTGGTCGGCACGCGCCAGCGGGTTTCCAACTCTGCGCGCAGCGGACCCGTCATCGTGACCCGCGCACTCGTGCACCGCGTGGTGCGTCGTACCGGACCCACGAGTGACGGCGTGTACAGATCGCCCGCGTCGGCCTGAGACTCGAATGCCACCCGCGCGATCACGCGCGTTCCCGCTCGCAGCGTGACCGCCCCTCGCGCATCGGCGCTGATGCGCAGCCCACCGTTCGTGATGGCGCGTCCCGCGCCCCGCGCGGGCGCCACGCCGGCGGGCCACGCCGCCGGTTCGGCGCCCGCACCGAGCGGGAGCGCGCGCCACCCGTAGCCCGGCACGGCGTCCAACCAGGCCAGCGCATGCCAGCGCACCACGCGCTCATTGCGCGGGTAATGATTGGGTGATTCGAGTCGAGCGTCGACCAACTCGCGCTGCACGAGCTGCAGGGGGATCGCGACCGCAGGCAGCGCCGGTACGAGTGTGGCGTCCTGCCCGTCCGGCGCTGATCCCGGCCCGACAGGAATCGGACGCACCGTGCGATCGATCACCACCTCGGCCACCCCACGTCGTATTCTCGCGGCGGGATTCCAGATCACGAGTTGTGGCTGGTATGGTCCCGGGCGGCTGCGTGCAGAGTCGGGATCGAAGCCGATGAGCACGTCGCGTGCGGTGCCGCCGAGCTCAGCCGCGAGCGCCTGCACGTCCTCGGCTCGTCCGTGGGCGGCGCGCGCAGAGGCATCGACAACCGTGCCGCACAACGTGTCGTGCGGATGACACGCGAGCAGCGCTCGCCAGGCGGCGTGGACGAGCGCGCGACCATCCGGACCGCCGCGGCGACGCGCGAGCGCGACCCACGGTTCGACGTCACGCAGGAGTGCGCGTTCGCCCTGCCGCAGCGCGCGCTTCAGCGCTCCGCGCGCGCCAAAGGTCCCTTGGAGTGTCCAGGTATAGCCGTACGAGTCGCGCAGCTCGCCAGCAATCTCCGGCAGCCGCACTCGTGCGGCGGCACGCGCGATCACGGCGGCAGCCTCTGCCAGTCCGACGCGCTCCACGCGCACCCCGTGCGCCCGGCGTGCCTCGCGACCGAGCAGCGCGAGCGCGGGGCCGAGTTCACGCGGCCGGGCATGATGGTCCGCGCCGCAGGTGAGGAGCCCGATCCCCAAGCGGGAGCGCGGCGCGAGCACGG
>JANMLN010000122.1:0-8253 GCA_031372565.1 Gemmatimonadota bacterium | reverse complement strand
CGCCTCGGCGTGAGCGCTGGTGTCGTCCTGAGCGTAGCGAAGGACCTGCTTTTGTAGTACACCACACGGCACAAGCAGGTCCTTCGCTTCGCTCAGGACGACTTACGTCGCCGCCGCGACATCCTCGCCGACCATCGTCGTCCGCCGCTGCAGCAACAACACCGCCGCCGCAATCAGCACGCCGCCCACCACCGTCCCCGCCGTGATCGGCTGACTCAACCAGAGCGCCGCGAGCACGACCGTCCAGAACGGCTCCACCGTCGCGACAATCGCCGTCCGCACGGGCCCCAGCGTGGCCAGCCCGCGCAGCAGCAGCGAGAACGCCATCACCGTGCCGACAATCGACAGCGTACCGGCTGCCATCCAGGCGCGTGGTGTGAGCGGGACGAACAGCGACCCGTCGATCGTGCCCCACAGCGCAAACACCACCGTGGCACCCACCGACAGCCACGCCGATGTCGTCGCGGCCGTGGTCCGGTGGCGCAGGCTGTCGATCATCGGGATGTACAGCGCGTACACGATCGCCGCGCCGAGCACGCAGGCGACGCCGATCGGGTCAAGCGCGGCCGCGCCGGGGGCGCCCACCATGATGCCGATGCCGATGAGCGACAGCACCAGCGCGATCGTCTTCTCGCGCGTGATCGGCTCGGTGCCGCGCACCGCCGCGATGATCGCCACCCACGCCGGGTACGTGTAGAACAGGAACGCCTCCGTCGCAGCCGGCACCCAGCGCAGCGCGACGAGCGTGAGGCCCGTGACGATCGCCTGTCCGCCGCCGCCCTGGACCAGCAGGCGCACCATGAGTCCGCGCTCCAGACGAAACGCGCTGCGGCCCGCCATCGCGAACAGGAGCGGCGCCGCCAGCAGGTAGCGCCAGGTGATCAGCGCCGGGAGGCTCGCCCCCGCGCCCTGGCCCACCAGCGTGAGCGTGCTGATCGACCCGAAGCAGCACGCCGCCACGGCCACGAGTGCCGTGGCAGCGAGGGGTGACGGGCGCGGGGGAGTGCTCACGCGGGACCGCGCGCGGGCCGCGTCATCCCATGTACTGCCCGAGCACCAGCAGTGCGACGGTGAAGTAGATGACCAGTCCGGTGACGTCCACCAGCGTGGCGACGAACGGCGCACTCGCGCTCGCCTCGTCGAAGCCCATGCGCCGCAGCGCGAACGGCAGCATCGATCCGGTGAGGCTGCCGAAGGTCACGATGCCGATCATCGAGATGAACACGTTGAGCGCCACCAGCATGTACGGCACGCCGCCCACCGAATAGTCGTACCCGATCCGGTCGCCGAACAGCGTGACCCCCGACGTGTACATGTACTGCCACGCCAGAATGCGGATGACGCCAATGGCACCGAGCAACGAGCCCAGCACCATGCCGCTCGGCAGTTCGCGCAACGCCACGCGCCACCAGTCGCGGAGTTCGACTTCCTTGAGCGCCATCGCGCGCGTGACGAGCGACGTGGCCTGTGATCCGGAGTTGCCGCCGCCGCTCATCACGAGCGGCACGAAGAGCATGAGCACGGGCAGCTTCTGCAGTTCGCCGTCGAAGTGCTGCAGGGCGCTCGTGGTGAACATCTCGCTGACCATCAGGATGCTCAGCCACCCGGCGCGCTTCTTCAGCATGCCGCCGATGCTGATCTGCATGTAGGGCTCGTCGAGCGCTTCCATGCCGCCCAGCTTCTGGACGTCCTCGGTCTGCTCTTCCTGCATGGCGTCGATGACGTCATCGACGGTGACGACCCCCACGAGCTTCTCGTGGACGTCGTCAATGACGGGCACCGCCACCAGGTCGTACACGGTGGTGAGGCGGGCGACCTCTTCGCGATCGCTCGAGGTGTGCACGTGGCGCACTTCGGTCCACATGATGTCCGCGATCATCGCACCGGCAGGCGCGGCGAGCAGTTCCTTGAGCGACAGCACTCCCTTGATGCGCCCGTCGTCGTCCACGACATACACGGCGTAGAGCATCTCCTTCCGGCCACCGCGGGCAATGGCGCGCACGTCGCCCAGCGCATCCTCGGCGGACAGTTTCATGTTGACCGAGACGAACTCGGTGGTCATGAGGCCGCCGGCGGTGTCCGGATCGAAGGCGAGCAGCGCCTGCGTCGCGCGCCGCTTCTCGGCGGGGAGTTCGTCGAGGATCTCGCTGGCGGTCTCCTCGTCGAGCTCTTCGAGGACGTCGGCCCGGTCGTCGGGGGTCATCTCGGTGACGAGCTCGGCCGCGTCCTCGGCGCTCATCCCTTCGAGGACTTCGAGGCGCAGGTCTTCGTCGAGGTACTCGAGCACGCTTGCGGCCCGTTCCGGACCGAGTGCATCGAGGAGGGCGCGCACCTTCTCGCGCGGCAACGCCTCGGCCACGTCGGCCAGGTCGTTGGGGTGCAGCTCCTCCGTCTCGACGGCCACGTCGCCCGGCGACTCGTCGAGGAGCGTCAGGATGTCCGGGGCGAGCAGCGCGCCCAAGGGGCGCTCATCGCGCTGTCGTGCCATGGCAGCCTCGGGACGGGAAGGTGTGGGCGCGAACGCCCGGGGCTCACGCGGTGCGAGCGCGGAAATTACCCCCATGTGTCGGACGACAACAGCGGCCACGAAGAAACCCTTTGGCGAAACCTGCTGTCGGATGTGGCGTAGGGATCACCGCGGCCGGTCTTCGATGATGAAGCCGACGTCGCACCGGGAATCCACCGGTCGCCTCACGCCGGACTGTCGTACATGCTGCGCATCGCTTTTGGGGTCGTCTCGACCGCGTTCGTGCTCGTGGGCCCACTGGCCGCCCAGAACACCGCGCGCGCTACCGGCCCCGCGCTCAGCCTCGCGGGCACGCCGCGGACCACGGCACCCGCGCGCATCCCGGGTAGCCCGTATCCGGTGGTCACGGCCAAGGACACGAGCGCCGTTGCCGTGCGGGCCACGACGGCGCATGTGATCTCGGGCAACGAGAACGTGCCGCTCTGGGAAGGGGCGCAGCTGATCGATGGCTTCACCGTGTTCGACCCGACCGAAGACGGCGTGCCCTCGATGCGCACGACGGCCAAGGTGGCCTACGACGAACGCAACCTCTACATCCTTGTTCGCGCGTACGACCCGCGCCCCGATTCGATCGTGGCGCTGCTGTCGCGGCGCGATGTGCGCACGCCGTCAGAGTGGATCAAGGTGATGATCGACGGCTACCACGACCGCCGGAGCGGCGTGGAGCTCGCGGTCAACCCGGTGGGCGTGAAGCGTGACTACTCGATCTACAGCGACAACACCGAAGACGAGTCGTGGGATGGCGTGTGGGACGTGGCCACCAAGGTGGACAAGGACGGCTGGGTGGCGGAGTACCGGATCCCGCTTTCGCAGCTGCGCATGGCGTCCGGCGACTCGCACACGTTCGGGTTCATGATCTGGCGCGACATCGCGCGGACGCAGGAACGGCAATCGTGGCCGGCGTACCGGCGGAGCAAGCCGGGGCTCGCGTCGCAGTTCGGCGACGTGACCGGGATCAATGATGTTGCGCCGCCACGCCGGCTCGAGGTGCTGCCGTACAGCGTGTCCCGCAACTTCCAGCAGGAGCGGAGCGGGGCGGGGCCGACCACGTACGATCGCGTGTCGCAGCAGACGTTCGGCGCCGACGTGAAGCTCGGGCTGGGGCCCAACCTCACCCTGGATGCCACGATCAACCCCGACTTCGGGCAGGTCGAGGCCGATCCGGGCGTGCTGAACCTGTCGGCCTTCGAGCAATTCTTCCAGGAACGGCGTCCGTTCTTCCTGGAGGGAGCGGGGATCTTCAACTCGTTCAACGTCAACTGTGACGACGGCGCCTGCAGCGGCTTGCTCTATTCGCGTCGCATCGGGCGCTCGCCGCAGCTGGCCGGCGCCTACGGCGACGCGACCGCACCGCAGTTCACGCCGATTCTGGCGGCCGCCAAGCTGTCGGGACGGTTGGGGAGCGGGCTGTCGATCGGTGTGCTCGACGCGGTCACGCAGCGCGTGGCATCGCCGGGGCAGCGGACGATGGAGCCCGGTTCCAACTACTTCGTCACGCGCATCATGCAGGATTTCCGCGGCGGCAACTCGGGCATCGGGATGATGCTGACCGCCACGAACCGGTCGCTCGACGGCGACACCGACCCGTACCTGCGGTCGAACGCGTATGTCGGCGGCCTCGATTGGCGGCACCGCTTCTGGAACAACGACTGGGCCTTCACCGGCTTCGCCGTGGGATCGCGTGTGACGGGGACCCCCGACGCGATCGCGCGCACGATGCGGAGTGGCGTGCACGGCTTCCAGCGACCTGGCAGCGGCCTGCCCTACGACACGACGGCGACCACGCTCGACGGCAACGCGTTCGAGATCGCACTCGGCAAGAACGGCGGCGGCGTGGTGCGCTTCAACGTGAACTACCAGCGGCTGTCGGCCGGCTACAACATGAATGACCTCGGCTTCCTGCCGCGCTCGGACCAGCAGGTGGTCGGCGGCTGGATGGGCCTGCAGTACGTGCAGCCCACCAAGGCGTATCGTCGCCTGTTCCTCAATGTCAACGGCTTTCGCCAGTGGAACGCTGCGGGGATCGGCCAGCAGTTGGGCTCGAACATCAACGGGTTCATGGAGCTCCCGAATTACTGGGGCATGTTCTTCGGCTCCTTTCAGCAGAACTGGGTCGGCGAGAACCTCGACGATCGTGCTGCGCGTGGCGGTCCATCGGTGCGGAGCATCCCCGCGTACGGCGGATGGTGGGGCCTGAACGGCGACCGTCGGAAGGCGATCACCTTCGATCTGTTCGCGAATTACGCGACGGGTGACGAAGGGCGCAGCACCAACTGGAGCGTCGGGCCGTCGCTGGTGTTCCGGGCCACGAGTTCGCTGCAAGGGCGCATCGGCCTGAACTTCTCGCGCGATTACACGGCAGCGCAGTGGAACGGCAACTTCGGCGCCATCGGCAGCGACACGACGCACTACACCTTCGCTGGACTCCAGCAGCGGACCACATCGCTGACCGCACGCATCGACTACACGATCACGCCGAGGCTGTCGCTGCAGGTGTATGCGCAGCCGTTCATGACGACGGGGCGCTACGGCAACTGGCAGGAGCTGAGCAACCCGCTGGCGACATCGTTCGCGGGGCGGCTGCGCCCGTACAATGGTGGCGATCCGGGCGGCTTCAACTACAAGCAGTTCCGCTCGAATTCGGTGCTGCGCTGGGAGTACCGGCCGGGCTCGGTCCTCTTCCTGGTCTGGTCACAGGGGCGCACACAGTTCGACGTGGATCAGGGGGTGTTCAACGTGCGCAACGACGTGACGAACCTGTTCAACGCCCAGCCGAACAACACCTTCCTGATCAAGACATCGTACTGGTTCTCGCTGTAGGAGAACCGGGTGGGAGCGGCGGGGCCGGCCGACCAGGGCCCGGTCCCGCCGTTTTCACGTCGCGCCGCTGCTCGCGTCAGGACTCGAGCGAGATCGATGCGGGGCGCTGGTCGACCGCGTGCTCGATGTCGTCCAGGTCGAAGCCGGGAAGCACCCCGTAGTAGACCGTGTGATGGTCCTCCCAGCCCTCCACGAGCATGCTCCCCATGAGGGCGCTGGCCGTGTCCCGGTCTGGGAGCAGCAGTTCGTCCTGCTTGATCACCGCAACGTGGCGCTTCGAGCGCATTGGATAGGCCTCCATGCCCATTGGGACGACCGACGCCGGGTCGACGTCATCTCGTCATCACTCCTGCACTAGTATCGCACAAGTCGTGCCGGAGTTTCACTTCGCCTTGAACGGATGGTGATACCCCACAGTTTCCGCTCCAGTACGGATCGGCGCAAGCCTCGGCACTGTCAAGACTTCCGCCCGGTCAAACTGGCCGGAATGCGTTGACCGCCCCCCGCCGACGGGCGAGCTTTCCGGGATGCGTGTCGCCTTCCTGGGGCTGGGGGCCATTGGCACCCCCATGGCCCGACATCTCGCCACAGCGCCGTTTCAGCTGACTGTCTGGAACCGGACCGCCGAAAAGGCGGAATCTTTTGTCAGGGCGCACGGCGGGCGCACCGCTGCGACGCCGGCCGACGCCGTGCGCGACGCCGAGGTGGTGATTACCTGCCTGCCCAGCTCGCGCGAGGTGGAGCAGGTGGTGACGGCGGCCGACGGCCTGCTGGATGCGATGGCGGCCAACACCGTGCTCGTCGATTGCACCTCCGGCGATCCGGCCACGTCGAGGCGGCTGGCCACGGTGTTTGCGGCGCGTGGCGTGCACTTCCTCGATGCCCCCGTGAGCGGTGGGACGTCGGGAGCCGAGGCGGCCACGCTCACCGTGATGGTCGGGGGCGACGCCGCCATCTTCGCGCGGGTGCGCGACGTGCTCGATGCCTTTGGCGAGAAGCTGGTGCACTGCGGACCGGTTGGCGCAGGCCACGCGCTCAAGAGCGTGAACAACGCCCTGTTGGCCATTCACATCTGGTCGACGGCCGAGGGGTTGGCCGCGCTCAAGAAGGCCGGCGTCGATCCCGCGCTCGCGATCGACGTGATCAACGCCTCGAGCGGGCGCAGCAACGCGAGCATGAACCTCTTTCCGCAGCGCGTGCTCACGCGGGCCTTTCCGCGGACCTTTCGGCTGGCGCTGCTCGACAAGGACATCGGCATCGCGGCGCAGGTCGCACGCGACACGGCAACCAGTGCCCCGTTGCTCCAGCTCACCGCCGATCTCTTCCGTGCCGCACACACGCTGCTCGGTGAAGAGGCGGACCATGTCGAAGCGGTCCAGTGCGTGGAGCGCTGGTCGGCCACCGAAATCTCCTGAGAGGACTGCTGTCATGACCGCCACGCTCACGCCGCGCCGCCCGGCGCTCACCACCGAAGGGATCCGCATCCATTTTCCGGCGCTCGATCGTCGGCACAACGGGATGCATGTGGCCTACTTCGACGGTCCGGGTGGCACGCAGGTGCCGCGCGCGGTCGCCGACGCGATGAGCAACTATCTGCTCAACCACAACTCGAACTCGGGGTGGGCGTATCCGTCGTCGGTCGAGACCGACACGATGATTGCCGCGTCGCGCCAGGCGATGGCCGATTTCGTGAACGGGCAGCCGGACGAGATCGTGTTCGGGCAGAACATGACGACGCTCACCTTCCACCTGGCGCGCGGTCTCGGCCGCGAGTGGGGGAAGGGCGATGCAGTGGTGATCACCGAGCTGGATCATCATGCGAATCAGGCGCCCTGGCGCGACCTCGAGACGGAACGCGGCGTCGAGGTGCGCGTGGTGCGCATGGACCCGGCCACGGGCCAGCTCGATTGGGATGATCTCGCGCGCAAGCTCACCGGGCCGGTGCGACTGCTGGCGATCGGCGCGGCCTCGAATGCGCTGGGCACGGTGAACGACGTGCAGGCGGCGTGTGCCATGGCGAAGGCCACCGGGGCGCTCACCTTTGTCGATGCCGTGCATTACGCCCCGCACATCCTGCCCGACGTGCAGGCGATGGGCTGCGATTTTCTCGCGTGCAGCGGTTACAAGTTCTACGGGCCGCACATCGGCGTCCTGTGGGGACGCAAGGCGCTGCTCGATCGCGTGAAGGTGCCGAAGCTTCTGCCCGCGCCCGATGAGGCGCCGGACCGACTCGAGACGGGGACACAGAGCCACGAGTCGATCGTGGGCGTGCACGCCGCCGTCGACTACCTGGCCGGCATCGGCGACGGCGCCACTCGGCGCGAGCGGCTGGTGCATGCGTTCGAGGCCATGCACGAACGGCAGCAGGAACTGGTCGAGCAGCTCTGGACCGGACTCTCGTCGCTGCGCGGTGTCACCACGTACGGCCCGCTGCCGACCGAGGCGCGCACGAGCACGGTGAGCTTCACCGTGGCGGGGCGTGCGTCACGCGACGTGGCATTGGCGCTGGCCGAGCAGGCGGTGTTCGTGAGCAACGGCGACTTCTACGCGACGACGGTGGTGGAGAAGCTCGGACACACCGCGGACGGGTTGGTGCGCGCGGGGGCGGCGTGCTACACGACGTCGGGCGAAGTCGAGCGGTTGATTGCCGCAGTCGCCCCCCTGTCGTCCTGAGCGCAGCCTGCGTGTCGTCCTGAGCGCAGCGAAGGACCGGCGATTTCAGTCGGTCAGTGCAACAGTTGAATTGAAGACCTGCCCCGGCATGCGGAAGCCGAGCGTCTGCCGGGGGCGGGTATTGAGCTTCCACGCGATGGTGTCCAGCTCGTCCTGTGTCACCCCGCGGAAGTCTTTCCCCTTGGGGAGGTACTGCCGCAGCAGCCCGTTGGTGTTTTCGTTCGAGCCGCGCT
>JANMLN010000159.1:0-2640 GCA_031372565.1 Gemmatimonadota bacterium | reverse complement strand
GGCGGGGGGGCGCGCGGGCTGGGGCAGGGTCAACGGTCTCCGGGCGGGGCGGGCGCCGCGGCTTCATGCCGCGTTAAACGGGGCGCCACGGGGCGCCACCGCCAGTGGCATTGGTGGCGCACGGCGCGGCGACGCGACAAGGGTGTGCTCGGGCGGAAGCACCCGCGGCATGTGCGGGGACTGGACGGGGGAGGGGGAGAGGCTCGCGGAGCTCCCACGAGATGCGCAACGCCTCCGCGTAACCGCGCGGATCTACTGGAGCTCTCGGCAGACATGTACCCTTCGGTTACCAAGCCAGGAGGATGCCATGCCCACCGAGAGCGCCGATCCTACCCCGTCGATGCAGCTGGAGACCACTTCCGAGCGCGAGCAGCTCCCGCCGCCGTGGTTCGCGGAGCTCACGCTGCTGGCCCGATGGTTCAGTCACCACCTCGTCCTCATCCCGCTCTGCTCCACGCTCCTGCTGGCACGGCGGGTCGACGCCTCCGCCGCCGTCGACGTCGTCCTCCTCATGCTCGCTGCTCACGTCGGAAACTCCGCCCTCAACCACGCCCGCCGCGCCCTCCGGCCCGTCGAGCGCGTACTCCCGCACCTCTGGGGGCGCCGCGCCATGGTCTCCACCTCGGCGGCCTCACGCTTCCTCAAGGCCCTCGACGCTGATGCCATGGACGCCATGCAGACCCTTTTTTGTCCGCCGTCTGCCACTTCGGCCTCCGCGGCCAGTGCGCAGGGGGCCTGATCGATCGCGAAGGCAACCGGCTCTGGGTCTTCGACGCCGACGCCACGCGGGAGGCCTTGCTGCAACGGGAGCTGCCCGACGGACCCGAGGATCGACCGGCGCGGCGACGCCGTCAGGAGGCCACCGCGCCGGGCTACACGGGACGCAAGCGGGCCGATCTCATCATGAACCGCATGGTCATCCAGCAGAGCCACACCCAGGAGTTCCTCGGCAGCCTCCCGATGCCGGGCAACGGTCACCGCGGGCCCATGATCCACTGGGCCGCGCAGCAGGTCGCAGTCTATGCGGACGCGCATGGAATACCGCGGGGACGATGCGTCCTACGCGGCGACGGCGAGCACGGGGCGCTCACACAGGTCGACCAGATCGCGCAGACGCAGGAAGGGTTCCTGGTGCGATGCGCCGACTACCAGCTGCTGGACGCCCCCGCGGTTCAGGCGGCTCTGGCCGCCGGCACCACGGTGGCCATGACCCACGCCGACAGCGGGGTGACGCGCGAGGTCTTCGACGCGCCGGAGGTCCAGTGGTCGTCGCTCAAGGGCGGCTCGCGGACGGTGCGCCTGGTCATCACGCGGGCGGCCTTCCCGGCGGACCGCAAGCACCGCGTCGGGCACCGCGTCGGTAACGACGTCTTCGAGCTGTTCGCCACGGACCGGCCGCCCAGCTCGTTGCACGCGGCGGACGTGGTGGCGCTCTACCTGCACCGCGGCCAGTTCGAGGCCGCGTTGGCGCAGGAGGAGCGTGAGCTGCCGGTCAGCCACTGGGCCTGCGACAGCCTCCAGGGCCAGCGCCTGTGGCACCTGGTCGGGCAGTGGGTCTGGAACCTGCGTATCTGGCTCGGGAGCCGCACCGAGGCAGCGGACGCGCCGTGCCGTCGCACCGACTTCACCACCGACGTGCAGACCCTGCCCGCGCTCGTCTCGGTGAACCTCGTGGAACTCCGGCGCGCCGCAGCGGCCGCGCAGACGGCCTCGATCCAGCCTACGCCGTGTGACGACTCCGCCTCCGACGCGGCGACCCCCAGCCCCCAGGCCGAGCCCTCGCCCGCGGCGGCGCCTGCTGCGCCCGCCCTCGCACAGCCCACGCCGGAGCTGCTCGATGAGGCGGCGGCCGACCCGTCCACGGCGCCGCAGGAGCCCTCGCCCGCGACGGCGCCGAACGCCAAGGCGTCTGTGCTGCGCTTCGAGCGAGACGAGCAGGGGGCGATGCACTGCCCGGAGGGCCATCTGATGCTGCTGCGCGAAGTGCGCCCTCGGGCCAGCGGCCCACGGGAGAGGCACGAGGTCCCTCGGCAATTCTGTGCCGCCTGCGCGCGCCGCGCCGCCTGTCGCGGTGAGGACGAACCGAAGGCGCACTCGGTCGGCCGTCGGATCGACATCGCGGTGGGAGTGCCCTTCGTGGAGGTGACGCGCGGGGTCAACGGTTCGATCCGCGTGTCACTGCGCGTGGTGATGCCGCCGGAGCCCCCTGAGCGCGGTGCGCAGCCGTCGTCGCTGACCGGGCCCGCCGCCGGGTCGTCGTTGCTGTGGCTGGACACAGCTGCCGCGGACGCCCGTCGCTCGCTGCGTGAAGCCCTGGAGAGTCTGCGCGTGGACGCGAGCAGTCGGGTGTCTCCGGTGGCTCCTGCGCCTCTCGCCACGCCGACCCGGTCGCGGCGGGCTCATCGTCGCCGCGACCGGCTCGACCACCTCCGGCGCAACGCCGCCGATGGATCGGTCTGCTGGGCGCTGCGATTTCACGGACTGCCTCCCTCTCTCGCGGAACATCTGGGAATCCAGGTGATCCAGTGAAGGCGTTGCGCATCTCGTGGGCGTCGCCGTGGCGGCGCCAAAGGGAGGGGCCGTCTATTCCCGACGTACTCTCTCTCGCGGCGTGGCGTCGTGGCGGCGCGGCGGCGCGGC
>JANMLN010000110.1:0-10202 GCA_031372565.1 Gemmatimonadota bacterium | reverse complement strand
CCACCGTCTCGAGCTTCCGCACGTCGTCCAGCGGATTCCCCTCGACGGCAATGATGTCGGCCCACTTCCCCGTCGTGATCGTGCCGGTCTTGTCACCGATCCCGATCAGGTCCGCCCCGTTCTTCGTGGCGGTCGTGATCGCGTCCATCGGCGTGGCGCCGAGGATGCGCACCATGAGGGCGAACTCCTCCCCGTTGCGGCCGTGGATGTCGCTCGTGGCATCGGTGCCGAACGCGAACTTGACGCCCTGCTGGTAGGCCGCGCGCAGCCGCTTGTTGCGGTCGATCTCGATCGCCTTCGCCTTGTCGATCGCGTACTGCGGCGTGCCGTTCTTCACGCCGCTCTTGATGATGTCCTCGAGGATGAGCAGCGTCGGCACGAGATACGTGCCGTGCGTCTTCATGGCCGCGATCCCCCGATCGTCGATCAGCGAACCGTGCTCGATGCTGCTCACGCCGGCATTCACGGCCTGCAGGAGTCCATCCGCGCCGTGCGCATGCGCCGCCACGCGTCGGCCGAGCTTGTTCGCCTCCTGCACCGCCGCACGCAGCTCGTCATCGGCGAATGCCGAGGCCGTCACCGCGTCGCCACTCGAGAGAATGCCACCGGTTGCGGTCAGCTTGATGTGGTCGGCGCCGAACTTCACGTTGGTGCGCACCTGGCGCCGCACCTCATCCACACCGGTCACCATCACGCCGGTGCCGGGAATGTTGAGATCGGGGCTCCACCCGTTCACGTCGGCGTGGCCACCGATGATGCCCAGCGACGGCCCCGCCACATAGAGGCGCGGCCCCGGCATCACCCCTTTCGCGATCAGGTCGCGCACCGCGACATCGGCAAAGTGCGTGGCGCCGACGTCGCGGATCGTGGTGAACCCCGCGTCGATCGTCTTCTTGGCGTTGATCGTGCCGTAGACGCCCTGATGCGCCGCCGTCTCCTTGAGCACCGACATGTCGCCGCCGTCGGCGTCGTACGACGTGATGTGCGTATGGCAGTCGATGAGCCCGGGCAGGATCGTGTGTCCGGTCAGGTCGATGATCGTCGCGCCCTTCGGGATGCTCACCTTCGCGGCCGTGCCCACCGCGGTGATGTTCTCCCCCGTGACGATCACGACCGGGTTGTCGATCTGCGTGCCGTCACCAACGATCAGGCGCGTGGCCTTGATCGCGGTGACCTTGGGGGCGGCCTGTGCGTGCAGGGGGAGAGCGGGAGCGGCCAGCAGCGAAAGTGCGGCGGCGGCGCGGAGTGCGAGGCGCATGGCGAGTCGGGAGTGAGAGACAGCGCAAAGCTGCGGCGCGGACCGCGCGGAGGGAACCGGCCGCGGACTTCAGCTGACCGTCCCGCTGTCTCGTCACGATGCCACGCCTGTGTCAGGCAAGAAGCAACGCTTCCACCAGGCAACAAGCAACGACTCGACCGCCCCCCTGACCCGCCCTACTTCGGCGCCAGCGCGCCCCCCGTCGGCGCGACCGCCCCCGGCAACCCCAACCGCTTGGCCACCTCCGCATACCGCGGGTCGGTCCGCACCTGATCAAACTCCCGGTCCGCCAGCGTGCTCACGCGGAACAGCACGTCTTTCCGCTCCGCCGCCTTCACCAGCCAGCGCAGCGCGTTGGCCGTATCTCGCAGCCCGAGGTACACCACCGCGATTGCGCCCGGTGCCCCCGGCGCGTTGGGCAGCTTGAGCAGTCGCGAGAGCGCGGCCTGCGCCTGCGCCGCCTGCCCGGCCTCGGCGTACGCGCCCCCCAAGAGACCGACAAACGGAGCCCCGCCACCCGAGAGCGAGACCGCAGCCTCGAGTTCCTTCAGCGATCCGCGCTCGTCGCCCGCGTCGCGCATCACGCGCGCACGCACCGCGCGCGCGATCGGAATCGACGGATCGAGCTCCACCAGATCGTCGGCCAGCAGCCGCGCCGAGTCGGCCTTGCCCGCCGAGGCGTAGGCGAGCGCGAGCGACCCCGCGATGATCGGCGAATTCGGGTCGAGCGCACGCGCCTTGCGCAGCGAGACCAACCCCTCGGTGGCGCGCCCGCTGCGGGCCAGATGCTCACCGTACCAGAGCTGCCCGTTGGCATAGGCCGGCGCCAGCTTCACCGCGCGTGCCAGATCGGCCTCCGCCCGCGCACCGTCGCCGGAGAGCGAGCGCAGGTGGCCGCGCGCCGCATACCCCTCGCCAAGTGTGCTGTCGAGCGCGAGCGCCCGCTCCGCCTCGCGCAGCCCCGTCGTGACGCTCGAATCGCTCGGCACTGGCGACATGATCGTCTGGATGGCGTAGGCGTCGGCCAACCCGGCATGGCCCAGCGCAAAGCTCGCGTCGCGCGCGATCGCGGCGCGGAACTGCGCCTGCGCCGCCTGCAGCGACCCCGGCCCCGGCCGCGACAACAACTCGCGCCCGCGCAGGTACGCGTCATACGCCCGCGGGTCCACCTCGCGCTCGGCCCCCTGCGTCGTGTCCACCGACGCGAGTTCGGGCGTGAGCGCCTGCGTGATCGACCGCGCCAGCGCGCTCTGCACCCTGAACACATCCGTCGCTTCGCGCTCGAACACGTCGCTCCAGAGCGTGATCCCGTCCGCGACGCGTACCAGGCGCGCGGTCAGACGCAGCCGCTTGCCGTCGCGCTGGACCGTCCCCTCGAGCAGGTTGGCGACACTGAGCGCCCGGCCAAGCGCGGCCATGTCGCCCCCTTGTTGCCGGAGGTCGCTCGCCTGCATGCGCGACGCCACGCGCAGCCCCGCGATCCGAGAGAGCGAGGAGGTCAGCTCCGCGGTGATCCCCTCCGCCAGATACACGTCCTGCGTGTCCGGCCCGATCGATGTGAACGGCAGCACCGCGAGCGAGTTGGGCGCGGGCGCCGCAGCGACCGGACTCACCGCCCCGGACACGCTCCCCGCGCGCTCGTCGCGCGCGCGCATCATGAGCGCCCCACCGATGCCGGCCAGCGCAACAATGGCGATGGCCACCGCCAGCATCGGTCCGCGCTTGAGCGCAGCGGCCGCCATGGCGTCGCGCGATGCGGTGGAGAAGGTGCCGCTCACGACGGCCGGATCCTCCAGCCGCTCCACCAGCGCCTCCGCCGATTGCGGTCTGGCGTCGGCGTCCTTCTCCAGGCATTGCATCACGATCGCCGCGAGGGCATCGGGCACGTCCTTCCGCTTCTGCTGCACCGGAACCGGGACCTCGGCCAACTGCGCGGCAAGGAGCGCCTGGGGACTCTTGCCCGTGAACGGCGGCTTTCCCGTGAGCATCTCGTACCCGACAATGCCCAGCGCATAGATGTCGGCGCGGTGATCAGCGTCGGGGTCACCGGCCGCCTGCTCGGGGGCCATGTACGCCGGCGTCCCGAGCGACATCCCCTGCCCCGTGAGCGTGCCGTGTTCGTGAAAGCGCGACGGCGTGCGCGCCGACGTGAGCGCCTTGGCCACGCCGAAGTCGGTCACGGTCGCGGAACCCGACGTGAGCAGCACGTTGTCCGGCTTGATGTCGCGATGCACCACGCCGCGCTCGTGGGCAAAGGCCAGCGCGCGCGCGACGTCCCGCAGCACGTTGACGACCTCGCGAATGGCCATCGGCCCGCGCCGCACCGTCTCGCGCAGCGATTCCCCTTCGACGAACGGCATCAGGAAGTACGGCAGTCCTTCGGCCACGCCGCTCGAGAGCACGGGTACGATGTGCGGGTGCTGCATGGCCGCCGCCATGAGGATCTCGCGACGGAACCGTTCGACGCTCAAGGTGGCCGTGAGTTCCGGCGGCAGGACCTTCACGACGACACGCCGCTCGAGTGCCCGATCGAGCGCGACGAACACGTACGCCATGCCGCCGCCACCGAGCTCGCGCTCGATGGCATACGCGTCGCCAAGTGCGCGCTGCAGGAGCGCACGCACATCGCTTACGGGCACGCGGAGGGTTCGGTCGGAGGCGGGAGGCATCTCGGGGCTGGGGCCACGGTCGATATACCGCTGGCGCACAGGTACCCGTTGGACATCCGGTCGGCCCGCAAGGATTGCTCTCCCTGCGGGCTGGCCGGTCCCGGAAATGTCACACTACGTGCGTCGAAGTGCGAACGCGGAGTCCGTCTCGGTGACGGGCAGCACCACGCTGTCTCCCAGACTGCTCACATTCCCGACGAGGTCGCCAACGCCGCTGCCATGGTAGGCCTCTTCGCCATGCTCGGCGAGGTCGATGCCCATGACCTCGTCGCCCAGCGGCACGCGGAGCCCCATGAGCCCGTGGACGAGCTGCAGAATGCCCCAGGACGCGGCCGCGGACAGGACGATCGTCGCCGCAACCGCCGTGAGCTGCACGACGACGAGTCCGGGATTTCCTGCCAAGAGGCCGTCGGCCCCTGCCGGGTTGACCGCCTTGGTCGCGAAGACACCGGTCAGGATCGCGCCGCCAATCCCGGCCACACCGTGACAGGCGAAGACGTCGAGCGCGTCATCGATCTTGAGCTTGGGCCGGAACTGGATGGCGGCGTACGAGAGGCACGAGCAGGCGGCGCCGATCGCGATCGACGCCATGGGCGTCACGAAGCCAGCCGCTGGCGTGATGCCGACCAGACCGACCACCGCTCCAGTCGCCGCGCCCACCGCGGTTGCTCGTCCCGAGCGCAGGAGGTCGATGAGCAGCCAGGTCACCATCGCCGACGCGGCTGCCGTGTGCGTGGTGAGCAGCGCATTGGCGGCCACGTCGTTGGCGGCGAGCGCCGAGCCGCCATTGAATCCGAACCAGCCGAACCAGAGCAGGCCGGCGCCGAGCAGGGTGAACGGCACGTTGTGCGGCACGATGCTCGACCGACCGAAGTCGCGGCGCTTGCCCAGCACGACCGCGGCCACGAGCGCCGACGTCCCCGCGCTGATGTGCACGACGGTGCCCCCGGCAAAATCGAGCGCGCCCAGCGTCCGGAGCCACCCGCCATCCGCCCACACCCAGTGCGCGAGCGGATCGTACACCACGAACGTCCAGAGCAGCCCGAACAGGAGGAAGGCCGAGAACTTCATGCGCTCGACCACCGCGCCGGAGATGAGCGCGACCGTGATCCCCGCGAACATGGCCTGATAGGCGGCAAAGGCGACGTGCGGAATCGTCGCCGCATAGGTGGGATTGGCCGCCGCGCCCACCCCGGCAAGACCTGCCCACGCGAACGACCCGATCCACTTGCTGCCGGGCCCGAACGACAGGGAGTAGCCGACGAGCACCCACTGCACCGATACCACGCCGAGCGCCCCGAGGCTCATGAGCAGCGTGTTGAGCGAACTCTTGCCGCGGACCAGGCCGCCGTAGAAGAAGGCGAGCCCCGGGACCATGAGCATGACGAAGGCCGTCGACATGAGCACGAAGGCGGTGTCACCGGCGGAGATGGCGGCGGGTGTCATGTCAGCTCCTCGTCCGTGATCGCCAGCATCATCTTCGATGCCCGCTGGACTTCCTCGGCGTTCACCGGCGTCAGCGCCGCGACGTCGCGGTCGCCCGTGCGGATCCGGATGACCTGATCGAGTGACTGCACGAAGATCTTGCCGTCCCCGACGCCCCCCGAGCGGGCCGACGCGAGAATGGCCTGGATGCAGACCTCGACGAACGGCTCGGAGCAGGCCATCTCGATCCGGATCTTCTCGTGGAAATCGAGCACGATGGTCTGCGCGCGGTACTGCTGCACCACTTCACGTTCGCCGCCGTGGCCGGTCACGCGCGAGATGGTCATGCCCGTGACGCCCGCCCGGAAGAGCGCGCCCTTCACATCGGCCAGCTTCTCGGGGCGGATAATGGCGACGATCAGCTTCATGCTGGCCTCGGGAAAGCGCGAAACGAACGCGTGGGCCTCGGCCTGAAAGCCGATGCCATCGCGGTCAATCGCGGATCATGAGTGTGGGCGTGCCGGTCGGGACGGGACCGACATTCCGAGCATACTGCGAGAGCGGGCCTCCGGTCAAGCCGGACACCACTTTTTGTCGTCCTGAGCGAAGCGAAGGACCAGCTTTTTCTTCCCCGCCAAGAGCACAAGCAGGTCCTTCGCTTCGCTCAGGACGACGGCGCGCTCAGGACGACGGCGCGCTCACCCCGTGAGCTGCGCCAGCTCCACGCCGCGGCTCGCGAACACCCGCGCGACCGCCTCGCCGATCTTGTTGTTCGGCGTGCTCGCCCCGGCCGTGATCCCCACACGAATCGTCCCGGTCGGCAGCCAGGCCAGCTCCTCCACCTCGTCGTACTTCCCGGTGGGGAGGTGCCGGATCGCACCGCGCGCGACGTCGATGCAGGTGGCGTCGGCCACGTGATAGGTCCGCACCCGTTCGCTGCACAGCGCCGCCAGCGAGATCGTGTTGCTCGAGTTGTATCCGCCAATCACCACCATGACGTCGAGCGGCTCGGTCAGCAGGTCGTTGACCGCGTCCTGCCGGTCCTGCGTGGCGCTGCAGATCGTGTCGAACGACCGGAAGTGGTCCGCCACGTGGCTCACGCCGTAGCGCCGCTCCAGCGACTTGCCCACCTCGGCCGCGATCGCCAGCGACTCGCGCGCGAGCATCGTCGTCTGGTTCGCCACGCCGATCCGCTGCAAATCGCGCTCCGGGTCGAACCCGGTGCTCATCGCCTTTGCAAACGTCTCGAGGAACGCGGCACGGTCCGCCTTCCCCTCGATGAAAGCCATCACCAGCTGCGCTTCGTCCATGCTGCGCACCACGATCCAGCGCCCGCCAGCGTACTTCTCCATCTGGCTCGCCGTCGCGCGCGTTTCCTCGTGGTAATACTTGCCGTGGATGAGCGCCGTGAAGCCGTCGCGGCCGTAGCTCTCCACCCGCTTCCACACATTCAGCACCGACCCGCAGGTCGTGTCGACCACCACGCAGCCAATCCCGCGCAGGACCTCGAAATCGCGGATCGTCACGCCGAACGCTGGCAGGATCACCACATCCGGCGCCTCGACCCCCGTGAAGTCGAAGCCGCTGCCGTCCGTCAGCGAGTCGAGGAAGATGACCCCCATCTCCTTGAGCTTCGCGTTGACATGCGGGTTGTGGATGATCTCCCCGGCCAGAAAGACGCGCTTGTCGGGGAACTTGCGCCGGGTCTGGTACGCGTAGTCCACCGCGCGCTCCACCCCGTAGCAGAACCCGAACTCGCGGGCCAGCCGCACGGTCACCCCGCCCGCCTCCAGCGTGTACTCGCGGGCCCGCAACAGGTCCACCAGCTGCCCGTTGTAGTCCTGGGCCAAGGTGTCCTGCACCTCAGCCTTGAGGCCGAAGCCTTTGCGTACGTAGGTGAAGCCGGGATCGGTTTGCGCCATAGGACAGGAAAGCTAGCGACCCTCCCGATGACCGTCACCCGGCCTCCCGGCGTCCCGTTCGGGACGCATTCGGCTTCGCTGTTGCAGAGCGCCACGGGAATCGTCATCGTAGCGCAGACACTGAATCGGTCAGCGGATGCCGCGCGTGTGCGCGTGCCACCTCCGGTTCCCCTCTTCCGGATGTCGCGTGATCGCTGTCCCCGAGTGCCCTGCGGCATGAGTGCAGACCTCCTTCCACATCCGGACCATTTCGACCTCGTGGTCATCGGCGGCGGCCCCGCCGGCGAGAAGGGGGCCGCGCAGGCTGCCTACTTCGGGAAGCGCGTCTGCCTGATCGACAAGTCGCCCCGGCCGGGCGGTGCCGCGGTCAACACCGGCACGATTCCGAGCAAGACGCTCCGGGAGACCGCCCTCTACTTCTCCGGACTTCGCCAGCGCGGCCTGTACGGGGTCGACTACACGGTCAAGAGCGACATCACCATTTCCGACTTCATGTATCGCGAGCGCGCGGTCGTCGAAGCGGAGTGGGAACGGATCAACCAGAACCTCGATCGGCACGGCATCGAGAAGGTGCAGGGGCTCGCCCACTTCATCGGCCCCAATGCCGTCGAGGTGCGCTCGTACCGCCAGCCGGTGCGACGCATCACCGGCGAGGTCTTTCTCGTGGTCACGGGGTCGGCCCCGCTGCGCCCCGAGGCCTATCCGTTCGACGATGTCGTGGTGGTCGACTCGGACTCGGTGCTGCGCCTCGAAAAGATTCCCACGCGGATGATCGTGGTGGGCGGCGGTGTGATCGGCTCCGAGTACGCCAGCATCTTTGCCGCCCTCGGCTGCAAGGTGACGCTCGTGAATTCGCGCTCGCGGCTGCTGCAGCAGCTCGACCCCGATGCCTCCGACGCCCTCGAGACCGCCATGACACGGCGCCTGGGGATCAGCGTCATGGACAACACCGAGGTCCTCGGCGTGACGGTACAGGATGGCGTCGCGGACGTCATGCTCAGCAACGAGAGCACCCTGCAGGCCGACTGCGTGCTGGTCACCGTGGGTCGGCGCGGCAATACCGACGAACTCGACCTCCACGCAGCGGGAGTGACCGTGAACCCCCGCGGCTACATCGAGACCGATCCGTTCTACCGGACCAGCACCTCGAACATCTACGCCGCGGGCGACGTGATCGGCTATCCCGCGCTCGCCAGCGTGAGCATGGAACAGGCGCGCGTGGCGATCTGCCACGCGTTCGACCTGCAATACAAGCGCGAAGTGTCGCGGTTCGTGCCGTACTCCGTCTGGACCATTCCCGAAGTGGCCATGGTGGGGGCGACGGAAGATTCGCTGCGCGCCGAGGGGACCGACTACGAAATCGGGAAAGCCAGCTTCAAGGTGAACGCGCGCGGCGAGATCATCGGCGAACTGGAGGGGTTCATCAAGCTGCTGTTCGACCCCGGCACCCAGCTGATCCTCGGCGCCACGGTCGTCGGCGAAGGCGCGAGCGAGCTGATCCACGTGGTGAGCTGCACCATGCACTTCGGTGCCACGCTCGACCTGTTCATCCAGTCCGTGTTCAACTACCCGACGCTGGGCGAGAGCTTCAAGTACGCGGCGTACGACGGCTTGCAACGGCTCCAGAAGCGGATGGCGACGATGCCGGGCCTGCGCATGTCGGTGGCGCTCCGGCCGACGCCGAGTATGGGCCTGCGATCCGGGGATGTATCGGGGTAACCCTGTCGTCGTGTCGGGCCGAGGCCCGTAGCGCCCCGTGGTCAGGTTGCGTAGTGTACGGGAGACACCCGACACGAGGCCCATATGACCGCCGTCCTGACCCCCCTCGATGGCTCCCGCTTCGCCGAGTCGGCGATCCCGCTCGCCCTCACGGCCGCGACCGCGCTCAACGCCGACGTGCATGTCGTGCGCGTCCACGAACTGGTCGCCGTGCCCTCGATGGACGCGATCACCCCGATGCCGGTGATCGATGCCGCCTTCGAGGAGGAGACCCGCAAGGACCAGCGATTGGAGCTCGAGACCACGGCGGCCGACCTGCGCCGATACGCGCATCGTCCCGTGCACGCCGCCCTGCTGGAGGGCAGCGTGGTCCGTGCCATCATCGCTTACGCCCGCGCCCACGACGTACGCCTGATCGTGACGAGCACCCACGGCCGCAGCGGATTGGCGCGCGCCGCGATGGGCTCCGTGGCCGAGGAACTCGCGCGCGAGGCACCCATTCCCGTGCTGCTGCTGCACCCGGTGGATGGGGCCGCCCCTGCCGCGCCGCGCTCGCTCCAACACGTGCTCGTCCCGCTCGACGGCACGGCGCTGGCCGAGGCGGTGATCCCGGCGGCAACCATGCTGCTCTCGGGCGCGCGGCGCGTGACGCTCTTCCGCATGGTCGCGCCGGTCACGGTCGACCTGGCCCCCACGCCAATGCCCGTCTCGATGACCGATTCCCTCGCCCTCGAGGGCGATTTGGCGGCCGCGCGCGACTATCTCGACGGCGTCGCCAACACCCTGCGCGCCGAGGGATTCACCGTCGACGTCGAGGTCACGGCCAACGTGGCCACGCCGAGCGCGATCGAAGAGGCCGTCACCAGTCATGCCCCCGACTTCGTGGCCATCAGCACGCATGGTCGCAGCGGCTTGATGCGCTTCCTGCTGGGCAGCGTGACCGAAACGATCATCGCCCGGCTCGCGGTCCCCGTGCTCGCGTTCCATCCACCCGGTGCGTAGCGCCCCCGCTTGACGGGGTGCTGCATCTGCGTGAACTGCGGTTCAGCCCCGCGCGCGGGGGGAACAGACCTCGTACGCCAGCCATGCCGTGCGCGCGGCCGTTCATCCCCGCGCGCGCGGGGAACAGGCGATCAACATCGCGTCCACGAATGCCTCGGGCGGTTCATCCCCGCGCGCGCGGGGAACAGACACCGCCGCCGTGGCCGC